>JAGXBG010000180.1 GCA_018971215.1 Alphaproteobacteria bacterium
CCATGTGCTGAAACTGTGCCGGGCCGAAGCCTGTCAGTCGATGGGTGCGGACGCGCTCGCGGCGCATGCGCGCGAAAAGCTGCACGTCGATTGGCATGAAACCACCACCGACAAACGGGTCACGCTCGAGCCCGTGTTCTGTCTCGGCCTGTGCGCCTGCGCACCGGCGGCGATGCTGGACCATCAGGTGTTCGGCCGGCTCGACGCCAAGAGTCTCGACACCCTCATCGATGGAGCGCGGCGGTCATGACGCGTCCGCGCATTTTCATTCCACGCGATGCCGCTGCGCTCGCTCTCGGCGCCGACGACGTCGAACGGGCGATCGTCGCCGCGCTGCGCCGACGCCAGATCGACGCCGAGATCGTCCGCACCGGATCGCGCGGCCTGTTCTGGCTCGAGCCGATGATCGAGGTCGCCGTCGGCGGCGAACGCATCGCCTATGGCCCGGTTCGTGCGACCGAAGTCGAGGCGTTGTTCGACGCCAGCTGGCTCGATGGCAAGCCGCATGCGCGGCGCCTCGGCCGGCCCGACGACATTCCGTTCCTGAAGCGCCAGCAGCGCTTCACCTTCGCGCGCTGCGGCATCGTCGATCGGCTGTCGCTGGCGGATTACCGCGCGCACGGCGGTTATAAAGGCCTCGAGCGCGCGGTCGGCATGGCGCCGGCCGCGATTGTCGAGGAAGTCACGCGCTCCGGGCTGCGCGGCCGCGGCGGCGCCGGCTTCCCAACCGGCATCAAGTGGCGCACGACGGCGCAGGCCGCGGCGCCGCAGAAGTACATCGTCTGCAACGCGGACGAGGGCGATTCCGGAACCTTCTCCGACCGCATGATCATGGAAGGCGATCCGTTCGTCCTGATCGAAGGCATGACCATCGCCGGCATCGCCGTCGGCGCGACCAAGGGCTACGTCTACCTCCGGTCGGAATATCCGCACGCGATCGAGACCCTCGGCCGTGCGCTGGCGGTCGCCCGGGCCGAGCGCTATCTCGGTCCAAAGCTGGCAGGTTCGGCCTACGAATTCGACATCGAGATCCGCGTCGGCGCCGGCGCCTATGTCTGCGGCGAGGAGACTGCGCTGCTCGACAGCCTCGAAGGCAAGCGCGGCATGGTGCGGGCCAAGCCGCCGCTGCCGGCGCATCACGGGCTGTTCGGCCAGCCGACGGTCGTCAACAACGTCATCTCGCTGGCGTCGGTGCCGTTTATTCTGGCGGAAGGCGCCAAGGCCTACGCCGATGTCGGCATGGGCCGCTCGCGCGGCACCATTCCGGTGCAACTCGCCGGCAACATCAAATACGGCGGACTGTTCGAAGCCGGCTTCGGCGTAACGCTGGGCACGCTGGTCGACGAGATCGGTGGCGGCACGGCCTCGGGCCGGCCGGTACGTGCGGTCCAGGTCGGCGGGCCGCTGGGCGCTTATTTCCCGCGCGCCTTGTTCGACACGCCGTTCGATTACGAAGCCTTCGCCGCACGCGACGGCCTCATCGGCCACGGCGGCATCGTGGTGTTCGACGACACCGTCGACATGGCGCAGCAGGCGCGCTTCGCCATGGAATTCTGCGCCATCGAATCCTGTGGCAAGTGCACGCCGTGCCGCATCGGCTCGACGCGCGGCGTCGAGGTGATCGATCGCATCGTACGCAACGAGAACCGCGCCGCCAATCTCACGCTGCTCAAGGAATTGTGCACCACCATGAAGCTGGGCTCGCTGTGCGCGCTTGGCGGCTTCGCGCCCTATCCGGTGATGAGCGCGGTCACCCATTTCCCAGAAGATTTCGGCGCACAGCCGGGCCTCGCCGCCGCTGAATAGGAGTCTGCCATGTCACTGATCAAGGAAACCGATTACGGCACGCCGGCCGCGAAGAGCGACAAGACCGTCACGCTCACGATCGACGGTTTCACCGTCACGGTGCCTGAAGGCACCTCGGTCATGCGCGCGGCAATGACGGTAGGCACCGAAGTGCCGCGGCTTTGCGCCACCGATTCGGTTGCGGCCTTCGGCTCGTGCCGTCTCTGCCTGGTCGAGATTGCCGGCCGTGCCGGCACGCCTGCTTCGTGCACCACGCCGGTCGCAGAAGGCATGGCGGTGACGACGCAAAGCGCGCGGCTGAAGGACCTCCGCCGCAACGTCATGGAGCTCTATATCTCCGACCATCCGCTCGATTGCCTCACCTGCTCGGCGAACGGCAATTGCGAGCTGCAGGACATGGCCGGCGCCGTCGGCTTGCGCGAAGTGCGCTACGGCTACGAGGGCGAGAACCACCTCAAGGCCGAAAAGGACACATCCAATCCCTATTTCACCTTCGATCCGGCGAAGTGCATCGTCTGTTCGCGCTGCGTGCGCGCCTGCGAAGAGGTGCAGGGCACCTTTGCGCTGACCGTGGACGGCCGCGGCTTCCAATCGACCATCGAAGCCGGAATGGCCGAATCGTTTCTCGAATCCGAATGCGTCTCGTGCGGCGCTTGCGTGCAGGCCTGCCCGACGGCGACGCTGATGGAGAAGTCGGTCATCGAAGTCGGCCAGCCCGAGCATTCGGTGGTCACGACCTGCGCCTATTGCGGCGTCGGTTGCAGCTTCAAGGCCGAGATGCGCGGCAGCGAGCTGGTGCGCATGGTGCCGTACAAGGACGGCAAGGCGAATCACGGCCATTCCTGCGTCAAAGGCCGCTTCGCCTGGGGCTATGCGACGCATCGCGATCGCATCCTGAAGCCTATGGTGCGCGAAAAGATCACCGATCCATGGCGCGAAGTGTCGTGGGAAGAGGCACTCGGCCGCGTCGCCTCCGAGTTCAAGCGCATTCAGGCGAAATACGGCCGCGGCTCGATCGGCGGCATCACGTCGTCGCGCTGCACCAATGAAGAGACCTATCTGGTGCAGAAGCTGGTGCGCGCCGTGTTCGGCAACAACAACGTCGATACCTGCGCGCGCGTCTGCCATTCGCCGACCGGCTATGGCCTGAGCAAGACCTTCGGCACCTCGGCCGGCACCCAGGATTTCGACTCGGTCGAAGAGGCCGACGTCATCATGGTCATCGGCGCCAACCCGACCGACGCCCATCCGGTGTTCGGCTCGCAGATGAAGAAGCGGCTGCGCGCCGGCGCCAAGCTGATCGTCATCGATCCGCGGCGCACCGACCTGGTGCGCTCGGTGCACATCGAAGCGAACCACCATCTGCCGATCCGGCCCGGCACCAACGTCGCCGTACTCAACGCATTGGCGCATGTCGTCGTCACCGAGGGGCTGGTGAACCGCGCGTTCGTCGAAGAGCGCTGCGACAAGGCAGCGTTCGCCGAATGGGCGAGCTTCGTCGCGTTGCCGGAAAACAGTCCGGAAACCGTCGCGCCGCTCGCTGGTCTCGACGCCAAAGAGATCCGCGCCGCTGCCCGGCTCTATGCCACCGGCGGCAACGCTGCGATCTATTACGGCCTCGGCGTCACCGAGCACAGCCAGGGCACGACGGCGGTCATGGGAATGGCCAATCTCGCGATGGCCACCGGCAACATCGGCCGGCGCGGCGTCGGCGTGAATCCGCTGCGCGGCCAGAACAACGTCCAAGGCTCGTGCGACATGGGCTCGTTTCCGCACGAACTCTCCGGCTATCGCCATATCTCGGACGAGGCGACGCGCGCCTTGTTCGAGGCGGCCTGGGGCGTGACGCTCGAGCCCGAGCCGGGCCTGCGGATTCCCAACATGTTCGATGCTGCGCTCGACGGCAGCTTCCGCGGCCTCTACGTCCAGGGCGAGGACATCGTCCAGTCGGATCCCGACACCAAGCACGTCACCGCCGGCTTGGCGGCGATGGAATGCATCGTGGTGCAGGATCTGTTCCTCAACGAGACCGCGAACTTCGCGCACGTCTTCCTGCCGGGTTCGACCTTCCTCGAGAAGGACGGCACGTTCACCAATGCCGAGCGCCGCATCGGCCGCGTGCGCAAGGTGATGGCGCCGAAGAACGGCTATGCCGATTGGGAAATCACCATCGCCATCGCCAAGGCGATGGGCTTCGAGATGACCTACGCGCACCCGTCCGAGATCATGGACGAGATCGCGCGGCTGACGCCGACCTTCACCGGCGTTTCGTTCAAGAAGCTCGACGAGGTCGGTTCGATCCAATGGCCGTGCAACGACAAGGCGCCGGAAGGCACGCCGATCATGCATATCGGCACCTTCGTCCGCGGCAAGGGCAACTTCATCGTCACCGAATACGTGCCGACGGATGAAAAGGTCGGGCCGCGCTTCCCGCTGCTGCTGACCACCGGCCGCATCCTCAGCCAATACAATGTCGGCGCGCAGACACGGCGCACCGACAACGTCGTCTGGCACGAGGAAGACCGGCTCGAAATCCATCCGCACGACGCCGAAGAGCGCGGCGTGCGCGACGGCGATTGGGTGCGGCTCGCCAGCCGTTCCGGCGAGACCACCCTGCGCGCGCGCATCACCGAACGCGTGGCGCCGGGCGTGGTCTACACGACGTTCCATCACCCCAACACCCAGGCCAACGTCGTCACGACCGACTATGCCGACTGGGCGACAAGCTGTCCGGAATACAAGGTGACGGCGGTGCAGATTTCGCCGTCGAACGGGCCGACCGAGTGGCAGGAAAGCTATCGCGATATGGCGGAAAAGAGCCGCCGGATCGACGTCAAGGTGCCGGCCACCGCCGCCGAATGACCGCCGACGGCTTCAGCCCGGTCAAACGGGTGCGACGGATCGCTTGGCGCGGCGGCGA
>JAGXBG010000181.1 GCA_018971215.1 Alphaproteobacteria bacterium
CTGGTCCGACGACAGCCGATAAAGGACCGACAGGATCATCGTGTTGATGCCGACCGACTTGCCCGAGCCGGTGGTGCCGGCGATCAGCAAATGCGGCATGCGCTGGAGATCGGCGATCACCGGCGCGCCGCCGATGTCCTTGCCGAGCACCAGCGGCAGCTTGGCGCTGTTGCGCTCGTAGGCCTCGGACGCCAGCAGCTCGCGCAGGAACACCATTTCCGAACGCGCGTTCGGCAATTCGATACCGAGCACCGAGCGGCCGGGAATGACCGCGACGCGCGCCGACAGCGCACTCATCGAGCGGGCGATGTCGTCGGCCAGACCGATGACGCGCGACGCCTTGATGCCGGCGGCCGGTTCGAGCTCATAGAGGGCAACGACGGGACCCGGCCGCACTTTGACGATCTGGCCGCGGACGCCGAAATCCTCGAGCACCGATTCGAGAAGGCGCGCGTTCTGCTGCAAGGCTTCTTCGTTGACCGCGGCGGTGCGCGTCGGCGGCACTTCGGCCAGGAGCTCGAGCGACGGCAACACGTGATCGGCGGCGTCAAGCGCGAGCGACGCCTGGCGCAGCCGCTTAATCTTGCGCTCGCGCGGCGGCAGGTCGACCGCAGCCGACCGGCGCGGCGGCGCTTCCGCCGGTTCGTCGTCGAAACTCTCGGCGCCGGTGGCGTCGAGCAGTAGCGGCTCGCGGCGCGGGCCGGTTTCGAGCGCGACCGGACGATCGACGGCGACGCGCCGCCACTGCGGCAGATGCGGCCGTGGCAGCCAACCAAGCAAACGGACGCGAAGGCTCGGCGGTTTCTCGCGCGGCGCGCGGGCGGTGCGGGTGCTTGCCGACGGACCGAAAACATAGAGCAGGATCGTGCCGACAAGCGCGGCAGCAGCCATCGCCGACAGCGGCGGCGCGATGTCGAGATGGCCAGCGCCTTGACGCGCGAGTTGACCGATGAAGCCACCAATGCCCGAACGGATCGGCCACCACCACGGCGCCGGCAGGATCGACAATGCCAACGCCGCCAGCGGCACGGTCCACGGCGCCAGTAGCAGCTTCAGCCAGAAACGACGCCGCCCATGGCCGGTCATCAGCCGCGCCGCCCAATCGGCCAGGAATAACGGCACCAACACCGCGGCGGCGCCGAACGCTTGCAGCAGCGCATCGGCCAGTTGCGCGCCGGGCAGCGCCATCAGGTTGGTCACCGGGCCGGCGACGGCGTGATTCCAGGAGGGGTCATGGCGATCGTAACTCGCCAGCGCCAGGCCGACGAATAGCGCCGCCAGTAGCACCAGGCCGCCGGTCAGGCGCATCGCCAGCCGGAGCCAATGGATGCCTTCCCGGTGGCGGGTTCGGCTGCGGCCGGCGTCGATGCTTACCATGGCGCGGTCCCTAAAATCGGGGGAAAACTCTGTGATTCCCGGGGATAACCCGTAAATCATACGCTAAGAGTCGAGGATCGCCAAGGAAGCAACCGTAAGACCGGGGCTAAATCCGAATATTGCTATCCAATGGGGCAGCAAAGAAAAAGGGGGCGGCTTGCGCCGCCCCCAGTGCACCTCAGGAGAAAGCCAGGCTTACTGGACGATCTCGCCGTGCAAGGCGAGGTCGAGGCCGTCGCGTTCGACTTCTTCCTCGACGCGCAAGCCCATGATCACGTCAATCACCTTGAGCAGGACGAGCGTGACGATGGCGTCGTAGACCAGGACGATCAGGATGCCTTCGGCCTGATTGAGCACCTGCATGGCGTTGCCTTCGATCAGGCCCGGCGTGCCGCCATATTCCTGGATGGCGAAGACGCCGGTGAGCAGGGCACCGGTGATGCCGCCGACCGCATGCACGCCAAAGGCGTCGAGCGCATCGTCGTAACCGAACGCGTGCTTGAGGCCGGTGGCGCCCCAGTAGCAGATCACGCCGGCCGCGCCGCCGATCACCAAGGCGCCGACCGGACCGACGAAGCCCGACGCCGGCGTGATCGCGACCAGGCCAGCGACTGCGCCGGAGCAGATGCCGATGACGGTGGGTTTGCCGCGCAGCGCCCATTCAACGACCATCCAGGTCAGGCCCGCCATCGCGGTCGCGATCTGCGTCACGGTCATCGCCATGCCGGCCTGCATTCCGGCCGACACCGCCGAGCCGGCGTTGAAACCGAACCAGCCGACCCACAGCAGCGAAGCGCCGATGAAGGTGAGCACGACGTTGTGCGCCGGCCCGCTATCCTTGCGCTTGCCGAGCATCAGCGCCGTCATCAAGCCGGCGACGCCGGAATTGATGTGCACGACGGTGCCGCCGGCGAAGTCGAGCACCTTGATGGTGGCGGCGTCGTTGCTGCTGTTGAGGAAACCGTCCGGTCCCCACACCCAGTGCGCGACCGGCGCGTAGACGATGGTCGCCCACAGCGCGATGAACACGCACATCGACGAGAACTTCATGCGCTCGGCGAACGAGCCGGCGATCAGCGCCGGCGTGATGATCGCGAACGTCATCTGGAAGCACATGTAGACGGTCTCGGGAATCGTCGGCGCCAGTGAATTAGGATTGCCGGTGTTGTTCGAGACGTCGCTCAAGATGCCTTGCAGGAAGGCGCGGTCGAGGCCGCCGATAAACGGCGTGCCGGCGCGGAAGGCAAAGCTGTAGTTGCATACCGCCCACAGCACCGTCACCAAGCAGGTGATGAAGAAGCTCGTCATCACCGTGTCGCCGACATTCTTCTTGCGGACCATGCCGCCGTAGAACAGGCCAAGACCCGGCACGGTCATCATCAACACCAGCGCGACCGACGCCAGCATCCAGGCGCTGTCGCCGGAATCGGGCGTGCACTTCGTCAGCACCTTGCCGCCGCAGGCGGGCGGTGCCGCCGGTGCAGCAGTGGCCGGTGCGGCGGCGGCTGGCGCCGCAGCCGCAGGCGCCGCTGGCGTAGCGGGTGCGGCCTGCTGGGCGTGTGCCGCCATCAACGGCAGCATCAGCACGAACGCGATGACCGGCAATAGCCGGAGGACGCTTCTAATCCGTGAAGCGAACGGCGAATTCCAACGCATAGGGTGAAACCTTTCCCAATGGGCCAAAGCACGGCTCCCCCGAGCGGGCGGGCCGCCTTTGCGAACTCAAGATTCGTGCCATCGTGCAAACCCACGCCCACCGCGGGATTCCAAGCAATTTGCCCTGTGGATAAGCACGTTCTGCCGGATTTTTAGTCAGCATTGTTGACGCTGATTAAAATTTAGGCGGCGTTACACTTTACATCCCCATGCGTTGAGGAAAGATTGAAGGCCATAGAGGAGAAACCGCTATGACATCGCTTGTTTTGTCCGCCCCCCATTTCCACAACGAGGAAGCCGCCTTCGCCTACGTCGAGGCGCAGCTGTGGCCTAATGGTCCTATATGCCCGCACTGCGGCGCTACGGGTGACAAGATCGGGCGTCTGACTGGTACAACGAGCCGTCCGGGCCTCCGCAAGTGCTACGTCTGCCGGAAGCCCTTTACCGTGCGGATCGACACGATTTTCGAGGATAGCCATCTGCCGCTTCGCCTGTGGTTGCAGGCGATCCACTTGCTGACGGCCAGCAAGAAGGGTTTCAGCGTGCGTCAACTTCAGCGGACGTTCCGATGCAGCATGAAAACCGCATGGTTCCTGACGCACCGTATCCGCGAGATCATGAAGCGGGGCGACGGCCTTCCGCCGCTCGGCGGCGAAGGGAAAATCATCGATGCTGACGAGACTTTCACCGGCCGGAAGGTTGGCACGAAGTTCGCGAGAGGATACAGCTATTAAGAACGCCGTTGTTGCCTTGGTAGAACGCGGCGGCGCGGCGTGGTCGTTCCGTATTCCCAATATCCGCGTCGAAACCTTGCGGGCCGTGATTACCAGCCAAGCGTCGCCAAAGTCGCATTTCCGCACCGACGAGCTACACGCCTAATGGCGGCATCGGCAAAGGCTTCGCCTCTCACAAGACGGTCAATCACTGGCTTAACGAATACGTCCGGGGCGACGCATACATGAATACCGTCGAGCGATTTTTCTCTATCCTGAAACGCGGTGTGTACGGCACCTATCCAGTGCATTTCCGAAGCGCACTTGCATCGATACCTGGCCGAGTTTGATTTCAGGTACAGCAATCGCGAGAAGCCCGGCATTGACAACGCGGCCCGCGCTGATCTGGCGTTGAAGGGTGCGAAGGGCCGTCGGCTCACTTACGAAACAGTTGGTTGCGGACGACGAACGGAAGCGCGGTCAGCCTAGCCGATGCCATAAGCGGCATTGGCGCGGACAGGAATTACCGAGCGATCCGCGCCAGCTTCTGCTGCCGTTCGAGGATTGGGTAGTTAAGTAGCAAACGCACCTAAGCAGGCTTTGGCCGATTAGCCAGATAGGGCCGGATCGAAGCGAGTCGCGCCTGTGGATAAATGATGGTATTATACTAAAATCGTCAGCTTCGCCCTTGGGGCACTGACGACCGAGAGACACGCAAGCGGCAGAGACTTAACCGCCCGCACTCACGCCTAAAACTGGCAAATGGGGGGTTTCCATGCGCTGCTATTTGATGCGGGGTGGCCATTTTAAGGGCGTTGAAGTCGTTGACGCCGTTACCGACGCTGAGGCCGTCCAGTGCGCCATTAAGTTATTTTATGAGCGCCAGGAAAGCCGCATCCACGATCCCTATGACGGTTTCGAGCTATGGGACGGAAACCGCTTGGTTCACAAGCAT
>JAGXBG010000027.1 GCA_018971215.1 Alphaproteobacteria bacterium
CAAACGGCGCGGTAGTTGGCTTCGGCATAACGCAGACGCTGCCCGGAATAAATCTCGTCCATGTATTTCCCCGTCAGGTCGGCGCCGTAAGCTTCGACGATGCCGGTGCCGACTAGGCGGTAGCGGATTCGTCCGGCACTCCCGACGCGCTCGGTGATCTGCAGATAGGGCAGGAGCGAGGGCGAAATTTCGGTGGCGTCGATGTCGCGGTGCGCCGGTATGAGGCGCGATCCGCATTTGCGTTCCCAGTAGGCCAAGGCGGGCCCCAGAACCGGATCACGACGAATTTCGCCGAAGAGTTGTGCACCCAAGGGATATTCCCCCGTTCATCGAATCCGCTTCAAAACGAGGCGGATCGACAGGTTAGGTAATATCCTCCGGTGTATGCAGGCTGGTCCCAAATCCTTAACTTCGGGTAAAGGTTGCGGCGCACAACTGCGACGTGTGGGCGCCGTCCCAATCATCCCCGCTCGCGCGCCAGGCGCTTGCGGATCGCCAGCAGTTCGCGGCGGCGGGCGCGCGTCGTTTCCGGATAGTCGAGACGCAGCCCTTCGAGCGTCTCGAGCAGGATCTGCGACACGATCAGCCGCGCATTCGGCTTGTCGTCGGCAGGCACGACATACCACGGCGCGTGGTCGGTGCTGGTTGCGGCGAGGCATTTCTCGTAGGCCTTCATGTAGCGTTTCCAGAAGCGGCGCTCCTCGACGTCGGCAAGGCTGAATTTCCAATTCTTCTCGGGTTCGTCGATGCGGGCCAGGAAGCGCCGGCGTTGTTCCTCCTTCGACAGATGCAGGAAGAATTTGACGATGCGCGTGTTGTTGCGATGGAGGTGCCGCTCGAGATCGGCGATCGAGCGATAGCGCGCCCGCCATACGTCGCCGTCGGTTCCGCCGTCGGTTTCGACGCCTTCGCCGTACAGGATCTCCGGATGCACGCGGACAATCAGCACTTCCTCGTAATAGGAGCGATTGAAGATGCCGATGCGTCCGCGTTCGGGCAGCGACCGTGTCGTGCGCCAGAGGAAATCGTGCGCCAGCTCCGTCGCGCTCGGATGCTTGAAGCTGAAGACTTGGCAGCCCTGCGGGTTGACCCCCGACATGACGTGCTTGATGGCGCCGTCCTTGCCGGCGGCGTCCATCGCCTGGAAAATGATCAGCACGGCGTAACGGTTGGCGGCATAGAGCTTCGCCTGCAGCGCGCTGAGACGCTCGACGTGGTCGCGCAGCAATTCCTGGTAGTCGGCCTTCGACGTGTAGACTGGGGTGACGCGCGTCGGCCATTTGTGCAACTTGACCTTGTCGCCGGCGTGCACGCGAAAATCGTCGACGTCGATCTTCATGCAGGTCCCCCCGGTCGCAACCGCGGCGCCCCGCCATCGTAGAGGGCGTGGGCGGCACGGGTAAATGCTCTTCCGCGCCGGCCGGCCGATCTGATAAAGAGGGGGCCGATTGTCGGATCGAACTCTTGCTGGATTTTACCTTGCAAACCTTCCGCGGCGCGCGCGCATCCGGTTCCGTTCGTCGAGCGGCGCGGGCGCATCGCGCCGCCATGCGCCTCGTCTGCGCCGCGCTGGCGCTAGCGGCTGCCGCCTGCGACCGGACCGATTACTATTCGTCGTCAACGGCATATTACAAACCGTGGACCGGCATCATACAAATCACGCGCAAGCCGCCTGCGGTCTATGCGCAACTCGGCGTCGTCGTCGCCCATGGCAGTTCAACGGCCACCGAGGACAGCTTGCTCCAGCAGCTCAAGGAGCGCGCCGCCGGCATGGGCGCCAACGTCATCATCATCACCCAGGAAAAGACCGTCACCGGCCACGACTTGCTCGGCATGCCGGAATACGAAATGAGCGGGCTGGCCGTTCGCACCGTCCGCTGACCCGACGCGACGTCAGGCGGGATTCAGGATTCCGCCCGGCGCGGATTGAATGGCATCGCGGCGGCCGCGCGCCATGGCGCAGCCGATGAACAGCGCTACCAGTAGCGGCGTCACGAAACCCAGCCGGAAGACCGTCGGTGGATTGATCAGCGGGCTCGCCCACACCAGCACCGCGACGGTGATGTCGCCGAAACGGAAGCCGTCGGCATAGGCGCGCACGAAGAACAGCGTCGCGGCGACGCCAAACCGCGGGCCGTCAGTCGAGCTGGATCTGAACGTCGTCGCCGACCAACCGCACCTTGTAGGTCTTGAGATCCTCGGTGACCGGCGGACAGAGAACCTTGCCAGTCTTGACCTCGAAGCGGCCGCCGTGCAGCGGGCACTCGATCACTTCGCCGTCGAGCCAACCTTGGCTCAGCAGCGCGAACGCGTGCGTGCACAGATTGTCGGTGGCGTAGAGCTCGCCGTCGAGATCGTAGAGCGCGAATTCGCGCTCGCCGAGCGTCACGCCCAACACGTCGCCCGGACTGATCGCCGAGCGTTTCGCCACCGTCACCCAATTCTCGTCAGCCACCTGCACTCTCCTTGGCCAGATCCTGCAATTTCACCTGGGTATCCGCAAGCCGCGCCGGATCGATGGCGCGCCGGCGGGCGATCAGCTCGCGCGCCGCACGCATGTCGCGGCCGTTGTTCATCGTGATGGCGGCGACAGGTATGCCGCCTTCCATGGCGAACAGCGTGAATGCTTTGTTATCGACTCCGCCGCGCCACACCAATTCACCCCAACGCTCCGGCGCGCCGGCGATCTGGAGATTGACGTCGTACTGATCGGTCCAGAACCACGGCACTTCGGCATACGGCTGGTTGCCGCCGGCCATGACCTTGGCGACGGCGATCGCCTGATTCTGCGCATTCTGCCATGCCTCGAGGCGGATTTTGCGTCCTAACAGCGGATTGAAATGCCGCGTCACGTCGCCGGCGGCGAAAATGTGCGGATCGCTGGTGCGGCCGAATTCGTCGGTGAGAATGCCATTGTCGACGGCGAGGCCGGCGGCCTGCGCCAATTCGACGTTCGGTTGCGCGCCAATGCCGGCGAGGACGATGTCGGCGGCGACGGTGCCGCCGTCGGCGGTGTACAGGGCGAGGGCGTCATCGGCGCCCGCAATCGCGGTGATGCGGACGCCGGTACGCAGCTCGACGCCGTTGCGCCGATGCAGGTCCGCCATGAAGCAGCCGATCTCGGGCGGACAGACCCGTTGCAACGGTTCGCGCTGGACTTCAAGCACCGTCACCGCGGCGCCGCGTTTGCGGGCCGCCGCCGCGGCTTCCAGGCCGATGAACCCGGCGCCGATGACCGCGGCGCGCACGCCCGGCTTCAAATGCTCGCGCAGCGCCAGCGAGTCCGCGATGTCGCGCAGATACAGCACGCGCGGATGATCGGCGCCAGGCAGCGACAGTCGGCGCGCTCGCGCGCCCATCGTCAGTAGCAGCGTGTCGTAGGAAAGAGCATCGCCGTTCTTCAACGTGACCCGTTGCGCCGTGCGGTCGATCGCCACCGCGGTCTCGCCGGGATGGAAGACGATACGGTTGTCGGCGTAGAAGGCGAGGGGCCGCAGGTACGTCTTCTCGACCGGAATGGCGCCGGCGAGCAATTCCTTCGACAACGGCGGCCGTTCGTGTGGCGGATAGGGCTCGCTGCCGATCAAGGTGATCGCGCCGGCAAAGCCGGTCTGGCGCAATGTCGCGGCGGCGACGCCGCCGGCATGGCCGGCGCCGACGATGACGATGTGCCGCGCCGTTTCGTTCACGCCACCCTCGCGCGCCGATCCATGCGAAGCGAGAATTTCAGGATGATTTGTCGGGGGAGAACGCCTTGTAGGCCATGGTGGTGAAGGTATCTTTCACCCCTGGCAGGCGCTGCAGATGCTCGACCACGAAATGGCCGATATCCATGTCGTCGGGCAAATAGCATTTCATCAGCAGGTCGTATTGCCCGGATACCGAGAACACCTCGGAGACTTCGGGAATGGTCTCGACCGCTTCCTCGGCGACTTTGTAGGCCCTGCCAAGGTCGCATTTGACGTTGACGAAGATCGTCTTCATCGGCCCCCCTCGCGCGGCGCTCAGCCGCGCGCGGCGCGGCGGGCGAGAAACGCTGGCATATGGTCGCCGAAGCCTACCACACGCGGGCCGTCGTCATAATTGCGGCGATCGCGGCTGGCAGCCGGCGCGGCGGCCACTCTCGACGGCTCGGGTGCTGACGGCGTGCCCATGGTGATCGGCGCGTAGTGCGCCGGTTCCGGCTTGTGCGCTGGTTCGGGTTTGCGCGCCGGCTCATGCTTGGGCGCGGATTGATGCGGCTTCGCGGCATGCGGCACGTCGTGGCGCTGCTCGTCCTTGCGCGCCGCGCCATGATGCGGTTCATGGCCGTGCGCCTTGCCGCGTCCGCGGCGGGAACGACCGCGGCTGCGGCCGTCGCCTTCCTCGAACGATAATGTCGCGGCGGCGATGCCGTCGACCGCGACCGGCGGGATCGGCTTGCCGATGAGTTGCTCGATCGCCTGGACGAAGCGACCATCCTCGGGCGCGGCCAGCGTGAAAGCGCGGCCTTCGCGGCCGGCGCGGCCGGTGCGGCCGATGCGGTGGACGTAGTCCTCGGCGTGGATCGGCACGTCGAAATTGAACACGTGCGACATGCCCTGGATGTCGAGACCGCGAGCGGCGACGTCGCTGGCGACGAGCAGCCGAATCTCGCCATTGCGGAAACGTTCGAGCGTTTCGGTGCGCTTGGACTGCGGCATGTCGCCGTGCAGCGCCGCCGCATCGAGGCCGTGCCTCTTCAGCGAGCGATAGAGAATGTCGACGTCGCGCTTGCGGTTGCAGAAGATGATCGCGTTCTTGACGTCCTCGCTGCGGATCAGGCGGCGGAGCGCTTCGCGCTTCGCGTCGGGCTCGATCACGGCCAGGCCCTGGACGACGGTGGTGGCGGGTGACGCCGGCGGCGCGACCGCGATCTCTTTCGGATTCATCAGGAAGGCGTCGGCCAGGCGACGGATCTCCGGCGGCATGGTGGCCGAGAAGAACAGCGTCTGACGGATCTTGGGCAGCAGGCCGACGATGCGCTCGACGTCGGGAATGAATCCCATGTCGAGCATGCGGTCGGCTTCGTCGATCACCAGGATCTTGACGTCGGAGAGCAGGATCTTGCCGCGCTCGAAAAGATCGATCAGGCGGCCAGGCGTCGCGATCAGCACGTCGACGCCGCGATCGAGCTTGCGCTCCTGGTCGGTAAAGCTTTCGCCGCCGATCAGCAGCGCCTGGTTGAGCTTGTGGTGCTTGCCGTAGACATCGAAGGCTTCGGAAACCTGCGCGGCGAGTTCGCGCGTCGGCTCGATCACCAGGGTGCGCGGCATGCGCGCACGCGCGCGGCCCGAAGCCAGGATGTCGATCATCGGAAGGGTGAAGGAGGCGGTCTTGCCGGTGCCGGTCTGGGCGCAACCCAATACGTCGCGGCCCATCAATACGTAGGGAATGGCCTGTTCTTGGATGGGGGTCGGCTGCTTGTAGCCGGCATCTTCGACCGCCCGCAGGACCTCTGGGGAGAGGCCGAGGTCGGAAAAATTCATCGAACGGTAAACGTCTTTCTGCGATTTTCGCTGTTAGAGGATGCTCTTTAATTGGGGTTGTACCCCGAAAAGTCAAATAATTTCTTAGCGTTGGCAAGAATTCGGCGGCTTGGCGCGGCTGAAAGGTTTCGCCTAACGTCGCGCCATGGCGCGCAAAACGCCGCTTGTCTTGCTGCCGGGACTGCTGTGCGACGCGACATTGTGGCGCGGCCAGGTCGACGGTTTGAGGGACGTTGCCGACTCCTGGGTCGCCGATTTGACCCAGGACGGCAGCTTGGCGGCGATGGCGCGCCGGGTCTTGGCGGCCGCGCCGCCGAAATTCGCCCTCGCGGGATTGTCGATGGGCGGCTACTGCGCGCTTGAGGTGATGCGGCAGGCGCCCGAACGGGTCACACGCCTCGCACTGCTCGATACCAGCGCGCGTGCCGACACGCCGGAACAGATGTCGCGCCGCCGCGGTCTGATCGAACTGGCCGAGAAGGGCGAGTTCAAGGGCGTGACGCCGCGGCTGCTACCCCTGTTCGTCCATCCCGACCGACTGAAGGAAAAGGAACTCGTCGACGAGGTCATGGCGATGGCGGAGCGCATCGGCAAGGACGCCTTCATCCGCCAACAGAAGGCGATCATGTCGCGCGCCGACAGCCGCTCGTTGTTGCCGCATATAACGTGTCCAACGCTGGTGCTCTGCGGCCGCCAGGATGTGCTGACGCCGCCGGCGATGGCCGAGGAAATCGCCGCCGGCGTTCCAGGCGCGCGGCTCGATCTGATCGACCATTGCGGGCATCTCACGACGATGGAGCGGCCCGAAGCGGTCACCGCCGAGCTGCGCCAGTGGTTGACGGATTGACGGTGGACGGTGTGGCGCCTTGCCGGGCTGGGTATCGATTCAGCGCGCGCCTTTTCCGCTGTGGGTCTGACGCAGGAAGTTCACCAAAGCCTTTAACGCAGCAGGTGTTTGGCGCCGGCTCGGGTAATAGAGCGAAAACGGCGGCATTACTGGCTGCCATCGCTCCAGCACCGAAACCAGCCGGCCATCGCTGATTTCCTGCTCGAACTGCGCGCGCGGCCCTTGCGCGAGGCCGATCCCATTGAAGACCGCCGCTTCCACCAGCGTGTCGAGGTTGACGACGAGCGAACCGCTCACCGCCAAGTCGAGCGGCTTGTCATCCCGTTGGAAGCGCCACGGTAGCATCGCTCCGCTCGATAGGCGCACGCGGATACAATTATGCCCGAGCAATTCGTCCGGCGTTTTTGGCTCGCCCCGACGGCTGAAATAGGAGGGCGCGCCGACGACGGCCAATCGCCAACGGCCAGTGACCGGCACGGCGATCATATCGCGGTCAACGCGATCGCTGACGCGAATCCCGGCGTCAAATTGCTGCGCGACGATGTCGACATTGGCGCTGTCGCCTGAGATTTCGAGACGAATATCGGGATAGCGCTGGAGGAATTTTGCCAGGACCAGGGGCAGGACAAATTGCGCCACCGGTGGCGCAACGGTTAGCCGCAGGAGACCGGCCGGCTTGTCGCGGAACGTGTTGAGCGATTCGATGGCGGCCTCGTACTCGTCGACCACCGGTCGCATCCGGGCGAGCAACGTGTCGCCGGCGACCGTTGGCACGACGCTGCGTGTGGTGCGATTGAGCAGGCGGACGCCGAGCCGCTCCTCCATATTGCGAATTGTCTGACTTAGGGTCGACGTCGAAATACCAAGCTGCTTTGCCGCGCGCGTGAAGTTGCGATGCTCGGCAACCGCCATAAATGCGCTGAGCTCGCCGAAATCTTTTCCCCGCATGCGTTCATCATAAGGGCATCGAAGCGGCGCGGCCAATTCTTCGATTTTCCGATCGGCAGGGCTTTACACCTTTCGGTCGTACCGAAAGGCCCATTCGGCACAAGCCCGGTACTCCGCGCGACGGATCAAATCTACGTTCCGGACAGGTGCCGGTCGGCATCTCGAGCGAAACAGGATGCTCGAAAGATCCAACCGAAACAATTTTTTGCCAAGGAGACGGGCCATGAAACTCCTGCATGTCGATGCCAGCATTCTGGGCGTCAACTCGATCAGCCGGCAGCTCAGCGCGGCGATCGTCAAACGGCTGCGCGACGCCAATCCCGCGCTCGAGGTGAGCTATCACGATCTCGGCGCCGAGCCGATCGGCCATTTGACCGGCGCGCATCTGGCGGCTGCTCAGGGCGTGACGCCCGAAGAGCCGTTGCTGCAGCAAGACTTGGCGTTGGGGCAGAAGGCGCTCGAGGATTTTCTCGCCGCCGACATCGTCGTTGTCGGCGCGCCGATGTACAATTTCTCGGTCTCGTCCCAACTCAAGGCCTGGATCGACCGGCTGGCGGTCCGCGGGAAGACCTTCCGCTACACCGACAAAGGGCCCGAAGGCCTGGCTGGCGGCAAGCGCGTGATCGTCGCGTCGTCGCGCGGCGGCTTCTACGGGCCGCAGATGCCGACGGCGTCCCTCGATCACCAGGAAAACTATCTGCGCGGCGTCTTCGGCTTCTTCGGCATCGCAGATCTCACGTTTATCCGCGCCGAAGGCGTCAACGTCAGCCCGGATCAGCGCAAAGCCGCGATCGAGGCGGCGACGGCAGAGGTCGGGAGGCTCGCCGCCTGACGGCGACGCAGGATCGAAAAACCGATCACACGTCGAGGTCGCGGGCGAACTTCGCCTTTTCCTGGATGAACTGGTAGCGCAGCTCGGGCTTGCGGCCCATCAGGCTCTCGACCAGTTTGACCGTCTGCTTGAAGCTGCGCTCGCCTTTGGGCGGCAGCGTCACGCGCAGCAGCACACGCTTCGCCGGGTCCATCGTCGTGTCTTTGAGGAAGCGCGGCGGCATCTCGCCCAGGCCCTTGAAGCGGCTGATCTCGATCTTGGCCTTGCTCTTGCCGAACGCCGTCTTCAGCAGCTTGTCCTTATCGGCGTCGTCGCGCGCATAAACTGTGGTGTCGCCTTGCTGCAGGCGATAGAGCGGCGGCACGGCGAGGAACAGCTTGCCGTGCTCGACCAGCTCCGGCATCTCGCGGAAGAAAAAGGTCATCAGCAGCGAGGCGATGTGCGCGCCGTCGACGTCGGCGTCGGTCATGATGATGACGCGCTCGTATCGGAGCTTCGCTTCCTGGTAGCGCTCGCCGCTGCCGCAGCCGAGCGCCAGGATCAGGTCGGACAGCTCCTGGTT
This sequence comes from Alphaproteobacteria bacterium, assembly GCA_018971215.1. Classification (GTDB taxonomy): domain Bacteria; phylum Pseudomonadota; class Alphaproteobacteria; order ATCC43930; family CGMCC-115725; genus REEB95. The sequence continues at coordinate 8,697 of JAGXBG010000027.1, forward strand.
TTGCCTGAGACGTTCGGCACCGGCCGAGGCGACGTTGAGGATCTTGCCCCTGAGCGGCAGGATCGCCTGGCTCTCGCGCTGGCGCGCCTGCTTGGCCGAGCCGCCGGCGCTGTCGCCTTCGACGATGAAAATCTCGGTGCCGTTCGGCGACGAACGCGAGCAGTCGGCGAGCTTGCCGGGCAGGCGGAGTTTTCTCGTTGCGGATTTTCTATCGAGCTCCTTCTCCTGGCGCCGGCGCAGGCGGTCCTCGGCGCGCTGGATGATGGTCTCGAGCAGCGCGCGCGACGCCGACGGATCGTCCGACAGCCAGTGGTCGAAATGATCCTTGAGCGCGACTTCGACCAGGCGCTGCGCCTCGGTCGACGCAAGCTTCTCCTTGGTCTGGCCCTGGAACTGCGGATTTTTGAGAAAGAGCGAAAGGATGACGACCGCGCCGCTCATCGCGTCATCGCCGGTGATCTGTCCGGCGCGGCGATTGTTGGCGAGGTCGCCATAAGCCTTGAGGCCGCGCGTCAGCGCCGTGCGCAAACCCTGTTCGTGCGTGCCGCCGTCGGGCGTCGGCACCGTGTTGCAGAACGAGGCGACGGTGCCGTCGTCGGTGTCCTCGGTCCAGGCGATCGCCCATTCGACGCGGCCGCTGCCGTCGAGCTCGGCCTCGCCGGCGAAAGCGCGCGGCGTCACGGTCTCGCGCTTGTCGAGCAGCGCGGCGAGGTAGTCGCTGAGTCCGCCGGGAAAATGCAGCGTCGCTTCCTGCGGCACGTCCTCGGGCCGCGGAATTTTCGGATCGCAATGCCAACGGATCTCAACGCCGCGGAAGAGATAGGCTTTGGAGCGCGCCAGGCGATAGATGTTGGCCGGCCGGAAATGCGCGCTGGCGCCGAAAATGTCGGCATCGGGATGGAAACGCACCAGCGTGCCGCGCCGGTTGGTGGCGCCGCCGGACTTGAGCTTGGTTTTCGGCTTGCCGCGGCTGTATTCCTGCGTCCACAGCTTGCGGTCACGCGCCACTTCGACGGTGAGCTTGTCGCTCAAGGCGTTGACGACGGAAATGCCGACGCCGTGCAGACCGCCCGACGTCTTGTAGGCGCTGCCGCCGAACTTGCCGCCGGAATGCAGCATGGTGAGGATGACTTCGAGCGCCGACTTGGTGCGGAACTTCGGATGCGGATCGACGGGTATGCCGCGGCCGTTGTCGCGCACGGCGCAGCTGCCGTCGGCGTGCAGCTCGATCTCGATGCGGCTTGCATGTCCCGCGACAGCCTCGTCCATCGCATTGTCGAGCGCCTCGGCGACGAGGTGATGCATCGCGCGCTCGTCGGTGCCGCCGATATACATGCCCGGACGGCGCCGCACCGGCTCGAGGCCTTCGAGCACCTCGATGTCCTTGGCGGAATAGGAGCCGGAGCGTTTGGCCGGCGCATTCTCGAACAGGTCGGGCGTGTCGCGCGACTTGCGCGCGTGCGCGGGCGACATTGGCGCTATGCAAATCCGAGGGTGCGAATCACGCGCGGATAACAACATCTGGGGATGATCGACGCAAGAGCCGTCTCGGCGAATCGGTTATGATCGCCGCGCCAACGAAGGAGATGCGAATGGCCGACGCCACCACCGAATCGCCGCCGGCGCGCGAGCCGACGCTGCGCGCGATCGCCATGCCGGCGGACGCCAACGCGCGCGGCGACATTTTCGGCGGCTGGATTCTGGCGCAGATGGATCTGGCCGGCGGCTCGGCGGCAACACGACGCGCCCAGGGCCGCGTCGCCACCGTCGGCATCACGTCGATGAACTTCCACCGGCCGGTCTTCGTCGGCGACGAAGTCAGCGCCTATACCGCGGTGACGAAAATCGGCCGCACCTCGATCACCATCGCCATCGAGGTCTGGGCGCGCCGCTTCGCCGGCGAGGAAACCGTCAAGGTCACCGAGGGCGTGTTCACCTACGTCGCGATCGATGCCGACCGCAAGCCGCGGCCGGTTCCGTCGGAGCGCTGATCGCCGCCGCGCGGTCAGCTTCCGACCGCGCCTTCCATCGGCTCCGGCGGCACGTCGATCGGCGGCGACGGGATCGGGTCCGGCGGTTCGTCGATCGGCGGCGGCTTGGCCGGATCGCGGTCAGGCGGCGGCGGCGGATTGCCGGGCGGCTTCGGTTTGCCCGGCTGTTGCGCGCGCGCCGGCATTCGAGTTCGGTCCATGACCGAATAATGACCCCGGCTCGGCGGCCGTTCCACTCTTATGCCGGCAGCAGGTCGGCGAACCAGAAGCCCTTGGTGGCGGTTGGGGCGGGCGCCGCCGGCACCGGAATCGCCGGACCGTCCGCCGGCGCGGCGGTTGGCGCGACTTCAAGCGGCCGATAGACCTTTTCGCCGACCTTGAAACCCACCGGCGTTCGGAACACCGGCCCGTCCCAGACGAAGCTGTGATACTCGCCGTTCTCGCCGCAGGGGTCGACGCCCGCCGGCAACGTCGCGAAGAACTCGGCGCTCAACTCGCGGCCGACGTCGGCTTCGCCGAGCATGGCGTCGTTGGCGCAGCACAGTACGGCGCGGAAGCCGCGCGCGACGAATTCCTGCGCAAGCTGTGTCGTGTTCGCCTGCCACAGCGGGAAGGTGCCGCGCATGCCGAACTCGGCGAGCAGCTTTTCGCGCCATTGCCGCAGATCGACGAGGAAGATGTCGCCGAACGCGACGGTCTCGACGCCGCGCTCGCGCCACGCGCCGAGCGTCTGGCGCAGCGCCGCGACATAGGCGTCGTTGGTGCCCGACGGGCCGACATACATGGTGTCGAGCGGCAATCCGGCGGCGCGCGCCTGCGCCGCAATCAGCTCTTCACGCACGCCGTGCATCGACACGCGGCGATACTGGGAATTGACCGTCGTAATCAGTGCGACGACCTCATAGTCGCCGGCGCGACGCAAACGGTCGAGCGCCAGGCCGGAATCCTTGCCGCCGCTCCAGAACAGAACCACGCGCGGCTTCATCAGGCGGCCTGGAAGATCGCTTTCGGAATCATAGCGTGGATACCTTTGACGCCGTCGACGTTCTGCGTCACTTCGAAATCGACGGCGACGCTGGCGAGCGCATAGGCGTCGGCCGGATCGAGACCGTGCACCTCGCCAAGGAACTTGATCGTTTCGCGCACGGCGATGCGCATCGCTTCGTCGAGGCTTTCATGCAGGCCCAAACAAATCCAGTGGGTCGGGGTTTCGGCGCGCGGCAGGCTCCAGAATTTTCGCTTCAAGAGTTCGAGCCGGAACGTGCCGGTGAGCGACGTTTCGATCGCCGTCAGATTGACCTCGCCGTCGCCTTGCGCGGCATGACCGTCGCCGGTCATGAACAGCGCTCCGGGAACGTGCACCGGAAGATAGAGCGTCGATCCGGCGGTCAGCTCGTTGAGATCGATGTTGCCGCCGAACGGCCCCGGTGGCGCCGAATTGAGCTTGCCCAGCGTCAACGCCGGACCGGTCGCCATGATGCCGAAGAATGGCTTGAGCGGAATCGCGATGCCCGGCGTAAAGCGGGCGACGCGCGCGTCCATGTCGAACGGAATGACGAGGCTGCGGTTGAGGGTGAACTCGGCGGGCAGCGTGCCTTTGCCCATGCGCGCCGAGTTGACGCCGTACGGCACGCGTGGTTCGGCCGCCAGCACGTGCACCGCCAATACGTCGCCGGGTTCGGCGCCTTCGACATAGATCGGCGCGGAAACAATGTGCGGTCCGGCGCCCGAATGCTGCACCTTCGCATAGATCGCCACCGCGTCGGCCAGCACGTCGGCCTTGGGAATGCCGAAGCGCTTGAAGAAGCCGACCGGATCGCCTTGATCGGCGAGCAGGCCCTCGTGCGAGACGGTGTCGATCGTCACGGTCGCGCCCGGCTCGACGCGCAAGACCGGCTCGGCCGCACTCCACAGATAGCCCCAATGCACGGTTTCCGGACCGGATTTGACGTGAAACGCGTTGTCACCGATTTGGCGCACCAAGCCCGCTTTGCGCGCCCGCTTGGCGAGCGCGTCCGACGCGTTGCCGATGGCCGCCGTCGGTTTGGCGTGGCTCGTCGGTGCATCGTCGGCCGCGAGGAAGTCGCGCATGGTGCGTGACTTGAGTCCCTTGGCGAGAAACGCGCGCTCGTCCGGTCCGATCAGCGCCAGGCGCGACAGCTCGTCGATGAATTCGGCGAACGGGCCCGGCTTGTCACGGTGTGCAGTGCGGGACTTTTTCGGCGAGGCCATCGCTGTCTCCTAGCGGTCCCCGGTATGAACTGCAAGCCAGCCCGCGCCGCAAACGAAAACCCCCGCCGGCGGCGCCGACGGGGGTTTGAATGCGAAACCGCAGCGCCGCGTCAGACGCTGTAATACATCTCGAACTCGATCGGATGCGGCGTGTGCTCGAACTTGTGCACTTCCTCCATCTTGAGGTCGATGTAGGACTCGATGAAGTCCTTGGTGAACACGTCGCCTTTCAACAGGAAGGCGTGATCGGCCTTGAGACTCTCGAGCGCCTCGCGCAACGAACCGCACACGGTCGGCACGCCCTTCAATTCCTCGGGCGGCAAGTCGTAGAGGTTCTTGTCGATCGGCTGGCCGGGATTGATCTTGTTCTGCACGCCGTCGAGGCCGGCCATCAGCATCGCCGCGAAGCCGAGATACGGGTTGGCGGCCGGATCCGGAAAACGGACCTCGACGCGTTTTGCCTTCGGGCTCGAGACGATCGGGATGCGGCACGACGCCGAACGGTTGCGCGCCGAGTAGGCGAGCAACACCGGCGCCTCGAATCCCGGAATGAGGCGCTTGTAGCTGTTGGTCGTCGGGTTGGTGAAGGCGTTGATCGCCTTGGCGTGCTTGATGATGCCGCCGATGTAATGCAGCGCCATGTCCGACAGATCGGCATAGCCCGAGCCGGCGAACAACGGCTTGTCGCCCTTCCACACCGATTGGTGCGTGTGCATGCCCGAACCGTTGTCGCCCTTGATCGGCTTCGGCATGAAGGTCGCGGTTTTGCCGTACTGGTTCGCGACCATCATGATCACGTACTTGTAGATCTGCATCTGGTCGGCGGTGTTGACCAGGGTCGAGAACTCGAAGCCCAGCTCGTGCTGCGCCGGCGCCACCTCGTGGTGGTGCTTTTCGACCTTGAGGCCCATGTCGGCCATGGTCGACAGCATCTCGGAACGCAGGTCGTACGTGCTGTCGACCGGCGCCACGGGGAAATAGCCGCCCTTGATCGGCGGACGGTGGCCGGTGTTGCCGTCGGGCAGCTTGCGGTCGCTGTAGTAGGGGCCTTCCTCGCTGTCGACCGAATAGAACTGTGTCTCCATCGACGACTTGTAGCGCACGTCGTCGAACACGAAGAACTCGGCCTCGGGACCGAAGAAAGCCTTGTCGCCGATGCCGGTCGAGGCGAGATACTTCTCCGCCTTCTTGGCGATCGAGCGCGGGCAGCGCGCATAGGGCTGTCCCGACAGCGGCTCGTGTGTGTCGCAGAAGATTGCGATCGTCGTCTGCGCGCAGAACGGATCCAGCACCGCGGTGTCGAAATCCGGCATCAGGAGCATGTCGCTCTCGTTGATCGCCTTCCAGCCGGCGATCGACGAGCCGTCGAACGCGACACCACCCTTGAGCAGGTCGTTGTTGACCGACTTGACGTGATAGGTCAGGTGCTGCCACTTGCCGCGCGGGTCGGTAAAGCGGAAGTCGACGTACTTGGCGTCGTGCTCCTTGATCATTTCCATGATCTTTTTCGGATCGGACATCGGATTCAGTCTCCCCTTCGTGATGGTCTATTCGGATGGTTGGTTTGGTGTCAGCGGGTAGGGCCGCGGAAGGCGTCAACCTAGCGGGCCACGGACCGCAAAACCACGGGTTTGCAGCGGATCAGATCGCGTCTTTGCCCTTTTCGCCGGTGCGGATGCGGATCGCTTCTTCGATGGCGGTGACGAAGATTTTGCCGTCGCCGATGCGGCCGGTATGGGCGGCATGCTGGATCGCCTCGATGGCGCGCGGCACCAGCGGATCGTCCATCACCACCTCGATCTTCACCTTGGGCAGGAAGTCGACGACGTATTCGGCGCCGCGATAGAGCTCGGTATGGCCTTTCTGCCGGCCGAAGCCCTTGGCTTCGGTCACGGTGATGCCCTGGATGCCGACCTCGTGCAGCGCTTCCTTCACCTCGTCGAGCTTGAAGGGCTTGATGATCGCTTCGACCTTCTTCACGGGATAACCCCCTCTTGTTGTCGCTTGTGCAAAACCGGCGTCCGCGCGGCCGCCGCTTCGATCCTTGCCGCCTCTAAAGCATGAGGTGTGCCACAGCGCGCGGTGCTGGCTCCATGGCAAACGCCGCTGCAATCCTGTGGATAAGAACAACAAGACCAAAAAATAGGCAAGAGTGCTCGATTAGCGAGCAGAGACCCGCCGATTGTCCTGTCGCGCCAGCCATTCGCCAAGCCGCGTCATCGCCTCTTCAATCGCCTCGCGGCTGGCGGCATAGGAGAAGCGCACGAAGCCTTCGCCGAAGGCGCCGAAGCTGGTGCCGGCGACGGTAGCGATGCCGGCCTCGTCGAGCAGGCGGCGTTCGATTTCGCGCGCGCCCAGGCCGGTGCCGCCGATGTTCGGGAATGCATAGAACGCGCCGCCCGGCATGGCGCAACGCAGGCCCGGCAGCTTATTGAGCGCGCCGACGATCACCTGGCGCCGTTGGGCGAAGGCGCGGACCATGGCGTCGACCTCGGTGCGCGGACCGGTCAGCGCGGCAATGCCGGCGAATTGCGCCGCCGCGTTGACGCAGGAATGGCAGTTGATGGCGAGCCGTTCGGCAGCGGAGAAAAGCGGGTCCGGCCAAACGCCGTAGCCGAGCCGCCAGCCGGTCATCGCGTAAGTCTTGCTCCAGCCGTCGAGCAGGATGACGCGATCGGCGATCGACGGATAGGTCAGCAAGCTGACGTGCCGCGCGCCGTCGTAAAGGATCTCGCCGTAAATCTCGTCGCTCAATACGGCGACCTTGGGAAAACGTTCGAGCCCGGCGACCAGCTTGTCGAGTTCGGCCTTGGGCACGACGCCGCCGGTCGGGTTGGCCGGACTGTTGATGATGATGAGGCGCGAGCTCTCGGTGAGCTTGGCGAGCACTTCGTCGGCGCTGAACGAGAAGCCTTTCGACTCATGCAAATCGATCGGCACCGGTGTCGCGCCGGAAAAACGGATGACGCTCTCGTAAATCGGAAAGCCCGGATTGGGATAAAGGATCTCGGCGCCGGCTTCGCCGAACATCATGATCGCGAAGAACATCGTCACCTTGCCGCCGGGCACCACCAGCACGCGGTCGGGCGACACGCTCACGCCGTGGCGGCGCTGCAGATCGGCGGCCACCGCTTCGCGCAGCTTCGGGATGCCGTTCGCCGGCGTGTAGCCGTGATGGCCGTCGGCGAGCGCCTTGCGGCCGGCCTCGACGACGTGCGGCGGTGTCGGAAAATCCGGCTGGCCGATGCCGAGGTTGATGATGCGGCGGCCTTGCGCCTCGAGCGCCTTGGCGCGGGCCAGCACCTCGAACGCGCTCTCGGTGCCCAGGCGAGACATGCGCCGGGCCATGACGAGGGATGTGATCATACCGTTATACTAGCGCCGTGCCGCGCGTGGCCGAAACGGTATCGCGGTTTCGGTAGCGCGAAACAGTGACCCGACCAATGCCGCCGCTGACGCTCGCACTGATGCTATGCACCGGTATGCGCGATGCGCCTCGTGCTTCGTGAGCGCCGGAATCGAAACGGCCGAAGGCGAAGCATGTCCCTCCGGCCGTTTTTCGATGTCAGAGACCATCGAGAAGTCGACGATGTCAGGCCCGCTTACATGCCCGGCGTGCGGTAGCTCGGCTGGTTGCCGCGCTTAGTCCGCAACTGGTTCTGCCACTGCAGCGTGTGTTTCGATTTCTCGTCCGACACGACCGCGGCTTGCTCTTCGATCAAAGCCGTTTGTTCGACCGAAGCCGTTTGTTCGTTCGAAGCCGTGGCGCAAGGTCCTTGAGCCGAGCCTGGCCCGCAGACGACCCCGCCGGCAGGCGCACCCGAGTAGCCTGTTTGTGCCAGGCCCGCCGAAGACCAGACGACAAGAGCGGTTGCGATGGTGAAAGCGCCAGCCCTATTCAGCATGGCAAACCTCCTCATAGCTTTTCAGGCGAAGGACCGTACCGGCCCTACGAAAAAATGATCGACGCCGGTGAGGATGGGTCCTTGATCTACGTCATATGGGGTCGTTGATCGACGTCAAGGATACGCATTTACCGTATTTCGATGGCATTCCTGCGGTCGAATTCGGCCGCCGTCGACTGCGGGCGTCGGGCGTACGACAAACCGGCGGCGTGCCTGGCTCGATCTGCCTGGGAAAGAGGTGATGGGGCGAGTGACCGGATTCGAACCGGCGACATCCAGAATCACAATCTGGCGCTCTAACCAACTGAGCTACACTCGCCGCCCGACTGCGGTCCTAGCGCGAAGGCCTTCGAAGCGTCAAGCCAAGAGCCATGAATCCGACCGATTATGCGCTGCTGACCCCGGCCGAAATGACCGCCGCCGACCGTGCCGCGGCGACTGCGGGCTTCGCCGGCACTGTCCTGATGGAGGCGGCCGGCCGCGCCGTGGCCGAGGCGATCATGCGCCGGTGGTCGCCGCGGCCGGTCAGCGTGCTATGCGGACCCGGCAACAATGGCGGCGACGGCTTCGCGGCGGCGCGGCGGCTCGCTGCCGCCGGCTGGCGGGTACGGGTCGGACTCCTCGGATCGCGCGACACGTTGCGCGGCGACGCGCGCGAGCACGCGACGCGCTGGCGCGGCGAGGTCGAACCGCTTTCGCCGGTGCTGCTCGACGGCGCCGGCTTGGTGATCGACGCGCTTTTCGGCGCCGGCCTGTCGCGTCCGCTCGACGGTTTGGCGCGCACCGTCGTCGAAGCGCTGATCAAACGCCGGCTGCCGGTGGTTGCCGTCGACGTGCCGAGCGGGCTCGACGGCGCGACCGGTGCGGTGCTCGGCGTTGCCGCGCCGGCGGCCATTACGGTCACGTTCTTCCGCAAGAAGCCGGGACATCTGTTGCTGCCGGGACGATTGTTGTGCGGCGACGTACAGCTTGCCGATATCGGCATTCCGGCGGTGGTGCTCGCGACCATCGGGCCGCGGACGTACGAAAACGATCCTGCCTTGTGGCTCGATGCCTATCCGTGGCCGGTCGACGGCACGCATAAATATAAGCGCGGCCATGCCGTCGTGTTCGGCGGCGCGACCATGACCGGCGCGGCGCGGCTGGCGGCGCGCGCGGCGCAGCGCGTCGGCGCCGGACTCACCACCGTCGCGGCGTCGGCGGCGGCGTTTCCGATCTACGCCGCAGCGCTCGAAAGCATTCTGGTCGCGCGGATGACTGGCGCCGGCGATTTCGCCCGGTTGATGGCCGACGAACGCCACAATGCGATCCTGGTTGGGCCCGGCGCCGGCGTGACGCCGGCAACGCGGCGTGCCGCGCTGGCCGCTTTGGCGACACGGCGCGCCGTGGTGCTCGACGCCGATGCGCTCACCGTCTTCGCCAAGGAACGCAAAACGCTGTTCAAGGCGCTGGCCGGTGCGCAAGCGGTGATCACGCCGCACGAGGGCGAATTCGCGCGCTTGTTCTCGGTCGCCGGCGACAAGCTGGCGCGCGCCCGCGCCGCCGCCGCCGAAAGTCGCGCCGTCGTCGTGCTCAAAGGCACCGACACGGTGATCGCCGCACCCGACGGCAGCGCCGCGATCAATGCCAACGCGCCGCCGGCGCTCGCCACCGGTGGAACCGGCGATGTGCTGGCAGGTTTGGTCGTCGGTCTGCGGGCGCAAGGGCTCGATCCGTTCCGCGCCGCCTGCGCGGCGTGCTGGCTGCACGGCGACGTGGCGCAGGAATGCGGTGTCGGCTTGATACCCGAAGATTTGGTGGCGCACCTGCCGGCGGCGCTGGCGCGATTGGCGGCACGGGGCGCGCTTGCCAAGGACCGGCGGGCGGGGTTATCGCTTGATCATGAGTGAACGCGTCAGTCTGCTCGATCGCACCCTCAGTTCGTTGCGCGGCGCATGGCGCGACATCGCCGCCTCGGCGCGCGGCGCGCTGTCGAATCAGCCGCGGCCCGAGTTGTCGCGCGAAGACGCCGAACGGCTGCGCGTCCAGCTGCGAGATTGTCTCGAAGGCAAAGGCGGCGAGGTTTCGGCGCGCGCCCGCGCCGCCGACCTCGGCCGCACCTATCTCGCGCTCAACGCCGTCGGTCGCGAGCGCTTCCTGCGGTTGCTGGCGACCGAATTCGACATCGATCACGCCGAGGTCGGACGCATCAGCGCACGGCTCAAATCGGCGGCCGACGATTTCGAGCGCGGGAAGATCGAACGCACGCTGCGTCGCGCGCTCGAGCCGCCGCGCGTCCGGCTGCTGACCCAATTCAACGCCTTGCCCGAAGGCGTCAAGTTCCTGGTCGACATGCGCGCCGAGCTGATTCGCCTCGGCCGCGAGGACGTCGAGCTCGCGGCGCTCGAACAGGATTTGAAGGCGCTGCTCGCCAGCTGGTTCGACATCGGGTTTCTCGAGCTGCACAGCATCGGCTGGGATTCGCCGGCAGCGCTGCTCGAGAAGCTGATGCACTACGAGGCGGTGCACGAAATCCGTAGCTGGAACGACCTCAAGAACCGGCTCGAAGCCGATCGCCGCTGCTTCGCCTTCTTCCATCCGCGCATGCCGCAGGAGCCGATCATCTTCGTCGAGGTCGCGTTGACCAAGGGCATGTCCGACAACGTGCAGTCGCTGCTCGACGAAAGCGCGCCGATCGACGATCCGACCGAGGCCGACACGGCGAATTTCTATTCGATTTCGAACTGCCAGCGTGGCCTGTGGGGCATTAGCTTCGGCGACTTCCTGATCAAGCGCGTCGTCGACATGCTCGCGGCCGAGCTGCCGCATCTCAAGACCTACACGACGCTGTCGCCGATTCCGGGGTTCGGCGCCTGGCTCGAAAAGCGGCTGGCGGAGGAGGGCGACGATTTGCTCACCGAGGAAGAGCGCGCGGCGATTGCGGCGGGCGGCAAAGGTGGCTTTGCGGCGCTGGTTGGCCGGCCGGATTGGAGCGCCAACATCGCGGTGGCAGAGGCGCTCAAGACGCCGTTGATGCGCCTGTGCGCGCGCTATCTGCTGAACGAGACGACGCCCGCCGGCCGCGCTCTTGATCCGGTGGCGCATTTCCACCTCAGCAACGGCGCCCGGATCGAGCGCATCAACTGGCGCGCCGATACGTCGAAAAAGGGCCTGCAGCAATCCTTCGGCATGATGATCAACTACCTCTACCGTCTCGGCGACATCGAGCAGAACCACGAGGCTTATACCGGCGAAGGCCATATCGCCGCGGCGAGCGCGGTGACGCGACTGGTCAAAGACTGAATTGGGTCAATAATGCTGGGGACTTATGCCTGAAAAAGCCGCAAAACCTTTGGGTCGAAGGCGGCGGCCGTGTGCCGGCGTTGAACTCGTTCGTCACGGCCTTTAGCGAATACGTGGCTTGAGCGCCGCGGCGGCTTTTCGACGGTTAGACCCTGTGCTATGAACCCGGCGTCGCCGTGTGGCGGGCACGTCCGGTTGCGGGCGTGGCGGAACTGGCAGACGCACTCGGTTTAGGTCCGAGCGACGCAAGTCGTGGGGGTTCGAATCCCTCCGCCCGCACCACCGGATTCACCCCGAAACCGGACAACCTCAGCAAGAAGAAGTCGTGACCCCATGCAAGTAAGAGAGACCAGCGCCGAAGGCCTGAAGCACGAATTCACCGTCGTCGTCGCTGCAGCGGAAATCGAGAAACAGATCCAGGATCGCCTCGCCGAGATCGGCCGTTCGGTGCGCTTGCCGGGTTTCCGCCCGGGCAAGGCTCCGCTCGCGCTGCTGAAGAAGCGCTATGGCCCGTCGGTGATGGGCGAGGTTGTCGAGCGCGCAGTCAACGACAGCTCGTCGGCGGCGATCAAGGAGCACAAGCTGCGTCCAGCGTTGCAGCCGAAAATCGAAATCGTCTCGTTCAACGAGGGCAAGGATCTCGAATACAAGCTCGCGGTCGAAGTCCTGCCCGACATCGGTCCGGTTTCGCTTGATGGCATCGCACTCGAGCGTTGGAAGGCGGACGTGCCCGACAGCGAAATCGACCAGGCGCTCGAACGCATCGCCAAGCAGCAACGCAAGACCGCGCCGGTCGAGCGTGCCGCCGATAAGGGCGACTTCGTGCGCATCGATTTCAAGGGTGCCATCGCCGGCGTCGCCTTTCCCGGCGGCAGCGCCGACAATTACCTGCTCGAGCTCGGCTCGGGCGGGTTCATTCCCGGCTTCGAAGATCAACTCGTAGGGTCCAAGGCGGGCGACGCGCGCACCGTCGCCGTCACCTTCCCGGCGGACTACGGCAACGCCGAGCTCGCCGGCAAGGCGGCCGAGTTCGCGGTCACGGTGAAGGAAGTGCGTCAAGCGGAGGCGCAGCCGATCGACGAATCCCTGGCCGCTGCCGTCGGCATGGAGAATCTCGCCGAGCTCCGCCAAGCGGTGCGCGAACGCATCGAGCGCGAATACAGCGGCATCACGCGCCAGAGGCTGAAGCGTGAGTTGCTCGACCAGTTGGCGGCGCGTTTCAGTTTCGCGGTGCCGGCCGGCATGCTCGATCTCGAGTTCCAGCATCTTTGGCGCGAGGTCGAGGCCGAACGCCAGCGCGCCAAGGAGGGCGGCGCACCCGATCCCGAGGCCAGCAAGAACGATGTCGAGCTCAAGGCCGAATTCCAGGCGCTGTCCGAGCGGCGCGTGCGGCTCGGCCTGCTGCTCAACGAGATCGGCCGCACCAATTCGCTGACCGTCACCGCCGAAGAGCTCAATCGCGCGGTCATCGAGCGCGCGCGCAGCTTCCCCGGCCAGGAACGGGAAGTGCTAGACTTCTACCGCAACAATCCTCAGGCGCTCGACAGCCTGCGGGCGCCGATCTACGAGGACAAGGTCGTCGACTTCATCCTCGGCAAGGTGAACGTGACCGAGCGCGCGGTGCCGCCGGCGGAATTGACCGCCGCCGGGACCCAGGAAGACTGAACGCCGACGATCGACCCTAAGAAACGAGGACAGGTAACGATGCAGGATCCGTTCGAACAATACATGCAGACGCTGGTGCCGATGGTGGTCGAGCAGACCAACCGCGGCGAACGCGCCTACGACATCTATTCGCGCCTGTTGAAGGAGCGGATCATCTTCCTGGTCGGGCCGGTCAACGACATGGTCGCGAGCCTGGTCTGCGCCCAGCTCCTGTTCCTCGAATCGGAGAATCCGACCAAGGACATCTCGCTCTACATCAATTCGCCCGGCGGCGTCGTCACCTCGGGCTTGGCGATCTACGACACCATGCAATATATCCGGCCGGACATCGCCACGGTCTGTATCGGCATGGCGGCGTCGATGGGCTCGCTGTTGCTGACCGCCGGCGCCAAGGGCAAGCGCGTCGCGCTGCCCAACGCCAGCATCATGATCCACCAGCCGTCGGGCGGTTTCCAGGGCCAGGCCACCGACATCGAGATCCACGCGCGCGAGATCCTGCGCACCCGCGCCCGGCTCAACGAAATCTACGTCAGGCACACCGGCCAGCCGCTCGACGCCGTGGCCACCGCCCTCGAGCGCGACCGCTTCATGTCGCCGGAAGAAGCCAAGGGGTTCGGCTTGATCGACGAGGTCATGACCAACCGGCCGGTCACAGCCGACGAAAAACGCGCCTGACGCCCCGACATTGGGGTTAACCCCTGGAATCGCGCGGCTTATTAACTAGTTATTGAATCTAGGGCCGTGCATAATGTTGAATGGAATGGGGCGTAAAAGGCCCTGTCGTCGTGAACCGGAACAAAAACCGGAGGCCGGCTCGGCGGATGGCAGCGGCGCGAGGCACGCAGGGAACCGCGTGCCTCGGATGGTGTTGACGGAGAGACCATGACTAAGCCGAGCGGCGGCGATTCGAAGAATACGCTCTACTGCTCCTTCTGCGGCAAGAGCCAGCACGAGGTCCGCAAGCTCATTGCCGGGCCGACGGTGTTCATCTGCGATGAATGCGTCGAGCTCTGCATGGACATCATCCGTGAAGAGCA
>JAGXBG010000182.1 GCA_018971215.1 Alphaproteobacteria bacterium
CCGTCATATTCGACGATGTCGGCGGTGGCGTAGGTCTCGTTCCACGAGTCCGGCAGGTACGAACCTGTCCCCACCACATCAATAGGCGCTTCGGCGATCGACATCGCGCGGCACTTGGCCGGCGTGAAGCCCGACGACACCACGATCTTGACCTTGGGAAAGCCTTCGGCATCGAGCCGCGTGCGCAGATGCCAGATCGCCGCCGCCGAGACGCCGGTGCCGATGAGATAGCGCAGCTCGGCCTCGGTGCGGTAGCCGCGGATCGCGTTGGGCACCGCCGCTTCGAGCACGGCGTAGGAGCGCGCGACGTCGAGCTCCTCGATGTAGCGGCCGCCATGCGTGTCGAGCCGCACCGCGAGCTTGCCTTCGGCGGCGAGATCGGGAAAGCGGCGCGCGACGGCGAGCGTGTCGGTCACTTCCTTGCCGAAGTAATCGATCAGCGTGGTCAGAGGCTCGTCGGGGAAAGTTTCGTGGAACATCTCGGCGGCACGCACGGTCGAGCCGGCATAGCCGATGAGCGCGTGCGGCATGGTGCCCTTGCCGAGCTTCTGGCCGAAATAATGCGCGGTGGCATCGGTGGCGTTGCCAACGAAGCCGACGGCGCCGGTTTCGCGCTTGGCGGCTTCGGAGCCGACGGCGGCGGCATAGGCCATCATGTCGGCCATTTCGGCGCCGGCGCAATGCCGCGCGTCCATCGCCAGGAACGCCGCCTTGGGCAAGTCGGAGCACATGGCATAGGCGTTGTAGGCAGCGACGCAGCAGGCGCCGAGTTTTTGCAGATAGAGCGTCTCGAGATCGACGAGATGAAAGAGCGAGCCGGAGATATAGGCCAGCACCTCGCCGGCGCCCACCCATTCGCCTTCCTTGTACGGCAGCTCAATATCGAATTTGGTGCTGCGCGCCTGCGCCGTGGCTTCGAGGAATTCGACCATCAGCCGCGGCGTCGCGATCACCGGCCGCCGCATGAACACGGCGTAGGTGACGCGCTTGTCGCCGTAGCGGCGGACGATTTCCTTGGTCTTGTTGAAATAGGCGTCGGTCAGCCGCGCGATCGGATCGTCCGGCGGAGGCGGCGTCGCCCGCCTTGGCGCGCCGCTCAGGATGCGGCCCGTGCGCGCGCCGCGGCGGCCTGGCCGGCGCGCTTCTTTTTCAGTTCCTCGGCGATCATGAACGCGAGCTCGAGTGCCTGGCCGGCGTTCAAGCGCGGATCGCAATGCGTGTGGTAGCGATCGGCAAGGTCGGTTTCGCTCACGGCGCGCGACAGCGGCGTCGCGCCGCCGATGCATTCGGTCACGTCTTGACCCGTCATTTCAAAGTGCACGCCGCCGGCATAGCTGCCCTCGCCTTCGTGCACCGCGAAGAAGCCGCGCACCTCGCGCAGCACGTTCTCGACCTGGCGCGTCTTGTAGCCGGTCTTGGAGACAATGGTGTTGCCGTGCATCGGATCGCAGCACCACACGATCTTGCGGCCGGCCTTCTTCACCGCGCGCACCAACGGCGGCAGCTTGGCCTCGACCTTGTCGGCGCCCATGCGTGCGATCAGCACCAGGCGGCCGGGCTCGTCCTCGGGATTGAGGACATCGATGAGCTTCAACAGATCGTCCGCCGGCAACGACGGGCCGCATTTGAGGCCGATCGGATTCTTGACGCCGCGGATGAATTCGACATGCGCGCCGTCAAGCTGGCGCGTGCGGTCGCCGACCCAAAGCATGTGCGCCGAGCAGTCGTACCAGTCGCCGGTGGTGCTATCGACGCGCGTCAGCGATTGCTCGTACGGCAGCAGCAGCGCCTCGTGCGAGGTGAAGAGATCGGTCTCGCGGATCTGCGGCGTGGTCTCGCTGGTCAGGCCGCAGGCCGCCATGAAGTCGAGCGTCTCGGTCAGCCGGTCGGCCAGTTCCTGGTAGCGCGCGCCGGCCGGGCTTTGCGCCACGAAGCCCTGCGTCCACGAATGCACGCGATGGAGATCGGCGTAGCCGCCTTGCGCGAAGGCGCGCAGCAGATTGAGCGTTGCCGCCGACTGGCTGAAGGCCTGGAGCATGCGCTGTGGATCCGGCTTGCGCGCATCGGCCGTGAACTCCATGCCGTTGATGATGTCGCCGCGATAGGACGGCAGCGTCGCGCCGCTCAGGGTCTCGGTATCGGCGCTCCGGGGCTTGGCGAATTGCCCGGCCATTCGGGACACTTTGACCACCGGGCACGCGGCCCCATAGGTCAGCACCACCGCCATCTGCAAGAGGACGCGGAAGGTGTCGCGGATGTTGTTGGGATGGAACTCGGCGAAGCTTTCCGCGCAGTCGCCTCCTTGCAGCAGGAAAGCCTTGCCGGCGACGACGTCGGCCAGCGCAGCCTTCAGCCGCCGCGCCTCGCCGGCGAAAACCAGCGGCGGATAACGCGTCAGCGTCGCCTCGACGGCGGCGACCGCCTTGGCGTCGGGATAGTCGGGCGCCTGCTTGACGGGCTTCGACCGCCAGCTATCGGGCGTCCATTTTGCTTTCGTGGCCATGGGTTAGCGCTGCGTGTTAGCGCCATAAATAGCGATTTCCGGGCGCGATTGCCAGAGGAAGGGGCGCTAGGCGAGTAACTATTTGTTGCCGCTCGCGGAGCTGATTTGGCGCTGTAGCGATTTCACACCGGCCAGTTTTCTCTGGAGCGTTACGCGAACCAATCCGTCCATGGCGTTTTGATACTCGAGACGCAACTGATGGGCCTCGCGCGGATCGTATCCGGTCCACGCGCGAGCTTAGCGCGACGCGATCACCCGAGGCGGAAAGAACGCAGCCACCGATCGCGCGCTATTGCGGCGGCGCGGATGCCTTTGAGTCGGAGTTGCTCGTGGTTGTCAGCGCCGGGCTCGGACAGTGCTTCAGGTCGCCGAGTTTGATCAATGTATCCTGGCGTTGATAAAGCGCGGTGATCTGGTTCTTTGCACTCGTATCGCTGTCGGTCGCTAGCAGCGCGGGCAAGCCGAAAACACCGGTCAAGTCCGCAATCCCTGCCGCCGTCTCGTTGCGCGTGCGATCGCTGGCGATCTTGTCGTTGGCCTGCTGCATATCGGCGGCAATAGAGGCGCGCTCGGCAGCGATCTGATCGCAGGTCATCGCCTGCGCGGCGGGCGTGAAGTCGCTGAGCGAAAGTTGCTGCGTACGATCGATCGACGTCGTGTCTGGCGGCAAGGGCGGCGCGTCGGACGAGCAGCCCGCGACGAGCACGGCCAACATCAGCGGCAATAGCTTACTTGGTGAAAGCGACCGCACGCCCCCGACCCTCCAGCTGACCCCAATTGAAGACCCCCATCCCGACCGTGCCGTAGCGCACGAATATGACGGCATCCGCGCCGAGCTTGGCGGCTTTCTTCTTGAGCTCCATATCGATGTCGGCCGGCGTGGGATCGCGCGCGAAGATGTTCGGCTTGTGGACCCAGACATCCAGATCGTTGACGACCCGGTAGGGCCGGTCGGTGATGTCACCCTGCGTCAGGATGACGGAGTCCGGCGATTTGACGATCGGCGGCGGGCCTTTGGCCCCGCTGCACGCGCCGAGCGAGACGGCAATCGCGGCGACCGCGAACCAAAATTTTGTTTTCATATTCTCCCCCGATCTACGCGGCAATATCCGGTGCCGGTAGATCACGCACCATAACAACGAAGCAGTGCGACGAACGCAAGCGTCGCACGATGAAACCAGCGATGGCGTGCGTCTTGTCCGCGATGGTCGCATGGCGCGCGACACCGCTACATGCGCATGTATGAGCCACCTTCGCCGCCAGCACTCGGCCACGGCCTGAACCACGAAACGCAAAAGGCCGGACCCGACCCTTATGTCGAAGGGCAGATCGCGTTCATGAAGGCTGCGATCGAGAAAGAGCCAGCATTTCCACGCTTTTCAGATCGCCGGCGTGATCGCGCATGCCTGCTGTGCTAACTTGCATAATGCAAGTATCTGCCGGCTGAGTTACTTTCATTATGCAACCGACAGGGAGGCCGCCATGCAGCGCAAGAGCTTCGGCACCATGCCGTGCCCGATCGCCCGTAGCCTCGAGCGCGTCGGCGAATGGTGGAGCATCCTGATCCTGCGCGATGCGTTCCAGGGCCTGACGCGCTTCGACCAGTTTCAGCGGAGCCTCGACATCGCGCCCAACATCCTGACGCGCCGGCTCAACGCGCTGGTCGCCAGCGGCCTGCTCGAACGCCGCCGCTACAACGAGCGGCCGCCGCGCTACGAGTACGTGCTGACCGAGCGCGGCCGCGATTTTCGGCCGGTGCTGCTGTCGCTGCTCGCCTGGGGCAACAAGCATTTCGCGCCCGAGGGTCCGAGCGTAATCGTCGTCGACACCGAGACCGGCAAGCCGGTCGACGCGGTGCTGGTCGACCGCGCGAGCGGCGCCATCATCGCGGGTCCCCGCTTCCGCACCGCCGCGGGACCGGCGGCCGACGAGCGCACCCGCCGCCGGCACGCGTCGCCTCACCTCGGCTGAGTGGCGCGGCCATGAGCGAACAAGCGATCAACCGCTTGGCGGCGCGCGTCATGCCTCAACCGTCGCATAACGCACACTGACCCAAGTCACCCCAACCCAGGGA
>JAGXBG010000028.1 GCA_018971215.1 Alphaproteobacteria bacterium
GACCGGCGCCAGAAAGGACGCGGTGATTCCGAGGTTGAGCATTCGGACCGCGTAGGTCGGCATGAAGACAAACAAGACGTAGAACGCGGCTGTGCCGCCGACGACGAGTCCCAGGCCGATCAAAACGCCATACTTGCACGTCGCCAATATGCTCATGACCGACGTGCCGCCGGCGCCGCGGCATTGCCGCTCTTCGAGAAACGCTGGCGTTTCCGAGAGTTTGAATCGGATATAGACGCCGACCGGCCCGACCACCAAACCGAGAAGAAATGGTAGACGCCATCCCCATGATTCCAGCTGAGCTGGATCGAGACATCGCGTCACGAACACCCCAACGATGCCCGAGAGCAGGATTGCCGCGCCTTGCCCAGAAAATTGCCACGAGCCGTAAAACCCGCGCGACTCCGGTGGCGCATGTTCAACGAGGAACGCCGTCGCGCTACCGAAGACGCCACCGGCCGCGAGACCCTGTAGCAGTCTGGCGACAAGAACGATCACAGGCGCGGCCATGCCGATCGTGCGGTAGGTTGGAGCGGCGGCGATCATCGCGCTCGCAACCGACATCAATCCGATGACGAAGATTAGCAGCGCCTTGCGACCGTAGCGATCGGCGTAATGACCGAGCACGATCCCACCGACCGGCCGGACGATATAGGCGACCGCAAACAGACCGAATGTCGCCAACAATGGCATCCATCCGGTCTCCGGCGGAAAAAAGAGCTTCGCGATGGTGACCGCGACGTAACCGTAAATGGCAAAATCGTACCACTCGAGCGCATTGCCGACGGCGATCGCGACGATTTGCCGAGCGTTGCGGACCTCGGCGGTCATGCAGATGGTATCGGCGGAACGCCGCGGCCCGGTGCATGATACGGCAATGAAACTTGAGACAATCGCATCGATGATCGGCTAAATATCGGCAACCGACCCGCGGCTCAACTGAAATAACGGCGATGGCAATCCTATTTGGCCCGACAGCAACCGGCGCGTGTATCGAGCTGAGATGCTCGCGAGCCCTTCGCGCAAACGGAGCGTGAGTGATGGTCGCAAGAACATCGGCCCCTAACGAATCGCCGGACATCACAGAGATCCCCGACAAGGATTTGCCGTTGCGCAACGACATCCGGCTCCTAGGACGGATTCTCGGCGAGACGCTGCGCAACCAGGAGGGCGACGCGATTTTCGAGATCGTCGAGCGCGTCCGGCGATCGTCGATCCGGTTCCATCGCGACGCCGACGAGGTCGCGCGCCAAGAGCTCGAAGGCACCTTGAACCGTCTCGCCCACGACGAGACCACGCGAGTGATCCGTTCGTTCACCTATTTCTCGCATCTCGCCAATCTCGCCGAGGACCAGCACCACATCCGGCGAACGCGGGCGCATGCGATGAATGCATCGGCACCGCGTGAAGGTACGCTCGCGCGCGCGATCGCCGCGGTGCGCGACGCTGGCCTAACGCCGGCTGCATTGCGCTCCTTCTTCGAGCGGGCGTTGATCTGCCCCGTGCTCACCGCGCATCCGACCGAGGTGCGGCGCCGCAGCACGCTCGACCGCGAACGTGAAATCGCGACCTTGCTTGACGAGCGTGACCGCATCGCGCTCACACCCGAGGAGTTAGCGGCCAACGAGGAGGCGCTGCACCGGGCGGTACTGACGCTGTGGCAGACGGCACTGCTGCGTCGCAGCCATCTCGCGGTGATCGACGAAGTCGCCAATGGTATCGCCTATTACGATTACACGTTCCTGCACGAGCTGCCGCGCCTCTACGCGACGCTCGAGGATCAGCTCGCCGACGCGATGCCCGGCCCGTTACCGTCGTTCCTACGGATGGGCAGCTGGATCGGCGGCGACCGCGACGGCAATCCGTTCGTCACCGCCGAGGTCCTGCGGCAGGCGGTACAACTTCAAAGTGATCGGGCGCTCGGTTTCTATCTCGACGATTTGCACGAGCTCGGCCGCGAACTGTCGCTGCACACACTGTTGGTCGGCACAACCGCGGAGCTCGGTAAACTGGCCGCGCGCTCGCCCGACCACTCGCCGCATCGCGCTAGTGAGCCTTATCGCCGCGCCATTTCCGGGATTTACGCACGTGTCGCTGCGACCGCCAGGACGCTCAACGGCGTCGAGGCGCACCGCACGCCGGTCGGCGAAGCCGCGCCCTATAGCGGTACCGCCGAGCTCGCCGCCGATCTCACGGTAATCCATGATTCACTGGTAACCAACGGTTCGGCGATGCTGGCACGCGGCCGGCTGCGCGACCTGCGCCGCGCAGTCGAGGTATTCGGATTCCATCTCGCGGCGCTTGATCTGCGGCAAAATGCCGATGTGCATGAGCGCGTCGTCGCCGAGCTCCTCGAAGCGGCGACGCCTGGCACCAACTATCTCAGCCTTGGCGAAGACGAACGGGTTGCCGCGCTGGTCAGTGAACTCGCGACCGTACGGCCGTTGGTCTCGCCGTCTGTCACGTATTCGGAGGAAACTGCTGCCGAGCTCGGCATCCTCCACGCCGCCGCCGAAATGCAGCAGCGTTATGGCAAAGGCGCGATCGCGAATTACGTCATCTCCAAGGCGAACGGCGTTTCGGATGTTCTCGAGGTTGTGCTGCTGTTGCGCGAGGTCGATTTGTATCGCCCGCGCCCGCACGAGATCGACCTAGATATCGTGCCGCTGTTCGAGACGATCGACGATCTTCGTCGCTGCGGCCGGATTGTCGACAGCCTTCTGGCATTGCCGATCTACCGACAGCTTATCGACAGCCGCGGCGGCGTGCAGGAGGTGATGCTCGGTTATTCCGACAGCAATAAGGACGGCGGCTATCTCACCTCCGGATGGGAACTGTGGAAAGCGGAAACGGCGCTGATCGAATCCTGCCGCCGACACGGCGTGCGGCTGCGGCTTTTCCACGGCCGCGGCGGCACGGTCGGGCGCGGCGGCGGCCCCAGCTATCAGGCGATCCTCGCGCAGCCCTCCGGCGCCGTAAACGGCGCCATCCGGATCACCGAACAGGGCGAAGTCATCGCCGCCAAATATTCCAATCCCGAAGTCGGCCGTCGCAATCTCGACGCGCTGGCCGCCGCGACCATCGAGGCGAGCCTGCTGACGAGCGCCGCCGCCGCGCCGCCGCCGGCCTTTATTGCCGCGATGGAAACTTTATCGGCCCAGGCTTACCGCGCCTACCGCGGTCTGGTCTATGAGACGCCGGGCTTCGAGCGCTACTTCTGGGAAGCGACGGTCATCGGCGAGATCGTCCATCTCAATCTTGGCAGCCGGCCGGCGTCGCGCCGGCCATCGCGCCGGATCGCCGATCTACGCGCGATCCCCTGGGTCTTCAGTTGGGCGCAGTGCCGCCTGATGCTGCCGGGCTGGTACGGCTTCGGATCGGCGGTGCGCGCCTGGCTCGCCGAGCATCCGGCGGACGGCATGGCGACCCTGCGGGCGATGTATCGCGAATGGCCGTTCTTCGCCGCACTACTGTCCAACATGGACATGGTTCTGGCCAAAAGCGACATCGCCATCGCCGAGCGCTATGCTGGGCTGGTCACCGACGCAGCGCTGCGCGAGACGATCTTCACCCGGCTGCGCGGCGAGTGGCAGGCGACGGTTGCCGCGCTGCTCGACATCATGGAGCAGAAGTCGCTGCTCGAGAGCAATCCGCTGCTCAGCCGCTCGATCCGCAACCGATTTCCTTACCTCGATCCCCTGAATCACGTGCAGATCGAGTTGCTGAAGCGGCATCGCGCCGGCGATACCGACGAGAACACCGTGCGCGACATCCACCGCACCATCAACGGCGTCGCCACCGGCCTGCGCAACAGCGGCTGAACTGCGCCGAAGCGCGGCACGGACCGTTAGGCGCGGCGGACCAGGCGGATGATCGCGACCAGAATGACGGCGCCGATGGTTGCGCTGATGATCGCGCCGATCAGGCCCATGCCGATGAAGATGCCGAGCGTGGCGAAGATCCAGCTGCCGATGAAGGCGCCGATGACGCCGACGACCAGATCGCCGATCAGGCCAAAGCCGCCGCCGCGCACGATCTGGCCGGCAAGCCAGCCGGCGACCAGACCGACGAGCAACAGGACGAGAATTCCGCCGCCATGCATGATGCTGTGGCTCCCCCGTTGAAACCGCCGGACTGGCCGGCCGGTCGGCATTATAGGTCGGCGACAGGGAACAACCACGCGTAAATTCGCCGTGGCACAATCAACCGCGGCGGCGCAACCGTCGCGCTGAGTTGCTTGCCATGCCAGTCTGTTTCGAGGGCGCCGCGATTGACGGCGCCGCTCAAGCCGGCTCCGTGGCCTTGGCGGCGGCGTTGAGCAGCGCGAGAACGCCGCGCGGGTTCGTCGGAAGCGGCTGTGCGCCCCGCTTGCAACAGTCGAGCAACAAGACATCGGTGCGCGATTGGGGGATCGCGCGCAACACCCGTTCTTCGGCGACATCGAAGCCAAGCGCCGCGAGCCGGTGGCCGATGGCGGCACGATCGCCGTGTGTTTCCTGCGCTTCGACGACCCGGCCCTCGGCGTAGTTCCACAATAGATCGGTGCCCGGCACCAGATCGAGCGTCAGCAACAGCCGGCCACCCGGCTTAAGCCACAGCGCCGCCGCGGCAAGTGTCGCCTCCCATATGCGGCGTGGCATGTGTTCGACGACGCTGATCGAATAAACCACGTCGACCGGCGCCGGCGGCTGGAACGCGAGCGCATCGACGTGATGCGAGTGGAGTCGCGGATGGAGCGCGGCGTAATCGAAAAACCCCCATTCGTTCCACTGCGCTCGCGTCTCAACAGTCCTGATCATTGGGTGACTATCGAGGCAATGGACGACGGCGCCGCGCTCGGCCAAGAACGGCGGCAACGGACAAAGCCCGGCACCGATATCGACGATGACCTTGCCGGCAAGTTCCCCGTCGAGCTTGGCCGCGATCCAGGGATATTCGAGCGAACGCGGGAAATGCCGGGTGAAGAAGCCGAAGCATTGCCGCGACAGATCGGCCAAATGGCGCAGGAGGTCGGGGCGTTGGGTCAACTGCGCCGCGTGATTGAAGTCTTCGGCGGCCATGTCGTTCCCGTGGACGGTCGGGCCATGCGCCAGCTTGTCGGCGACGAAGACGGTGACGTCGCGGTATTTGCCGATGGCGACGATTTCGCGGAAGACGCCGCGTTTGCGCAGCGCCTCGCCCAGCGGTTCATGAAAATTGACAATGGCCGAGGTAAGGCTCGGTTTCTCGTCGTAACCGCTGACGATGAGCCGATCGCCGCTGAGCCGAACGAGTGCATCGATGAGTCGATCGAAATCGACGCGCGCGGTCTGATGGATCAGAACGTCGAGACATATCACCGCGGCGGCCGGGACCGAAAACGTGACGTCGGCCGGGTGCCCGACGAGATACCGCCAATCCGGTCGCTTCTTGCGCGCCAGCTCGATTGCGTCCTTTGCCACGTCGAGGCCGATATAGTCCTTAAGCGGCAGCGCGCGCGCCACTTCGAGATCGCCGCAGCCGACATCGAGCACGGGCTTGTGCTCGTAGCCTCGAAGCGCCCGGGTCATGAGCGCGCGCTTTTGCTCGAGGATGCCGCCACGGGAACCCACGCCGCTGCCGAGCGCGGGATCGACGCTGTAACGCAGATTCCAGAACAGGCTGCTCGGAAGGCGCGTCGCAAAGACACCGCGCAGCGCGGCGTTGACTCGCGCGATCGCCGCATCAACCTGCGCGCGACCGATAGTCGGGATCTCGAAATGGCCCGTGAGCATTTTGTGGTAATGCAGGATCTGCGGCGCGATATCGGGCAGGAGACGCGCGTCATTGCGCTCCGAATTCCCGTCGGCGTGCGTCGGGTAATTCCAGACGAGATCGAGCGGCACGACATTCTTTCCCAGCGCTCGCATCGCCAACGCGAAGCCGACCTGATCGGCATGAATGCGATACGAGCCGAGAAGATCCGCATGGTCGATGCACCAGCGCGCCCACTGTCGCCATGCCGGCGCAAGCACGGTGAGGAATTCCCGGTCGACGACGTAGAAGCCGCCGTTGCAGTTGTTACGATCGGTGCGATTGACGCCCGGGCCGCTCGGAAAACTTGCCGCCGTCCAGTCGGGCGCGCCCAAGCCGGCCGCCGCAAACACCGAGGCCAGCACCGCCTCGTTCGGATTGGCGACATCGACGATCTTGGCTGCCACGGTGCCGTGGGGATGCGGTGTCTCGTTGCCGACCCACGCGGTGTCACAATCCATCAGCGCGATGAAGGCATAGTCGCTGCCAATGAAGGTACCGAGCTGTTGGAGCTTGTTGCAGTAGCGATTGCGCGGGTCGAATGCATCGCGCCGTACGAGGTTGACACCGCACTCCTCGAGCCAGCCGAGATAACCGCGGTCCGTAATGTCGACGACGTGGACATAAATGTCGCGTGCCGCCGCACCGCGCAGCGTCAATAGGCAAGTCACCCAGATGAAGCTCTGGGCCATCATCACGCTGCTGTTGTCGACGATGCATGAATAGGCGACGCGATTGTGCTCGACGGATGCGCCCGCGCGCACCGCGTGATCGGGCGAGCTGGGCAACATGGTGGTCAACGCCATCCACCCGCGCTGACGAGCCGGCGCCAGCGATCCCACGAGCGGCTCAGACTTGCCTGCCATTCCGGCACGTTCAGCACCGCGCCGCGGAGATGCCGGTCGAAAGAGCGCGGCGGCAGGTTGCGCGGATCTCGCGCCACGGCGTACCACGTCTGCCGCGGATGGAACCAGCGAAGGCGCCGGCAGAACAGGCCGGCTGCAGCGACGATCCGCGCGAAAGTACGCGGCGCGTGCGCCACGCTCTGGGGATAGACCCAGTCGCCGCCGTGAAATTCCGCCGCCCCGTCTTGCCCCGGATGAAGCAGCGTGACGAGCGCGAGGCCACCCGGCGCCAGCGCCAACCGAAAGCCGCGCAAGGTGGTGGCAATGAGATCGGCGCCGCAATGGCTGAAGATCGATTGCGCCAGGATGAAGTCGAAATCCACGCCGCAGCGTTCGGCGCGGAAATCGGCGAAGCTATGGAACCGCGGCCGCTTCAGCGTGACCAGATCGGCGCCCAATTGGCGCTCGACCGCATCCTCGACGAGCCAAATATTGGGCTCAAGGCCATGATAGTGCTCCGGCGCCAAATAGGGGATGAGAAGCCGCCCGGCGCGCAACGAGCCGCAGCCGAAATCGAGTACGTGGTGGAAATCGCGCAAACCCAACGTCGTCAGCAGCCGGAATTGCGCCGCACCCATCAAATCGTATTGTTCGGGCGGCCCGACATAGGCGGTGTAATGCGCAGCGCCCGCCGGCAGTGACTTCGCCGCGAGATCGGTGAGCGTCCTCTGCACAACGGCATCCATCGTTGCGGGCTCCCTCCCCGCGGCGACCCGCACCGTGTCGCCATTGGTTGCGCGTTCGTCGTCGACCGCTCTTGCTATAGCATCGGCCCATGTGTATTGCCATATTTGCATTTTTTGGAAAAATCATGCGGCCGGTGGCGCGAGCGGCGGGTTCCGGGACAACAATAATGGCCGCGCCGATCGTGGAGCTGCGCGGACGGAGGCATATTCGAGGCCCGTGTGTTCTCGCCGCCAGGTTCCGTCGCAAAATCGCCCAACGTTCAAATTCGACCGACTGCACATAAGGAACGCATATGAAACATGCATCCGAATCGACCGACGATCTGCCGCGCTGCGAACCGGCGCTGCGCGCCATTGCGATGCCGGCCGATGCGAACCCCCAAGGCGACATATTCGGCGGCTGGCTTTTGTCGCAGATGGACCTTGCCGGCGGCGCCATCGCGATGAGACGCGCGCGCGGGCGGGTCGTCACCGTCGCCGTAACCGCAATGACGTTCCACCGCCCCGTCTTCATCGGCGACGAAGTGACGTGCTACGCGGAAATTACCAAAGTCGGTCGTACATCCGTGACGGTCAAGGTCGAGAGCTGGGTCCGCCGTGGCATCAGCAAGGATGAGGAAATCGAAGTGACCGAAGGAATATTCACCTACGTCGCCGTCGATCCGGACCGGAAACCCTGTCCGCTTCCGCCAGCTACCTGATCGGCTGGGTCGGGCTCCCATTTCAGCGCGTGACAATCGAATCCGGATTCGATCGTGGGTTTGATCACGGCGAAATAGGGCGAGATGTCGAAGTCCCGCGGCGTATAAAGGCCATGCTTGCGAATATGGTCGATCTCGCGTTGGACATACGGGGCGATGCCGTACGACTTGCCTCCGACATCGACGCGTTCCGGCAGAATTGGATAGTGTATCGATCCAAACGCCTCGGCGATGAGCGCCGAACAGATCGCCTTTGTGGGATCGCCGGCGCCGATGGCCAGCATGCGGCGGCGCAGCCACATCGGAACCGGCGGATACGGAAACAGGTAACGCGCGAGATCGACAATCCTTCGGCTGTCATACTGCGTACCGATGCGCGCAACGGCGTAGGCGATGACCTTTTTTCGATCGTCGTCGCTGAGACCGATCGGCCGACAGATGCGCTTGTTGAAATGCGCGTACTTGGAGAGCGGGACGGCAATGACGCCAGCCCCCGCCTCCGCCTCGATCAGAACCCTGGCCTCGCCGCCGGACGGGTCGGGACCCAACGCGTCGCCGATGTAAAGACAGGTATGCGACCACGTCGATTGCGTCAGGTATTTTATGACCGCGCTGATGCGCGTATTGCCTTCGACCAACAGGACGTCGCAGGGTTTGAGTGACTGCCGCACGACTTCGATGTCCGGCGCGAAGAACGGCGCATAGCGGCCGGTTGGCCGATTGAGGTAGCGGAGAATCCGCTCGCTGAGCCGGTCGACGACTGTTTCAAACATGCGCGCTGTTCCCGTGCAGCCCGGTCGCGAACATCATAGTGCCTGACGTGGTCGGCCACGCGCCATAACAACGACCGTGCCTTCGTCCGAGATTCCTACTTTCTATTGCGATCGAATCGGTAGAATAATGCAACTGCGGCGCGTAATTAAAAGCGGACAACATCGGACGGTCATGCTTCGATCTCAACGCGCATCGAGCCTCGACGAGCGCGGGAGTTTCCGGCCTTGTCGGAACACCATGTGACGTTTCGCCGGCGCTGGATTACGGCGCCGATCTTCAGATGGGCCGCGCACGCGCTGCCGAATATGTCTGAAACTGAGCGCGTCGCGATCGAGGCGGGCGACGTCTGGTGGGACCGAGATCTGTTCTCCGGCAACCCCGAATGGTCGTCCCTTCTGTCCGTGCCACCCGCGCATTTATCGGCCGAAGAACAGGCCTTTCTCGACGGCCCGGTGAATGACCTTTGCCGAATGATCGACGACTGGCAGGTTCAGTTCGAGTTGTTCGATTTGCCACCTGAGGCGTGGACCTTCATCAAGCAGAATCGCTTCTTCGGCATGATTATCCCGAAGGAATTCGGCGGCCTCGGATTCTCGGCTTATGCCCATTCCGAGGTGATCCGCAAACTGTCGAGCCACAGCGTTACCGCTGCGGTGACCGTCATGGTGCCCAATTCCCTCGGACCGGGCGAGCTGATCCTGCATTTCGGTACGGCAGCGCAGCGGCAATATTATCTGCCGCGGCTCGCCGATGGGCGCGAAATTCCCTGTTTCGGACTCACCAGTCCCGAAGCGGGTTCCGATGCCGCCTCGATGATCGACCGCGGCGTCGTGTGCTGGGGCGAGTACGACGGCAAACGCACGCTCGGCATCCGCCTCAATTGGTCGAAGCGGTACATCACACTCTGCCCGGTGGCGACGCTGATCGGACTGGCTTTCGAGCTTTACGATCCGGAACATCTTTTAGGTGCCAAGGAAGACATCGGCATCACCGTGGCACTGGTTCCGACCGACACGCCGGGCGTGACGACGGGTCGCCGGCATTATCCCGCGCACCAGGTCTTCCAGAACGGTCCCACCCAGGGCGTGGACGTGTTCCTGCCGCTCGACCACGTGATCGGCGGCAAGGACCAGGTCGGCCAGGGCTGGAAGCTATTGATGACCGCGCTCGCTGCCGGTCGCGGAATTTCGCTGCCGTCACTGTCGGCGGCGGGCGCCGCGCTGTGTGCGCGCACCACCGGCGCCTATGCGCGCATTCGCGAGCAATTCCATGTGCCGATCGCGCGATTCGAAGGCGTCGAGGTGCCGCTCGCCCGCATTGCCGGCGCGGCCTATTTGATCGATGCGGCGCGCCGCTTGACTTGCGCCGGACTTGATCAGGGGCATCGGCCGGCGGTGATCGCCGCGATCATGAAAGCGCACGCGACGGAGCGTCTGCGTCAGGCGGTTAACGACGCCATGGACATTCATGGCGGCAAGGGCGTGATCGACGGCCCGCTCAACTATCTCGGCGCACTCTACCGTGCCGTGCCCGTTGCGATCACGGTCGAAGGCGCGAATATTCTGACGCGAAATCTGATGATCTTCGGCCAGGGCGCCATCCGCTGCCATCCGCATCTCCTCGACGAAATGCGGGCGTTGGCCGATCCCGACCGCGCGCGCGGACTCGACGCCTTCGACAAGGCTTTCTGGGCACATGTCGGGCACACGATCAGAACGGCGGCCCGAGCCACCTGGCGCAGTTGGACGCGCGGGCGCGCTGCGCCCGGACCGGGCCGACATTACCGCCAATTGTCGCGTTACGCCGCGGCGCTGGCTTTCCTCGCCGACATGGCGCTGCTGGTTCTCGGCGGCGCGCTGAAGCGCAAAGAAATGCTCTCCGCCCGGCTTGGCGACATGTTGAGCGAGCTTTATCTTCTGAGCGCCGTGCTCAAGCGTTTCGAGGACGAGGGCCGCGCGCCGACGGACGCCATCCTCGTCGATTACTGCATGGCCGCCGGGCTGAAGACGCTTGAGATCTCCGTCGATGAGATCATCGCCAACTTCCCCTCGCGCCCCATGGCTTGGCTGATGCGCGCGGTTGTGCGGCCGGATCGACGGCGGCGTCTCGGCCCGTCCGACGACCTCACGCGGCGTTGCGCCGAGCTCGCGACCGAACCAACGGCGACGCGCGATCGCCTGACGGCCGGTCTCTATCTCGATGCCGAGCGCGGCGGCGCCGCGCTGGTCGAACGCGCCTTCGCGCTGACGCACCAGGCAGAGCCGATACGGCGCTGGTTGCGCGACGCCAAGATTCACACCTGGCGTGATGCCGTCGCCAAAGGAAGCTTGAACGAGGCGGAGATCGCGACGCTTAAGGCCGCCGACGACGCGGTCCATCGCGCCATCATGGTCGACGATTTCGCGCCCGCCGAATTGAAGCCCGGGCGCACCGTCCAGAAGGAACCCAAATCATCGCAACCAACACGCGACCAGCGACAGGCCGTCCGGTCTACCTAATCGACGGCGCGCGGACGCCGTTCTTGAAAGCGCGGGGCAAGCCCGGACCGTTCACGCCGGTCGACTTGGCCGTCGTTTGCGGCCGGCCGTTGCTGTTGCGTCAGCCGTTCGGTGCCGACGCTTTCGACGAAGTGATCATGGGTTGCGTCAACCCCATCGCGGACGAGATCAATCCCGGCCGGGTAGCGGCGCTGCGCCTCGGCATCGATGTTTCGGTACCGGGCTGGACCGTGCAGCGCAATTGCGGCTCGGGCATGCAGTCGATCGACGTCGGCTTCCGGTATATCGAACAAGGCCTCGCCGACCTCGTGCTCGCGGGCGGGACCGAGGCATTGAGCTATACGCCGCTGCTCTTCAATCACCACGCGGTCGAATGGTTTGGCCGGCTGGCATCGGCCCGCGGATTCGCGAACCGCCTCGCGGCGATGGCTGGATTCCGCCCGTCGTTCCTGACGCCGGTTATCGGCCTGGAGCGCGGCCTGACCGACCCGGTGGTCGAGCTCAATATGGGCCAGACCGCCGAAGTGCTCGCCTTCCTGTTCGCGATCTCGCGCGAGGAGGCCGATCTTTACGCCGTCGAAAGCCAGCGGCGCTTGGCGCGGGCACAAGCCGATGGCTCGCTGGCTGAAATCGAGCCGATGTTCGGGCGCGACGGCACGCTCTATGACCACGACGACGGCGTCCGACCGGATTCGACGCCAGAAAGCCTCGCCAAGTTGCATCCCGCATTCGAGCGGCCGTTCGGCAAGGTCACGGCGGGCAACTCGTCGCAGATTACCGACGGCGCGTGCTGGGTGATTTTGGCGTCGGAGACGGCGGTCGAAAAACACAAATTGAGTCCTTTGGCGCGCATCGTCGACAGCCGGTGGGCGGCGCTCGATCCGCGTATCATGGGGCTCGGTCCGACGCTCGCGTCGACCCCGCTGCTCACCGACCACGGACTGACGCTGGACGATATCGCCGTCTGGGAAATCAACGAGGCCTTTGCCGCGCAATTGCTCGCCTGCCTCAAGGCCTGGGCGGACGCGGATTATTGCCGCACGGTGCTTCACCTTGAGGGCGCACTCGGCGCAATCGACCGCAGCCGGCTCAACATCGACGGCGGCGCCATTGGGCTGGGCCATCCGGTCGGAACCACCGGCGCGCGCATCGTTCTGCACCTCGCCCATGCGCTGCGGCGTCTCAAGGCCAAACGCGGCATCGCCACCGAATGCATCGGCGGCGGCCAAGGCGGTGCCATGTTGATCGAGGCGGTATGATGAAGACCGGAACCGGCAGCGGCGTCATGACGGCAATCGCGAGTGACCGTCTTGAATTGGGCGCCGGGCATGAAGTTGTGCGCACGACGGCCACCCAATGCTGGCGGCATCTGCGCGAGGCCGACGGCATCGACTGGCTGATTCTCGATCAAACCGACGCCAGCACCAACCGGATCGAGCCGATCATGCTCGAAGAGCTCGATCAGTTGTTGGCGGAGGCCGAGACGAACCGGCCCAAGGGCCTGGTCATTCGTTCGGCCAAGCGCAACGGTTTCATTGCCGGCGCCGACATTGCGCAATTTCGCGGCGTGCGCGACGCGGCCGAATTGACGGCCGTATTGCGGCGCGGGCACGCCGTGTTGGATCGGCTGGCAGCGCTGCGCGTTCCAACCGTCGCGATCGTTCACGGCTTTTGCCTCGGCGGCGGCCTCGAACTGGCGCTCGCTTGCCGGCATCGCATCGCCGTGCCCAACGCCAGCTTGGGCTTTCCCGAGATCCAACTCGGTTTGCATCCCGGTCTCGGCGGCACGGCGCGCTTGACCCGCTTGATCGACCCATTGGACGCGATGACCATGATGCTCACCGGGCGGCCGAAAAACGCGCGCGCCGCGCTGCGCGCCGGTCTGGTCGACGCCGTGGTCGAAGAGCGGCATGTCATGGCGGCGGTGCGTGCCGCATTGTCGGGCACGATCAAGCCGCGCGGATGGCGCTGGAGACCGGCGCTGCTCAACCTGTCGCCGGTGCGCCGTTTTGCCGGGCCGCGCATGCGGGCCGCGGCGAACAAGCGGGCCCGCCCGGATCACTATCCCGCGCCTGAGGCGTTGATCCGGCTTTGGGAAAAACACGGCGGCAGCTTCGCGGCCATGAAGGCGGCGGAGCTGCCGTCGTTCGCGGCGCTGCTGGTGGGCGACACGGCACAGAATCTGGTCCGGATCTTCTTCCTGCGCCAGGCGATGAGCAAAACCGACAAGCGCACCGCCATCGGCCATGTACACGTCATCGGCGCCGGCGCGATGGGCGGCGACATCGCCGCGTGGTGTGCCTATCGCGGATTTCGCGTCACGCTCGCCGACACAAGCCTCAAAGCATTGGGCGGCGCGATGAAACGCGCCGGCGACTTGTTCCGGCACCATTATCGCGATCGCCACGATCGGGTGAAGCTCCGCGACGCGTTCGACCGTTTGGTTCCCGACCCGCGCGGCCTGGGCGTCGAGTGTGCCGACCTGATCATCGAAGCCGTGCCAGAAAATCTAGACCTGAAACGCAAGATTTTCGCAGGCATCGAGCCGCGGATGAAGCCCACCGCGCTGCTTGCAACCAACACGTCGAGCATCAAGATCGAGGATCTGTGCAACGGGTTGGCGCGCCCCGACCGCCTGGTCGGCATTCATTTTTTCAACCCGGTTGCGCGGATGCCGCTGGTCGAGGTCGTCAGCCATAAGCAAGCAACACCGGAAACGTTGTCTGCGGCGCGCGCCTTCGTCGTGGCGCTCGACCGCGTGCCGGCCGCGGTTAAGAGCGCACCCGGTTTTCTCGTCAACCGCACGCTCATGCCTTACCTGCTCGAGGCGCTGTTGGCGTTCGACGAAGGTACCGCCGCCGAAACCATCGACCGCGCGGCCGAGACCTTTGGCATGCCGATGGGGCCGATCGAACTCGCCGATTATGTCGGGCTCGACATTTGCCTCGACGTCGCCAACGTGCTGGCGCAGAACCTCGCGGATCCGCTGCCCAAAACACCCGATTGGCTCGCGGCCAAGGTCAAACGGGGCGAACTTGGCCGCAAGACCGGCAAAGGCATTTACGACTATAAGGACGGCAAGCCGCAAAAGCGCGCCGGACAGAAAGCGCCGGAGCCGGAATTGACAGACCGGTTGATCCTGCCGCTGATCAACGCTTGCGTTGCCTGTTTGCGCGAAGGCGTGGCGGCGAGCGAGGACGTCGTCGACGGCGCATTGGTGTTCGGCGCCGGTTTCGCGCCGTTCCGCGGCGGGCCCCTGCGTTATGCGCGCACGCGCGGCATCGCCGACGTGACGGCGGCGCTCGATCGCCTGGCCGCGTTGCATGGTGAGCGATTCAAGCCTGATCCGGGCTGGCAGACTCTCGGGGCCTAGCGCGCGTGCCGAACGAGACGAACTTTCATGCCAGTGCAGAAGCCTGTGCCGACGCCATCGTCGCCCGCGTCGGCAAGCGCATCGTGCTCGGCCTGCCATTGGGTCTCGGCAAGGCCAACCACGTCGCCAATGCACTGTATGCCAAGGCGGCAGCCGATCCATCGATCCGGCTCCACATCTTCACCGCGCTGACCCTCGAAAAGCACGTGGACGGACCCGAGATTGCGCGACGGCTGACCGATCCGATCGTGGCGCGACTGTTCGGCGGCTACCCCGATCTTGCCTACGCCGTCGCGGCACGTGCTGGCCAACTGCCGGCCAATATCGAAGTTTCGGAATTTTTCCTGACGCCGGGGCGCTGGCTTGGCGTCGGCAGCGCGCAACGCAACTACATCAGCGTCAATTACAGCGAGGCACCGCGCCTGCTGCGCGATGTGGGCGTCAACGTCATCGCTCAATTGGTCGCGCGCCGCGGCGAGCATCGTTCGACCGAGCTGAGCTTGAGCTGCAATCCCGACGTTACGCTCGATCTCCTCGACCTTGCGCGCCAGGCCGGCCAGCCGGTCACGTTGATCGGCCAAGTCAACCGCGAATTGCCGTTCATGCCGGGCGATTCAGTGTTGCCGACGACGGCCTTCGACGACGTTCTCGAGGCGCCGGCTTACGAGTTTCCGCTCTTTGCGCCGCCGAAGGAGGCGGTCAGCTTGGCGCATCATGCCGCCGCGCTTCACATCGCCCGTCTGGTGAAAGATGGCGGCGCTCTCCAGATCGGCATCGGTTCCCTGGGCGACGCGGTCGCGTGGGCGCTCATTCTTCGCCACAGGAACAACGCGGCCTTTCGCGGCCTGATCGCGGCGCTTGGCCACGGCGAGGACGGCCTCGCGCCGTTCGCCGAAGGGCTCTACGGCATCACCGAAATGTTCGTCGACGCTTTTCTCGAGCTCTATTCCGCCGGCGTGTTGAAACGTCGGGCGGCGGACGGCGCCTTGCTGCACGCTGCATTCTTCCTCGACGCCAAGGATTTTTACCGCCGCCTGCGCGACATGCCGGAGTCCGAGCGCGCGCTCTTCCACATGACGCGGATTTCCTTCACCAACCGGGTCGGCGATCCGGCGGAAGCACGCAAGCGCGCCGACCGCCGCGATGCCCGCTTCGTCAACGGCGCCATGATCGCGACGCTCTTGGGCGAAATCGTTTCCGATACCCGGGCCGATGCGCGCGTGGTCAGCGGCGTCGGCGGCCAATTCAACTTTGTCGAACAGGCGCACGAACTCGACGGCGCACGTGCCATCATGGTCGTCAACGCGACGCGTATGGAACGGGGCCATGTGTCTTCGAATATCCGCTTCGCATACGGCGCGTCGACAATTCCGCGGCATCTGCGCGATATCGTCGTCAGCGAGTACGGCGTGGCCGACCTGCGCGGCCGGAGCGACCGGGATTGCGTCGCCGCGATGCTCGCCATCGCCGATTCGCGCTTTCAACCCGAACTGCTGCGCCAAGCCAAAGCGGCCGGCAAGATCGGAACGGGCTATGAAATTCCGCCGGCGTTTCGCGCCAATCTGCCTGAAACCCTGCGCACCAAACTTGCGCCGGCTCGGGCCGCCGGGCTGCTGCCCGACTATCCGTTCGGCACCGACTTCGACGCCGTCGAGCAGCGGCTGATCGTGGCATTGGGGCATCTGAAGCGGAAAGCGGCCACGACCAAAGGCGTGGTCAATATGGTGCTGCGATCGTTGGCAACCGGCGCGTTGTCACCGCTGACACGTGATGCACTGGTCCGCCTGCGCCTCGATCAGCCGGCGACCATCAAGGAGAAGATTCTGCGACGCTGCCTGGTCGTTGCGCTCGAAGGGGCGGACAAATGGAACGAATGACGCCCCAGATCGATGCCGCGCTCTTGCTGGCCGTAAAAATGCGTTCGTGTCGTTGGTGCCCCTGGCCGGACTCGAACCAGCACACCCTTGCGGGCAACAGATTTTGAGTCTGCCGCGTCTACCAATTCCGCCACAGGGGCAGCGGCGGCCACTATAGCCGGGGGTCGCGTGCGGTCAATCCGGCATCGCGCTTGCGGCGGCCGCGCGGATGCGGCTAGATCGCCGTTCCCACCGCGATGCCAGCCGAGGCCGGATCCACGCCATGCTTGCCAAGATCGTTCCGTCGCTGGCCGGCTTCATCGTCGCGACGATTTCAGGCCTTGGCTATGGCGGCATCGTCGTCCTGATGGCGATCGAATCGGCCTGCATTCCGTTGCCGTCCGAGATCATCATGCCGTTTTCCGGCTACCTGGTCTTCACCGGCCGGTTCGATCTTGTCCTGGTGGCGACGGCGGGCGCGCTCGGCTGCAACCTCGGGTCGACCATCGCCTATGCCATCGGCTACTACGGCGGCCGGCCGTTTATCGAGCGTTGGGGCGGCTATGTGCTGATAGGCCGGCGCGAGCTCGACTGGGCGCACAATTTCTTCGCGCGCTACGGCAGCATCACCGTTCTGATCGGCCGGCTCTTGCCAGTCGTGCGAACGTTCATCGCGCTGCCGGCCGGCGTCGCCGGCATGTCGCAGATCAAATTCCAGATCTATACCTTCATCGGCTCGTGGCCGTGGTGTTTTGCGCTCGCCTATGTCGGCTACAAATTGGGCGAACAATGGGACCGCGATCCGCGCCTGCGCGCGATCATGCAGCGCTTCGACGTCGTCATTGTCGGCGCGATCGTTCTTGGCGTCGGCTGGTATATCTGGTGGCATCTGAAGCATCGTCTGCGGCCCAACGACTAGGTCGCTTCGGGCAATCCATGAAAACCGCGCGCCAACCGCTGACCATCATCCTCGTCACTGCCATCGCCGTGATCGGCGCGGCGCTGGTGTCGCAATATTGGGGCGGTCTGCAGCCCTGCGAACTGTGTCTGATCGAGCGCTGGCCTTATTACGTGGCGATCGCGATCGCGTTCCTGGCTTTGGTCTTTCCCGCAACCGGCTGGTCGCGCGCGGCGCTGCTGTTGCTTGCCTTGGTATTCGTGGTCAGTGCCGGCCTCGGCTTCTATCATGTCGGCGTCGAATACCATTGGTTCCGCGGCCCGACCGCCTGTACCAACAATGGCGGCGTGCCGCAGACCTTGGAGCAGTTGAAGCAGATGCTGGCGCGGACGCAGGTGGTGATGTGCGACCAAGTGCAGTGGTCGCTCGGCGGTATTTCGCTCGCCGGCTGGAATTTCATCGCTTCGTCCCTGATCGCCGTGTTCGCGTTCTTCGCGTGGCAGCGCCGCCCATGAGCCGGCGGCGCGGCAAAGCCGCCGCACGAAAGACGGCGGCGCGGCTGCCGGGCGATCGCGCCACCGCCGACGCCATCGCGCGCATGATCCGGGTCGATCAGGCCGGTGAATACGGCGCCGCGCGCATCTATGACGGACAACTCGCGGTGCTCAAAGAATCGGCGGCGGCGTCTGCGGTACGTCACATGGCCGCGCAGGAAAAGCGCCACCTCGAGCGCTTCGATGCCCTCGTTGCCGAACGGCGCGTGCGGCCGACGGCGTTGTCGCCGCTCTGGCACGTCGCCGGTTACGCGCTCGGCGCGGCGACCGCGCTCTTGGGCGAGCGCGCGGCCATGGCCTGCACCGTCGCGGTCGAGGAAGTCATCGACGAGCACTATCGCGGCCAGCTCGAAACCCTCGGCGGCGCCGACGCCGATTTGGCGGCGATTGTCGCCGACTTCCGCGCCGACGAAATCGCGCATCGCGATACCGCGCTCAAGCATGGAGCCGCAGAAGCGCCGGGTTTTCCCGTCCTCTCGGCTGCGATCAAAGCGGGCTCGCGCCTCGCCATCTGGCTGTCGACGCGGATTTAAACGCGGGGCGCGGCGTGGCGGAATATCGCCTTTTGACCTATCGCGACGGCAACAAGCCGGTCGCGGGCGTTCTTGTCGGCGATCACGTCTATCCGGCGGCGGCGCTGTTGCGCGGCGTCGGCGTCGATGCCTCGTCGGTCAAGGCGCTGCTCGGCACCTGGACGAAGACACATGGCGCGCTCGCCAAGGCGGCCGGCAAGGTCAAGCCGGCGAATGGTAAACCGCTCAAGCGCGTCAAGCTGCTGGCCCCCGTGCTTTATCCCGACGGCCTGTTTTGCGCCGGCGCCAATTACTGGGACCATATGGAGGAAATGGCGCGCGCGCAGGGCCGCACGGTCGACCGCTCGACCCGCCCCGATGGACCGTGGTTCTTCCTCAAAACGTCGACGCATTCGATCATCGGCCCGGATGTTCCGGCGAAGCTGCCGGCGCGATCGCGGCAAGTCGATTGGGAAGCCGAGCTTGGCGTCGTCATCGGCAAAACCGTGCGCAATCTGCCAGTCGAGCACGCCCTTAGCGCCGTCGCCGGCTACACCATCGTCAACGATCTGTCGGCGCGCGATCTGATGGTGCGCAAGGACCGGCCGCCGGTGATGGCTTACGACTGGATCGGGCAGAAATGTTTCGACGACGCCTCGCCGATGGGCCCATGGATCACGCCGGCTGCATTCCTCAAGAACGCCGGCAACCTGTCGATCAAGCTGTGGGTCAACGGCGTGCTCAAGCAGAATTCCAACACCAACCAGCTCATCCACAACATCGCCGAGCAGGTGTCGTGGCTCAGCGAACAGCTGACGCTACGACCCGGCGACGTGATCGCCACCGGAACGCCCGCTGGCGTCGGCATGCCGCGTGGCGAATTCCTGAAGAAGGGCGACATCGTGAAGATCGAAATCGAAGGCTGCGGCACGCTCGTCAACCGGATGGCCTGAGCCGGCCACGCCGCCGAGCGGCTAAAGCGCGCGTTGCTTGGTCGTCACGCCCGAAGCCGCGATCACTTCAGGAACATCGGAGGGATTGAGCGGCGCCATCACGTGCGCGCCGGAAATTCCCGGAATCTCGGCCAACTGCTGCAGCAACTCGATGCAGATGCGCTTGCCCTCGGCGCGTGCGTCCGTTGCCTTCTCGATGCGTTCGACGATCGCGTCGGGAATGATCGTGCCGAAGAGCTTCTCTTTCATCCAGTGCGCCGAGCGCACCGATGGGATCGGCGCGATGCCGATCAGGATCTTGAGGCGCGGCGCGAGGCCAAGCTCCACCAGCCGCGCGGCGTAGCGCCGAACCACGCCGATATCCATGCAGAACTGCGTCTGGATGAAATCGGCGCCGGACTCCGCCTTGCCCTTTAGGCCTTTGGCGTCCCAACCGGGCGGCGGATCGGTCGGCAGGTCGGCGGCGCCGAGAAACAGGTCGAAGCCGCCCTTGATCTTGGTGCCCGGCAGCAGCTTGTGCTCGCGCCGCATTTTCTGCGCCATCGCCAGCAAGGTGCGACTGTCGAGATCGAATACCGCTTTCGCCTCGGGCTGATCGCCCGCCTTCGGATCGTCGCCACCAAGGATGAGTACATTACGGACGCCGAGGGCGACGGCGCCCAGCAGGTCGCTCTGCAACGCGATGCGGTTGCGGTCGCGGCAGGTCATTTGCAGGATCGGCTCGATCCCGTTCTGCACGAGGAAATGCGCCGCAGCGATGCTGGCCAGGTGCGACTTCGCGCCGGCACCGTCCGTGACGTTGACCGCCGCCGCCACGCCCTTCAGCGGTAAAGCGCGGGCGATGAAATCCGCCGGGTCGGCCGCGACCGGCGGCGTCACCTCGGCGGTGACGCAGAAACGGCCTTCGTCGAGCCGGCGCTGCAGCGTGCTGGCCGCCGGCGTTACCGATGCGCGGGATTCGTTGAGGGGCGTCATGCGGAACGCCGCCGAGTATAAACGGGCCGAAGCCGGCCTCCACTGGAATCTTCGAAGCCTAATCTTATTGGGCGGCGACCGCGGTGCGGCGGTCTTCGCGGATCATGTCGGCGGCCTTCTCGGCGATCATGATGGTGGGCGAATTGGTATTGCCCGAAGTGATCGTGGGCATGATCGACGCGTCGGCGACGCGCAAGCCGGCGACGCCGCGCACGGCGAGCCGTGCATCTACTACTGCAGCGGCGTCTGCGCCCATCTTGCAGGTCCCGACTGGATGGAAAATCGTCGTGCCGATGTCGCCGGCGGCGCGCGCCAATTCGCCGTCGGTCTGGAGCCGTGTACCCGGCCGATATTCCTCGGGCGTGAACCGCGCCATCGCCTTGGCGGCGACGATGCGGCGCGTCAGGCGAATGGCATCCGCGGCAACGCGACGATCGGCATCGACGGCGAGATAATTCGGATGGATTGCCGGATGGGCATTGGGATCAGCACTTTTGATCCGCACGAAGCCGCGGCTGTCGGGCCGCAGATTGCACACCGACGCCGTGAAAGCCGGAAACGGATGGCAGGGATCGCCGAACTTGTCGAGGCTCAGCGGCTGCACGTGATATTCGAGATTGGGCGTTTCGCGCGAGGGATCGCTTTTGGCGAAGCAGCCGAGCTGCGACGGCGCCATGGTCAG
Organism: Alphaproteobacteria bacterium; assembly: GCA_018971215.1. Classification (GTDB taxonomy): domain Bacteria; phylum Pseudomonadota; class Alphaproteobacteria; order ATCC43930; family CGMCC-115725; genus REEB95. The sequence goes on from JAGXBG010000028.1 coordinate 21,140, forward strand.
CGGCCCACGCTTCAGCAGGAAATATTCGAGCCCCATGCCGACGCGGCCGATCAGGCTGTTGGCGCGTTCATTGAGCGTGCGCGTGTTGGCGACCTTGAAGACGGTGCGGATCTGCAGGTGATCCTGGAGATTCTCGCCGACGCCACCGAGTTCGTGCACGACGGCGATGCCGTGCTGCCGCAAAAGAGCGCCGGGTCCGATGCCGGAAAGTTGCAGCAACTGCGGCGAACCGATCGCGCCCGAGGCCAGGATCACTTCGCCGCGCGCTTCGACATGACGCGGCACGCCATCCTTGACGAAATCGACGCCGACGGCGCGCCGTCCGGCCAGCCGGATGCGGCTGGCCTGCGCGCCAGTGATGACCGCCAGGTTAGGCCGGTTCATCGCCGGCCGGAGAAATGCGCGCGCTGTGTTCCAACGCACGCCGCGTCGCTGATTGACGCGGAAATAGCCGCAGCCTTCGTTGTTGCCGCGATTGAAATCGTCGACTTTGGGAATGCCGACCTCAGCGGCGGCGTCGCGGAACGCGTCGAGAATCTCCCAGGTCAGACGCATCTCCTCGACACGCCACTCGCCGCCCTGACCATGGAATTCGTCTGCGCCGGCGACATTGTCCTCTGAGCGCTTGAAATACGGCAGCACGTCGTCCCACGACCAGCCGGGATTGCCGAACTGTCGCCAGCCGTCGTAGTCGCGTGCCTGGCCGCGCATGTAGATCATGCCGTTGATCGACGAGCAGCCACCGAGAACACGGCCACGCGGATAATTGAGCGCACGGCCGTTCAGTCCGGCTTCGGTTTCGGTTTTGAAGCACCAATCGGTGCGCGGATTGTTCTGGGTGTAAAGATATCCGATCGGAATGCGGATCCAGATGTAATTGTCGTTGCCGCCGGCTTCGAGCAGCAGCACTGAAACATCCGGATCGGCCGATAGGCGGTTGGCCAACACGCAGCCGGCGCTGCCGGCGCCGACAATCACGTAATCGAAGCTGCCGAATGTCTCGCTCACGGTACACCCACCGG
>JAGXBG010000183.1 GCA_018971215.1 Alphaproteobacteria bacterium
CGGCGACGAGATCTGGATCGAGGCGCGGGCGCGCTCGTTCCTGCATCATCAGGTGCGCAACATGGTCGGCACGCTCAAGCTGGTCGGCGCCGGCAAGTGGGAGCCGGCCGACGTCAAGCGCGCGCTCGACGCGCGCGACCGCCGCGCCGGCGGGCCGACGGCGCCGCCCCAAGGCCTGTATTTGATCGAAGTGATCTACGCCGACGCCGATTAGCGCCGCATCACGTCCGACGGGTGCTCGGTATCGAGCGGCAGCGAATAGTGCAGGCCAACGAAGCCGCCGACGCCGTGCCGCCCGCGAGGCCGCAAAACGCGACCGCGAGCGTCAAACGCAAAACGCCTATCCAGGGCATGATTGGCCGTGGTCGGAAAATTAACGCTAAGCCGTTAAAGGCGAACTAAATCGATTTCGTCTAAAAATTTTTTACTGCTTCCCGAAATAGAGTTCAAGGAAGGACAAGTAAATTTTCGTCAGCGCCTCGATATCGTTAATACTCGTACACTCGTTAACTTTATGCGCGGTCTCGCCGACCGGACCGAATTCGGCCACCGGACAATAACGCTGGATGAATCGGGCATCGGACGTGCCGCCGCCGGTGGACAATTCCGGCCGGCGGCCGGTGACCCCTTCGATCGCCTGGCTCAGCTTGTCACTGACCTCGCCCGGCGGCACCAGGAAGGACTCGCCGCTGACCTGGATCGTCAGTTCGTATTTGCCGCCGATGCGGTCGAGCCGCTCCCGCACCCAGGATTCCATCGTCTTGCCGCTCCACCGGTCGTTGAAGCGGACGTTGAACACCGCCTTGGCGCGGTCCGGAATGATATTGGTCGCGGGATTGCCGATATCGATCGTCGCGATCTGCAGATTGGACGGCTCGAACCGCGCGCTGCCGTCGTCGATCGGCTCGCGCGTCAGCGCGTCGAGCATCCGCACCAGCCGGTGCGCCGCGTTGTCGGCGAACTGCGGATAGGCCGTATGGCCCTGGACGCCGAAGGCGGTCAGCGTGCCGTTGAGACTGCCGCGCCGGCCGATCTTCATCATGTCGCCGAGCGCCTTGCGGCTGGTCGGCTCGCCGACGATGCAGGCGTCGAGCTTCTCGCCGCGCTTGGCGAGGGCTTCAAGCACCTTGCGCGTGCCGTTGATCGCCGCCGCCTCCTCGTCGCCGGTAATCAGCAGGCTGAGCGAGCCGCCGAAGTCGTGCCCGCGCGCGGCGACGAAGCACGCGGCGGCGGCGGCGAAGCACGCAATGGCGCTTTTCATGTCGGCGGCGCCGCGACCGATCAAGACGCCGTCCTTGACCGTGCCCGCGAATGGATCGACCGACCAGTTGGCGAGATTGCCCGCCGGCACGACATCGGTGTGCCCGGCAAAACACAGATTGCGGCCCGACCTGCCGAGCCGGGCATAGAGGTTGAGGACCTTTTCGGTGCCGGGTTCGGCGAATTCGAGCACCTCGCAGGTAAAGCCGATGTGCTCCAGCGCACGCGCCAGATGCGCGATCGCGCCCTCGTCCTTGGGCGTGACGCTGGGGAAGCGCACCAGCTCGGCGGTGAGCGCGGCCGGATCGATGGTGGCGGCCGCGGCCATCAGTCGCGCAGCAATTCGTTGATCGACGTGCGCGAACGCGTGCGCGCATCGACGCGCTTGACGATGACGCAACACGCAAGGTTCGGTCCGCCCGGCGTACGCGGCGGCAGACTACCCGGTACGACGACCGAATAGGCCGGCACGCGGCCGAGAAAGGTCTCGCCGGTGGCGCGGTCGACCACTTTGGTCGACGCGCCGATAAAGCAGCCCATCGCCAGCACGGCGCCTTCCTCGACGATCGCGCCTTCGGCGACTTCGCTGCGCGCGCCGATGAAGCAATGATCCTCGACGATCACCGGCTGCGCCTGCACCGGCTCGAGCACGCCGCCGATGCCGACGCCGCCCGAGATGTGGCAGTTGCGGCCGATCTGCGCGCACGAGCCGACCGTCGACCAGGTGTCGATCATCGTGCCTTCGCCGACATAGGCGCCGACATTGACGAAGCTCGGCATCAGCACGACGCCGGGCGCGATATAGGCAGAACGCCGCACCACCGCGCCAGGCACGGCGCGGAAGCCGGCTTTCTTGAACTTGGCCGCGCTCCAACCGGCGAATTTCGACGGCACCTTGTCCCACCATTTGGCGCCGCCGGGACCGCCGGCGATCGGCTGCATGTCGGTGAGGCGGAACGACAGCAGCACGGCCTTTTTGAGCCATTCCTCGACGTGCCAGCGCCCGTCGTGCTTGCGCGCGACGCGCAGCGTGCCGGCATCGAGTCCGTCGAGCGCGGCGATCACCGCCTTGCGCGCCGCCGCCTTGGTCTTGGCGTCGAGGCGGTCGCGCGCTTCCCAGGCGGCGTCGATGGCGGCTTGCAAACGGGCGGTATCCATGGCGCGCGCAAAATGCGGTGCGCGCCCTGCGCTGTCAACCGTCGCCCGACGGCATTAGACTGACCGGCAATGGAGGCGCCGATGAGCCCACTGACCGCATCGGCAGCCGAACTGGCGGCTGTCGACCTGGCGATCGAGCCGCGCACGCGCGATCTCGGCGACGGCTTCGAAGTGCGCCGCGTGCTGCCCTATGCCAAGCGCCATATGGTCGGGCCCTTCATCTTCTTCGACCATTTCGGGCCGACGAAGTTCCGTGCCGGCACCGGGCTCGACGTTCGGCCGCACCCGCATATCGGCCTCGCCACGATCACCTACCTGTTCGACGGCGAGATCATGCATCGCGACAGTCTGGGCAACGCGCAGCTCATCCGGCCGGGCGCAGTCAACTGGATGACCGCCGGCCGCGGCATCGTCCATTCCGAGCGCACGCCGCCCGTGACGCGCCAGCACGAATCGCCGATCTACGGCATCCAGAGCTGGGTGGCGCTGCCGCGGGCACGCGAGGAGATCGATCCGGCGTTCGAGCACGTGCCGGCAGCGGACCTGCCGCTGATCGAAGGCGACGGCGTCGCTGCGCGACTCATCGCCGGTACGCTGTTCGGCAAGACATCGCCGGTTACGACACAATCGCCGATATTCTATGCCGATGTGACGCTGCGCGCCGGCGCAACCGTGACGATGGCGCCCGATTACACGCAGCGCGCGGCTTATTTGCTCGATGGCGCCGTCGATTGCGCCGGCGCCCGGCATGCGCCGCCGCAGATGCTGGTGTTCGACAGCAAGGCGCAAGCCATGATCACGGCGCACGAGCCGGCGCGCCTATTGCTGCTCGGCGGCGAGCCGCTCGACGGTGAACGGCATATCTGGTGGAACCTGGTGTCGAGTTCGACCGAACGCATCGAACAGGCGAAGCGCGACTGGCAAACCGGCCGCTTCCCGAAAATCCCGGGCGACAGCGCGGAATTTATTCCGCTGCCGACGTGACCGCGGTGAGGAATTCCGTCAAATCGCCGATGGTGTGATGGATGGCCGATGCATGGCGCGCGTCGAGCTCGTCGTGCGGACCGCCGCGGAGCCAGATCGTCGTCATACCGATCGCCGCGGCTGGCGGCAGGTTGCGCGCCATGTCCTCGATCATCGCGGCGCGCGCCGGCTCGATCACGTAGGCGTCGATCAGCGCGCGATAGCCGGCCGCGTTCGGCTTCGGCTGGAAATCGATGGCGACGATGTCGTGGATGGCGGCGAAATGGCGGGTCAGTTCGAGCCGATCGAGTACGCGTTCGGCATGACGCCGGGTGCCGTTGGTGAAAATCAGCTTGCGTCCGGGCAACGCCCCCAATGCACGGTTCAGCGCCGGCGCCGGCTGCACTGCCGATACGTCGATCGCGTGGACATAGTCGAGAAATTGCCGCGGCTCGACGCCGTATTCGTTCATCAGGCCGCGCAGCGTCGTGCCGTGCTCCTGGAAATAGCGCCGGCGCAGCGCATGCGCGCCTTCGAGATCGAGCTTGAGCTCGTCCATGATATAGCGCGCCATGCGCTGCTCGACCTCGACATAGAGCCGGCAGGACGACGGATAGAGCGTGTTGTCGAGATCGAAGATCCAGGTATCGATGTGGCCGAACGTACGGGCGCGCGGCTGGGATTCGGTCAGGCTCATGGGTGCGGCCGTTATATGGCGCACCGGCGCGGTTTTGTCGATGCCTCGCGTGGGACCGGACGGCTAGCGCCGCTGCCGTCGCGGCGCCAGTTGTCGCGGGCCGAGCGCTAATCGGCTGCGGCCGGAACGGGCGCGAGGGCCGCCGGCGCGGCGGCGACGGCGGGACGTGATGCCGCCCAGTAGCCGAGCGCCATGAAGCCGGCGCCGGCGACGATGTTGCCGAGCGTCACCCACAGCATGTTCCACCCGAATCCCGCCCAGGTCACCGTATCGGGATGCGGGCTGAGCAGCGCGATCAACAGCAGCGTCATGTTCGCGACTGAGTGCTCGTAGCCGCTGCCGACGAAGCCGAACAGGCACCAGAAAATCGCGATGCATTTGGCGGCATCGCTCTCCATCCGCGCCGCCATCCAGATCGC
>JAGXBG010000184.1 GCA_018971215.1 Alphaproteobacteria bacterium
TGCGGCGGCTTACGGCGCCAAAGCCGATCAGCCGCCGACCGCGCCGCCGGCTTCCAACCCGATCAGCGTCGCGTTCGGCGCGCTTGGCGTTGGCGCCCAGTCGCGTGACTTCTGGCTGCTGTTTGCCAGCTTCTTCGTCTGCGGCGCCAGCACCAACGGCCTGATCGGAACGCATTTGATCTCGTACTGCCTCGACGAGGGCATTCCCGAGGTGCACGCCGCCAGCCTGTTGGCGTTGATGGGCATGTTCGATCTGGCCGGCACGACCCTGTCCGGCTGGTTCACGGACCGCTACGACAGCCGCGTGCTGCTGTTCTGGTATTACGGGTTACGCGGCCTGTCGCTTCTTTATCTGCCGTTTTCGGGCTTCAACGCCGTGACGCTGTCGATCTTCGCGATGTTCTACGGGCTCGATTGGCTGGCGACGGTGCCGCCGACCGTGCGGCTCGCCAACGACGCATTCGGCAAGCAGATGGCGCCGGTGATCTTCGGCTGGGTGTTCGTCGGCCATCAGCTCGGCGCGGCGAGCATTGCGCTGATCGCCGGCGCGATGCGCGCCACTTTGGGCAGCTATGGTCCGCCGGTAACGATTTCCGGCGTGCTGTGCCTGGCGGCGGCGATCGCGGTGTTGTGGATCGGCCGCCGGCCGCGGGCGGCGCGCGGGCCGGAATCGGTGGCGCTCGGCGCCTGAGCGGCGTTCGACCAGACCTCGCGTGCGCGACTCGTCCGATGCACAAGAATTGGTGGCAATTTCATCGAACCGTCACGCATGCGTAACAATCCCGCAGCGTTCGGCGCGTAGAGAGGCAGGGTTGCGAACCATTACCGAGGATTCATGCTCGACATCGTGCAACTCGGCCCCGCTGAAACGCGGGAGGATATCGACCCGGTGCTGCTGACCATGCTGGCGGTCAATCGTCTGGGTCCCGCCACCATTCGGACCGCGACCAACGGCAAGGCGCAGACCGTTTCGGTCGACGACGAACGCATCGCCCGCATCTTCCGCGCCGCCCTCGACGAAATGCAGAAGACGCGACGCACCGACCGGCTGGTCGATATCGTCGTCGCGGCGCCGGAACCCGCCTGATCCGCTAGTTCGCAGCCGCGTCGACCAGGAGCTCGAGCGCACGCCGCGTTGCCGCCGCGCGCACCGCGGCGCGGCTGCCGACGAAGTTCTGGCGCTCGACGCGCGGCTCGTGGCCGCGGCTTGCCACTGCGAACCACACCAGGCCGACCGGCTTCTCGGCGCTGCCGCCACCGGGGCCGGCGACGCCGGTCACCGCCACGGCCAGATCGACTTTGGATTTCGCCAGCACGCCTTGCGCCATCGCTGCGGCGGTTTCGCCGCTGACCGCGCCGTGCGCCACGAGAATCGGTACCGGCACGCCGAGCAATTCGGCCTTGGCGCGATCGGAGTAGGTGACGAAACCGCGGTCGACGACGTCGGACGAGCCCGGAATGTCGGTAAGCGCCGCCGCGACCAATCCGCCGGTGCAGGATTCGGCGATGCCGACCAGCCAGCGCCGCGCACGGCAAGCGTCGAGCACGGTCTCGGCCAAGCGGTAAAGATCGTCAGCGGGCAAGCAGATGACTCCCGATCACGTACACGATCATGGCGTAGATCGCGGCACCCGTATCGTCGAGCATGATGCCGTAGCCGCCCGGCAGATTGCGTTCGAGCCAACGCAGCGGAAACGGCTTGGCGATATCGAAAAAGCGGAACAACAGGAAGCCGACGAGATAGGGCAGGGGCGCCAACGGCACGACAACCAGCGTCAGGCATTGGCCGGCAACTTCGTCGATCACGGCCTCGGGCGGATCGGCGATGCCGACGGTGCGGGCATAGGCGCCCGTCGCCACGATGCCGACGACCAATAGGATCACGGCAACGACAAACAGCAACAACGGGCCGCTCCGCCAGACGACCAGCGCCGCCAGCGGCAGCGCGGCAAGCGAGCCGACGGTACCGGGCGCCACCGGCGACAGACCGCAGCCGAACCAGGTCGAAAGCCAAACGGACGGATGCGAAAAAGGCAGCGGCCGTCGCGTCATCGTGTCAGAGCGGCAGGCGCAGCGTCGCTACCGCTTGCGCCGCGATGCCCTCGCCGCGGCCAGTGAAGCCGAGGCGTTCGGTGGTCGTCGCTTTGACGCTGACGCGTTTCAGATCGAGGCCGAGGATTTCGGCGATGCGCGCGACCATCGCGGCGCGATGCGGACCGACCTTGGGGCTCTCGCAGATCAGCGTCACGTCGACATGCGCGATGCTGCCGCCGGCCTGCGCGACCAGGTCTGCTGCATGCCGCACGAAGCGATGCGACGGCGCGCCGCGCCATTGCGGATCGCTGGGCGGGAAGTGCACGCCGATATCGCCGGCGCCGAGCGCGCCGAGTATGGCGTCGGTCAGCGCATGCAGGCCGCAATCGGAGTCGCTGTGGCCGACAAGTCCATGGCTGTGCGGCACTTTGATTCCGCACAGCCAGACGTGATCGCCGGGACCGAATGCGTGGACGTCGAAACCTTGGCCGGTGCGCACGTCGCCGAGACGCGCGGCCGCCCAGCGCTCTGCCCGGGCGAGGTCCTCGGGGGTCGTCACTTTGACGTTGTTCTCGCTGCCGGCGACCAGCCGCACGGTAAGGCCGGCATGCTCGGCCACGGCCGCGTCGTCGGGCAAATCCATGCCTTTGGCGGCGCGATGCGCGGCGAGGATCTCGCGATAGCGGAATCCCTGCGGGGTTTGCGCGCGCCACAGCTGAGTGCGATCGATGGTTTCGAGCACGCGACTGTCGTCGGCACGCTTGATGGTGTCGGCGAGCTTGAGCGCAGGCACTGCGGCCGGCGCATCGACCAGCGCTGCGAGCACGCGGTCGATGGTGCCGTGGTCGAGAAACGGACGCGCGCCGTCGTGGATCAGCACGCGTTCGGGCGCGAGCTCGGCAAGACTCTCGAGGCCGAGCCGCACCGAATCCTGCCGCGCCGCGCCGCCGGCAACCGGCGGCAACAGATCGAGCCCGGCGCTGGCGCGGGCGTAATGCGCCGTGTCGTCGGGATTGTAGACCACGCGCACGCGGTCGATTCTGGGATGCGCCGCGAGCGTCATCAGCGAATGGCGCAGCAACGGTTGTCCCGCGACGGACAGATATTGCTTGGGAAGTTCGGCGCCGAGCCGCGTGCCGCGACCGGCCGCAACCACCAGCGCGATGCAGGACGGCATGGCGGCGCGACCCTAGACCACCGTTGCGGCGTTGCCAAGGCAGGCGGCTTTTTTTGCTGCGACGAAAACCGCGCGAATGAGAAATCGTGCCGCGCTAGGGATAATCGTCGCGCGCGTATCAACCTTGCGCTGATTAAGCCGCACCGGCGTCGGGAGCGAAGACCGAAACCTGTCGGCCATACGGCGTAATCGCAACAGGCCGCCGCCATGAACTGCAATGCGATTCTTATTGCATCGCACAAACGTTGGGGTATCCTATGCTCAAATATTATGCATCAGAATGATTTGCATACAAAATGAGCACGAGCTTGGAACCCATTGAGATCGGCCCGGTCCCCGTCGCCGAACCGGTGTTCCTGGCGCCGATGTCGGGCGTCAGCGACCTGCCGTTCCGCCGTCTGGTCAAAGGCTTCGGTGCCGGACTCGTGGTCTCGGAAATGATCGCCAGCGAAGCAATGATCCGGGAAACCCGGCGCTCGCTGGTCATGGCGCAGAGCGAATCGGATGAGCAGCCGATGGCGGTACAGCTCGCCGGCTGCGAGCCGCAGGTGATGGCCGAGGCGGCGAAGCTCAACGCCGACCGTGGCGCGCGGATCATCGACATCAATTTCGGCTGCCCGGTGAAGAAGGTGGTCAACGGCCACGCCGGCTCGGCGCTGATGCGCGACGAGCGGCACGCCGCGCGCATCCTCGAAGCGACGGTGAAGGCGGTCGACCTGCCGGTGACGCTTAAGATGCGCACCGGTTGGGACGACAACAACCGCAACGCGCCGACGCTCGCGCACATCGCCGAGCAATCCGGCATCCGCATGATCACGGTGCACGGCCGCACCCGCTGTCAATTCTACGACGGCAAGGCCGACTGGAATTTCATCCGCGCGGTAAAGGAAGCCGTGCGGATTCCTGTGGTCGCCAACGGCGACATCGCAACGCTCGACGACGCGCGCGATGCGCTCGCGCTGTCCAACGCCGACGGCGTGATGATTGGCCGCGGCGCTTATGGTCGGCCGTGGTTCGTGCGCCAGGTGATTCATTTCCTCAAGACCGGCGAGCGGCTGCCCGATCCGTCGATGGCGGAGCAGCGCGACGTCGTGCTGCGGCATTACGACGATATGCTGACGCATTACGGCGCCGACACTGGTGTGCGCATGGCGCGCAAGCATATCGGCTGGTACTCGAAAGGATTGCCGGGTTCGGCCGAGTTCCGCGCGGCAGTCAACCAGATCGCCGATCCGGCGAAGGTCAAGGCGATGATCGCCAATTTCTTCGCGCCGCTG
>JAGXBG010000029.1 GCA_018971215.1 Alphaproteobacteria bacterium
GATCCGATGGGCGTGCACACCGGCGACAGCGTCACCGTCGCGCCGGCGCTGACGCTCACCGACAAGGAATACCAGATCATGCGCAACGCCTCGATCGCGGTGCTGCGCGAGATCGGCGTCGACACCGGCGGATCGAACGTGCAGTTCGCGGTCAATCCGGCCGACGGGCGGCTGGTGATCATCGAGATGAACCCGCGCGTGTCGCGCTCGTCGGCGTTGGCGTCGAAGGCGACCGGCTTTCCGATCGCCAAGGTCGCGGCCAAGCTTGCCGTCGGCTACACACTCGACGAGCTCAAGAACGAGATCACGCGCGTCACGCCGGCGAGCTTCGAGCCGACGATCGACTACGTCGTCGTCAAGATGCCGCGTTTCGCCTTCGAGAAATTCCCCAAGGCCGATCCGACACTGACCACGTCGATGAAATCGGTCGGCGAAGCGATGGCGATCGGCCGCAGCTTCGGCGAAGCGCTGCAAAAAGCGCTGCGCTCGATGGAGACCGGCCTCACCGGCCTTGACGCTCCCGAGATCGCCGGCGTTTCGCTTGACGACAAGGAGGCGATCCGCACCGAGCTCGCCAAGCCCAAGGCCGACCGGCTGCTGGTGATCGCCGCGGCCTATCGCGCCGGATTGACGACGGCCGAAATCCAGGCGGCGTGCAAATACGATCCGTGGTTCCTCGAGGAGGTCCGCAAGCTGGTTGGCACCGAGGCACAGATCCGCGCCGCCGGCTTGCCGCAGGATGCGGCCGGATTGGCGCGGCTCAAGGCGATGGGCTTTGGCGATGCGCGGCTGGCGGAGCTCGCGAATGTCAGCGAGAGCGATGTTTCAGCGTTGCGCACACGGCTCGGCGTCCATCCGGTGTTCAAGCGCATCGATACCTGTGCCGCCGAGTTCGCCTCGCTGACGCCTTATATGTATTCGACCTACGAGACCGCGCTCGCCGGCAGCGCGCCGCAATGCGAGGCCGATCCCTCGCCGCGCGACAAGGTCGTCATTCTCGGCGGCGGCCCCAACCGCATCGGCCAGGGGATCGAGTTCGATTATTGCTGCGTCCATGCCGCCTATTCGCTGAAAGAGGCGGACATCGAGACTGTGATGGTCAATTGCAATCCGGAGACGGTCTCGACCGATTACGACACGTCGGACCGGCTCTATTTCGAGCCGCTCACCGCCGAGGACGTCATCGAGATCGTCCGTACCGAGGCGCGCAACGGCACGGTCAAAGGCGTGATCGTGCAGCTCGGCGGGCAGACGCCGCTGAAGCTCGCGGCGGCGCTCGAAGCTGCGAAGATCCCGATCCTCGGCACTTCGCCCGACGCGATCGACCTGGCCGAAGACCGACAACGTTTCCAGAAGCTGCTGCAAAAGCTGAAATTGCTGCAGCCCGAGAACGGCACCGCCAAGAAGATCGACGAAGCCGAAGCGGTCGCCGCAGCGATCGGCTACCCGGTGGTGATCCGGCCGTCCTATGTCCTCGGCGGGCGGGCGATGGAAATCGTCCACGATAGCGCCGGCCTCAAGCGCTACATGACGCAGGCCGTCAAGGTGTCGGGCAAGAACCCGGTGCTGATCGACCGCTACCTACAGGACGCGATCGAGATCGACGTCGACGCGCTGGCCGACGGCAAAAGCGTGTTCGTCGCCGGCATCATGGAACACATCGAGGAAGCCGGCATCCACTCCGGCGACAGCGCCTGTTCGCTGCCGCCCTATTCGCTGCCGGCTGCGGTGGTGAAGGAGATCGAACGCCAGACGACGGAGCTGGCGCTGGCGCTCAAAGTCGTCGGCCTGATGAACGTGCAGTTCGCGGTCAAGGACGGCCAGGTCTACGTCCTCGAAGTCAATCCGCGCGCGTCGCGCACCGTGCCGTTCGTCGCCAAGGCGACGGGATTGCCGATCGCCAAGATTGCGGCGCGGCTGATGGCCGGTGCGGCGTTGGGCGACTTCACCTTGAAGCCGCGCCAGAAGCGCAAGCACGTGGCGGTCAAGGAAGCCGTGTTCCCGTTCAACCGCTTCCCCGGCGTCGACCTGATCCTCGGACCGGAAATGAAATCGACCGGCGAGGTCATGGGCCTCGACGCCGATTTCGGCCGCGCCTTTGCCAAGTCGCAGCTCGGCAGCGGCGTCGCGTTGCCCTTGTCGGGAACCGTCTTCGTCTCGGTGCGCAACCACGACAAGCCGGGTTTGGTCGAACCGTGCCGGCGGCTGCACAAGATGGGCTTCGCGCTGCTGGCGACACACGGCACGGCGGCGTCGCTGGCGCAGGCGGGGCTGCCCGTGGAAGTGGTCAATAAAGTCCTCGAAGGACGGCCGCACGTCGTCGATCGCATGTTGTCGGGCGACGTACAGCTTGTATTCAATACTACAGAAGGCGCACGTGAAATCGCCGACTCGTTCACGCTGCGGCGTACCGCCCTGGCTCACAACATCCCGTATTACACGACGGTCGCCGGCGCCCGCGCGGCAGTCGAGGCGATCGCCGCATTGAAAGCCGGCGGACTTGACGTCGCCGCGCTACAATCCTATTTCGAAGGCTCGTTTTAACGCCGGCCAACCCGCGGATTTCGCTGGGAAAGCCGGCTTTTTGCCGATTCCGAAAAAGCTTGCTAGGATTCCTTATGGCCAAAATACCGATGACCAGCGACGGATTTTCGCGGCTCCAGGACGAGCTCAAACGGCTCAAATCCGTGGATCGGCCGGCGATCATCCGCGCCATCTCGGAAGCCCGCGACCACGGTGATATTTCGGAAAATGCCGAGTACATCGCCGCGCGCGAGCGCCAGGGCTTCATCGAAGGCCGCGTGATCGAGCTCGAGGACAAGATCGCCCGCGCCGAAGTGATCGACGTCTCCAAGCTGTCGGGCAAGGTGGTGAAATTCGGCGCCACCGTGACCCTGGCCGACGAGGAGACCGACGAGAAGGTCGTCTACCAGATCGTCGGCGAAGACGAGGCCGACATCGCACAAGGCCGTTTGTCGGTGACTTCGCCGCTGGCGCGCGCGCTGATCGGCAAGAACATCTCGGACTCGGTCGAAGTCACGACGCCGCGCGGCGGCGCGCGCTCCTACGAGATCATCAAAGTCCAGTTCCGCTAAGCCTTGCCGTCGACCGCGATCGGCACACCGGGCGCGTATTTCGCCGTGCGGATGGCAAGCGACGAGCGCACATGCGCCACGTTGGGCGCCGGCGTCAGGCGCGTGGTGAGAAACTTCTGATACGAATCCCAATCGGCGGCGACGATTTTCAGCAGGAAATCGGTCTCGCCCGCCAGCATGTGGATTTCGCGCACCTCGTCCCATTCACATGCCAACGCCTCGAACGCTTTAAGGTCGTTCTCGGCCTGACTCTTGAGACCGACCTGGGCAAAGACGGTGACGCCGAAGCCGAGCGCCTCGGGATTGACCTCGGCGTGATAGCCGCGGATGTAACCGCCCTCTTCCAGCGCGCGCACCCGCCGCAGGCATGGCGGCGCCGAGATGCCGGCGCGGCCGGCGAGATCGACGTTGGTCATGCGGCCGTTGTCCTGCAAGTCGCGCAGAATCTGGCGGTCGACCTTGTCGAGCTTGATGCGTCGCATTGCAGCGTCCGGAGCCTTCGCAATGATCTGTCACGTGAACGCCCGCGCCGGCAACAACCGGTCGGTTTTGGTGCGACCAGGCTCCGATCATCGTAGTATACGGAAATAATATTGCAAGGCGGACCCCCAATCCGCGGAACGGCGAGGATGTCGACGACGATCTGGGCCGTGCATGACGGCAAAATCGGCATGGCAAACCAGACCCTGGGCCTCGCCGAAGCGGTCGCGCCGGCGCTCGGCGGCACGGTCGTCGAGAAAAGCCTGGTGCTGCGTGCGCCGTGGCGCTGGCTGCCGCCGCATGCCTGGCTGGCGCCGCTGGCGGCGATTGATCCACATGGCGACCACCTCGCGCCGCCCTGGCCCGATGTGCTGATTTCGTGCGGCCGTCTGGTCGCGGCGCCGGCGCGCGCCGCCAAGCGCGTCAGCAGCGGACGGATCTTCTGGGTTCAGGTGCAGGATCCGAGCTTTGCCAGCGGCGACGCCGATCTCATCGTCATGCCGCGCCATGATGGCGATGGCGGCGCCAACGCGTTCGTTACGCTGGGCGCGGTCCACCGCGTGACGCCGGCGCGACTTGCCGACGGCGCGCGCCGCTTTGGACCGTCGCTCGCACGGCTGAAACGGCCGTTGGTGGCGGTGCTGCTCGGCGGCAACAACCGGGTCTATCGCCTGACTGCGGCGCGGCTATCGAGCCTGATTGGCCAGCTGACGGCGTTGACGCAGCAGGGCTACGGCATCGCGATCACCACCTCGCGGCGAAGCGGCCCCGGCCTGGCGACGCAGCTCCGCCAAGCGTTGCCCGACGCCTTCATCTGGAGCGGCGACGGCGACAACCCGTTTTTCGGGCTGCTGGCGCTCGCCGATGCCGTCGTCGTCACCGCCGATTCCGTCAACATGGTCAGCGAGGCGGCGGCGACCGGCAAACCGGTGCATATCGTCGAACTCGACGGCGGTTCGGCCAAGTTCGCGCGTTTCCACGCGGCGATGCGCGCCGCGAACGCGACCCGGCCCTTCACCGGAACGATCGAACGCTGGAGCTATCCGCCGCTCGACGACACGGCCCGCGCCGCCGCCGAGGTGGCGCGGCGTTTTACGGCGCGGCGGCCGGCATGACCCGCGGCGCCGCGATCTTCCTCACGTTCTTCGCTGCGGTGATGGGCATCCTGATCGGCTTCCCGGCCATCGATCTGGCGGCGTCGAGCGCCTTCTACACGCCGGGAAGCGGGTTCTCGCACTCGGCGATCCTCGGCGCGATCCATGCCGATTTGCGCTTTGCCGTCGCGGCTTTCGCGATCCTGGCCGCAGGAGCGCTGATCGCGTGGCAGCGACGGCGGCGCGCGGCGCTCTATCTGCTGCTGGCGCTGGCCTTAGGTCCCGGGCTTATGGTCAACACGATGTTCAAGGACCATTGGGGCCGCGCCCGGCCAGCGCAGATCGTCGAATTCGGCGGCACCCAGAAATTCACGCCGGCATTCGTACCGGCAGATCAATGCGCGACCAACTGTTCGTTTCCGGCCGGCGATCCGGCGGTCGGCTTCTTCCTGGTGTCGGCGGCGTTTCTGGTCCCCGGCATGGCGGCACGGCGTTGGGCGGTTGTCGGCGCCGTCGCAGCGGGCGCGGCGCTCGGTCTGGTGCGCATCGCGCAAGGTGGCCATTTCCTGTCGGACGTCGTCGCCTCGGGCTTTCTTGTCACCGGATTGAGCTGGCTGTTGTACCACGCGATCGTCGTGCACGACGGTGTCGGCGCGTTGACACAAGCCTGTCGGCGACCATCACCGGCGCTCAGGCGTTTCGCCCTGCTGACGGTGGCGACGGCGATTGCGGCCGCCGCGTCTTACATTTGGCTCGACCGGCCGATTGCCGTGGCGTTTCACGATATCGGGCCGGCATTCCATGCGGCGATGGCGTTCGTCACGGCGTTCGGTCTTGGCGGTCCGTACCTGATCCTGACCGCCGCGGCGATTTTCGTCTGTTGGGTCGCCAGCCGCAAAGCAGGGACAGCGCGCGCAGCTTATCTATTCCTCGCCGTTGCTGCCTCAGGCCTGTTCGTCGACATCGTCAAGCCGGTGTTCGGCCGCGTCCGGCCAACGCTGCTGTTTTCCGATCACCTTTATGGCTTCACCGGTATCGGCGCGCATTCCAACCATTGGTCGTTCCCGTCGGGCCATTCGGCCACGGCGGCCGCGCTCGCCGGCGCGCTGTCGCTGCTCTATCCGCGCCTTCGGCCGGCCTGGATCGTGGCAGCGCTGCTGATCGCCTTCAGCCGCATCGCGCTCGACCAGCATTATTTGAGCGACGTGATCGCCGGTCTCTATATCGGTTTCGGCTTCGCCTGGGCGATCGCCGCGGCGTTCCGCGCGCGCGGTATCGACCTGCGCTCGCCGCCCGATTATTCCCGATAACCCTTGAAGTCGTGCAGGAAGCGCACGGTGTAGTTGCGCGCAGCGCCGCCGCCGAGCGGAATGACGACGTGATCGACCGGTCCCGCGGCGGCGAAACGCTCCAGTATGCGCTGGATGTTTTCCGGATGATGGGTGACGAGGACGAAATCGCGGCCGATGTCGGCCTTGGGATCGGCTTCGAGGTCGAACTGGTCGTTAATCTGGTGGCTCTCGCCGTTCCACTTGAGCGCATCGAACGGATGCGGATGCACGTAGAACATCAGCACCGCCATATCCTCGCGATCATCCGACAGCAGCAGCGCGCCGGGATGTCGCGCCAGGATGCCGCCGACGGCGACGCCGAGCTGCCGCCAGCCGCGCAAGCGATGCAGCACGTCATAGCGCGCCGGCAGGCTGTACCCGGCAGCGCGCGCGACATCATGCGCGGCGAAGGCGACGACGGCGATGGCGACGTCGATCGCCACCGCAGCGATCAGCCAACGGCGATGGCCGCCGCGCACCAGCCACGCGGTCACCAGAACGGCGGCCGAGACGTAAACCGGCGCGGCCCAATTGGGCTCGGCATGGGTGACGAAGCTCACGACGACCATCATCGCCAGCGTCGGCAACGTGAAGATCGCGAGCAGCGCCGCCGGCCGCGACGTTAGGGTACGCCGGGCCGCACCGATGATTACGAGCAGCGCCGCGAAGCCGATCGGCCCGAAGACGGCGAACTGCGAGCCGACGAATTCGACCAGATGCGACGGATTGAACAGCGCGCCGTGCGAGGCCGCATTCGCGCTCGTGTGGTGATACGAGACGAAACCGTGCAGGGCGTTCCATACGAAGTTCGGCGCGTAGATCAACAACGCGAGAACGACGGCGAGGCCGAAGCGGCCAAGGTGTCGACGCTCGTCGCGAAACGCCAGCAGATAGATCAGCGCCGAGGCCAGCCAATAGACCATGGCGTATTTCGACAACAATCCGACGCCCGCCGCGGCGCCGACCGCCCACCACCAGCGTTCGCCGCCGGGTTCGCGCGCGCGAACAAACGCATAGAGCGCCACCGCCCAGCACAACAGCAACGGCGCGTCGGTCGACATCAGCGCCGCCGACGCCGACACGCCGGGCAACGTCACGTAGAGCAGCGCCGACCAGCAGCCGACCCGCGAATCATAGAGGTGCTCGCCGATGCGGAAGACGACCAGCGCCGCGGCGAAATGCAACAGCGGCGCCGCCAGCCGGACGGCGCCCTCGGTGTCGCCGAACAGGCGTGTGGTGAGCGCGATAAGCCAGGCCACCACCGGCGGCTTGGAGTAGTAGCCGAAGGCCGGATGCAGCGACCACAGCCAGTATTGCGCTTCGTCGGGATAGAGATCGGTGCCGCCGAAGGCGAGCCACGCAAGACGCAGAACGGTGACGAAAAAGACGGTGTTGACGGCATAAAACCAATAGCGTGCGTCGCCGGCCGAATTCGCCGAGTGATTGCCGATCGTCATGGGCAGCGAGACTAACGGCGCATCCCGGGCGTTGCCACCCCGTTGCGGCGCTGGGCCGCACCGGCAGCGCGCCGGCGAAGGGGGTGGAAATCGGCCTGCCTGCTTGCTAAGTGATGGGCTCGCGGACCTTCATGCAGCTCAATATCGAAACTTTCAGCAACGTCCGGGGCGGCAACGCTTTTTTCAAGGCTTTGACGCATCCGCTGGCGGCGGAAAAAGGCCGCGCGCTGGTCGCGCGGCTGACACGCGCCGGTCGCGTCGCGATCTACGACCCTGAGAATTGCGCCGACGCATTGGCGCAGCTCTACGATCTCTCCGGCCTCAAGGTTGCCGGACTCTATGCGCAGGACGTCGCGGCCATCGGCCGCACGGCGATCGGCCACCGTGCGCAACCGGTCACCGCACTCAAGGACTGCCGTGCGGACGCGGTTCTGGTGGCCAGTTTCGACGCCGAACGCGCCATCGCGCACGTCCGTCATCTATTGCCGGCCGGCGCCGCCATCGCCAGCCTCGACGAGCTCCGCCTGCCGGACGCGATGGTGACCAATCGTGCGCGCTATCTCGACCCGATCAACTTCGCCACCAACTTCGTTTTCTTCCGCGACGCCGGCGGTCTGTCGACGCGGCTGGTCACCGCGAATTACTGGTCGGGCTACGGCGCGCAGCGCATTGCCCTCTGGTGTCTGCTCTACGACGCGGCCGGCGCCGAAATTGCGCGCTGGCAGGAGACTCTGCCACAAGGCTTCGGCTCGGTGGCGATCGACAGCCGCGCGGTGCGCCGGCGTTTTGGCCTCGGCGAGTTTGCCGGCCAGATTTTCCTGCACGCCGTCGGCGCCGCCGGTCACGACGTGGTGAAATACGCGCTCGACGTCTACGGCGACGGCACAACGGAACTGAGCCTGTCGTGCACGCACGACGCCAATTCTTGGCCATCGGCGCTTTACGCCGGCCTGCCGGCGCCGGACGCCGGCGAGACCGTGACACTCTGGGTGCAGAACTCGATGCCGTGCGCGATTCCGCCCGGCACGATCGGCCTCAACCTGATGGGCGACGCGGCAACGGCGAACCTTCTCGAGCCGATTCCGGCCTTCGCCAGCCGCGCGCTCGACGTCGCAACCGTGCTGCCCAAGGCGCGGTGGCCACAGCAGATCGAGATCCACGCCGGCAAGTACATCGTACGGCCGCGCTACGAGGTGCGCGGGCACGGGCGGGTGCGCATCGCCCACGTCAACGTCGAGCGCTCCGACCTCAAAGCCGATCCGACGATTGCCGATCTCGGCAATTTGCTCGGCAAAGGCTACCTTCTGCCAGCGCCGGTGCTGCCGCGCGCGACTTGGCGATCACTCGCACTGCCGACGCCGATGTCGACGGCGCAACAGGACCTGCCGGTGTCACTCGTCGTCTACGACCGCCGCGGGCGCGAGGCGGCGCGGCACGATTTCGGCCGCCTGGCGCGGCGCGACTCGGTCGCGATCGACGTCGACGCGCTGCTCAACGGCGCCAAGCTGCCCGACGATTACGGCCACATGGAGCTGATCTACGATTTCGCGCACGGCGGCAGCGCCGACGGCTGGCTCCACGCCTTGTTCCGCTACGAGGATCGCGGCAGCCACCACGCCGCCGAAACGAGCTTCGGCGCGCACGTCTTCAACACAGTGCTGACCTACAAAGGTGAGCCGCAATCCTATGCCGGCCGGCCACCGGGCCTGTCGACCCGCCTGTTTTTGCGACTCGGCGACGCGCCGTACGATACGCTCTGTCACTTGATCTATCCGGCATCGACGCCGTGGCACGCCGAAAGCGCGACCGATCTGGTTCTGCACGACGGCAACGGTGCCGAAATCGCGCACGAGCGCATCGCCATTCCGTGTTCGGGCTCGCGGTTTTTCCGCTACCACGAATTGTTCGACTCGAAGATTCGTGACCGCGCGGGACCATCATCCTATATCGTCGTGCGCGACGTGACCTGCCGGCTTTTCGGCTATCATGGCCTGATTGGACGCGACGGCGCTTTCAGCCTCGACCACATGTTCGGCTTCTGACATGGGACAACGCCACCACACCAAATTCCTGATCATCGGCGCCGGCCCGGCCGGATACACCGCGGCGATCTATGCTGCGCGCGCCAATCTCAAACCGATCCTGGTGCAAGGGCTGACGCCGGGCGGCCAGCTCACCATCACCACCGATGTCGAGAACTATCCGGGCTTCGCCAAGGCGATCCAGGGGCCGTGGCTGATGGAGCAGATGCAGGAGCAGGCGGCACATGTCGGGACCACGCTGATCCAGGACATCATCGTCAAAGCCGACCTGTCGAAGCGGCCCTTTCATTGCGTCGGCGACTCGGGCGATGAATATATCGCCGAGACCATCGCCATCTGCACCGGCGCCGAGGCGCGCTGGCTGAAAGTTCCGGGCGAGGTGCTGCTGCGCGGCGCCGGCGTGTCGGCCTGCGCCACCTGCGACGGATTCTTTTTCCGCGGCAAGGAGGTCGTGGTGGTCGGCGGCGGCAACACCGCGGTCGAGGAAGCGCTCTACCTCACGCACCACGCCACCAAGGTGACGCTGGTCCATCGCCGCGACCAGCTGCGCGCCGAAAAGATTCTGCAGGCGCGCCTGTTCGCGCATCCCAAGATCAAGGTGGTGTGGGACAGCGTCGTCGAGGAAATCGTCGGCACCGGCCAGCCGGCGCACGTCACCGGCGTCCGCCTCAAGAACGTCAAGACCGGCACGACCTCGACTCTCGCCTGCGACGGCGTGTTCGTCGCCATCGGCCACGATCCGGTGACCGGCCTGTTCAAGGGCCAGCTCAAGATGGACGCCGACGGCTATCTGATCGCCAGGCCCGATTCGACCGCAACCGACATCCCAGGCGTGTTCGCCGCCGGCGACGTCAAGGACAAGATCTTCCGCCAGGCGGTGACCGCCGCCGGTATGGGCTGCATGGCGGCGCTCGAAGCCGAGAAGTTCCTCGCCGCACAGGAAGCCGGCGCGTTGCGGGCCGCGGAATAGGCGCCGATGGACTGGGACAAGCTGCGCGTCTTCCACGCGGTCGCCGAAGCCGGCAGCTTCACGCACGCCGGCGAGGCGCTGAACCTGTCGCAATCGGCGGTCAGCCGCCAGATCAGCGCGCTCGAGGAAAGCCTGTCGGTGCCGCTGTTCCACCGCCACGCGCGCGGCCTGATCCTGACGGAGCAAGGCGACCTGCTCTACCGCACGGCGCGCGAAGTCTTCGCCAAGCTGGCGATGACCGAGGCGATGCTGACGGAATCGAAGGACCGGCCGAAAGGTCCGCTCAAAGTCACCACCACCGTCGCCTTCGGCGCGTCGTGGCTGACGCCGCGCGTGCGCGAATTCGTCGACCTTTATCCCGAGATCGAAGTCAGCCTCGCGCTCGACGACAGCGAGCTCGATCTGTCGATGCGCGAGGCCGATGTCGCGATCCGCATGTCGCCGCCGCGCCAGCCCGATCTGGTGCAGCGGCATCTGCTGACCGTGCGCTATATCGCTTATGCCTCGCCCGAATACCTGAAAAAACACGGCACGCCGCGCAATCCCGAAGATCTCGACAAGCACCGCATCATCGTCTACGGACCCGAGACGCGCCCGGTGCGCAACGTCAATTGGGTCCTCGAGGCGGGCGCGCGCGCCGGCCATGAACGCCGGCCGATTTTGGCGGTCAACAATCTCTACGCCATCGCTCAGGCGATCCAGAATGGGCTCGGCATCGGCGTACTGCCGGATTACATGCCGACCGAAAACCACACCATGGTGCGCGTTCTGGCCGAGGCTAAGCCGGTCGAGGCCGCGGCCTACTTCGTTTACCCCGAAGAACTGCGCAATTCGAAGCGCATCGCGGTGTTCCGCGATTTCCTGCTGCACAAGGTCGGCGAGAGCCGCAACGGCGGCTGACCTGTCGGCGCCGACGACGTCTGTAAAAGTTGCCGACACTCGACAGTGCGGCGGCGCGCACGCCAACCTTAATCAACGTTAACGACCTGGCGCAGCGCGCTGCACCACGCGCCGCGCGTCTCAAGGAGCGTGATGCGCGATCGCCGCCGGCCCGTCGTCCTTCGCGGCCGTCATGCACGCCGACGATCACCGGAAGACGGAAATGCCGCGTCCACCGCAGCCGGTTCGGCCGGAAAGTTTTGGCGGCAACGTCGTCGTCTTCGATCCGACGCGCGCGCGGCGAAAGAAACAACGTGCGCTTTAGCCAAATCACCGACAAGTTGCCGCAGCACGGTTAAATTAGCTTTACCGTGCTTCGCTAATTGCTCCAATTTTTACCAAAAGCCAGTCTTGCTTTACGGTCCTTTATCGGGTTTCGCGCTAAAACCGGGTCTCACCCCGGCGGATAGACGAACCCATGAGCGACCGCGACGACGCAGCAAAATCTCTTCCGTCTGACGGCGGTCTTCGCTCGCCCAACCGCCGGCTGATTCTCGGCGGCATTCCCGCGGCCGTGACGCTGGATGATGTTTCCGCGCTGGCGCGCTGGCGACGCGGCGCGATTCACGCCGTTCTTCAAAGCGGCCGGCCTGATCGAGATCGGCCATCACGCGATGAATTACAGCCTGCACGGCGCGCAGAGTTTCGCACTCTTAAGCGGAATCCGGGAAAAGAGCGGCTGCTACCGCTTCGCCTATGGCGATCTCAACGAAACGGCGAGCGCATTCGACGCGCTCGCCGCGGCAGCGTGACGACGATGACGGCGATACCGACGATCCGGCTAACGCCAGACCGGCTTGCCGAGATAGATCTGCGACGGATCGCTCAGGGCGCCCGCGGTGGCGCCGAGCGCACCGCCGAACACCGCGCCGGTCAGCGGCATGCCGACCGCGGCGCCGGCCAGCGCGCCGACGCCGGCGCCCATAACGCCGCCGGTCAAAGCGCGGTCGCCCGGGTTCGACCCGCAGCCCGCAACCAGAAGCCCGCTCGCAACTACCAAGACGGCCATAAGACGCATGAGTTCGCTCCTCAATGGCGAAAGGCGGGCGAGTATAGGTCGCGGATTCTGCGAAATACAATACTCTCAATTGAATCAATGTCTTGTATGTCTCGGTTAAAGTCATACAAGAGCAAAATTGAATTATATCAAGCGTTTACGTGGATTTCCGATTCACATCGCACGGTGACGCGGATCGCGTTTGCTCCAGAAACGACGAATCGGGGACCCGGCGAGAATCGCATTCGACCCCAAGGTTGCAATCGACGCCACCACCCGCACGACGGAGAGTTCAAGTGATCTCGCTCTTGCTCTGGCTGATACGCATACCCGTCCCCGTGTTGATCCTGCTGTATCTGTTCAAGGTTATCTGACCGGGATGGTCCGGGCGCCGCATGCGCCCGCTGTTCAACGGAACAGTTCTTCGCCTTTGATGCCGTCGTACATCGCCGCGACGTATTCGCCGTAGCCGTTCCAAATCAACGTCGGACGCCGCGTATTCTCGCCAAGCTCGCGTTCGGTCGCCTGGCTCCAGCGCGGATGCGGCACCGCCGGATTGACGTTCGCCCAGAAGCCGTATTCGTTCGCCTGCAACGCCGTCCAGAACGACGTCGGCTGCTTGTCGGTGAACGTGAACTGGACGATCGACTTGATCGACTTGAAGCCGTACTTCCACGGCAGCACCAGCCGCAGCGGCGGACCGTCCGGCTTCGGCAGCGGCTTGCCGTACATGCCGGTGACCAGGAACGCGAGGTCGTTGTTGGCCTCGAACATGGTGACGCCTTCGATATAGGGCCACGGATAGAAGAACATGCGCTGGCCCGGCGCCATCTTCGGATCCATGAACGTGGTCATGCGGACGTACTTGGCGCTGGACAGCGGCCGCGCGATATCGAGCAGCGCCTTCATCGGAAAACCGGTCCACGGCACCGCCATCGACCAGGTTTCGACGCAGCGGTGGCGATAGAGCCGCTCCTCCAGCGTCACCTTCTTGAGCAGATCGTCGACGCCGAGCGTCATCGGCTTCTCGACCATGCCGTCGATCGCGATCGACCACGGTCGGGTCTGCAGCGCATCCGAATATTCGAAGACGTTCTTCTCACTCGTGTACTCGTAGAAATTGTTGTAGCTCGTCGACAGCTTTTCCGCCGTCACCGGACGGTCGAGAACATATTTGGGATTGGCCTTCGCCGGGTAGAGTCCGGCCGACGGATCGGCGTCGGCGAAAGCCGGCGTCGCGGCCAGCGGCCCCGCGCCGGTCGCCGCGACCAGCGCGCCCATGCCCATCGCCTTGAGCAGAGCGCGACGATCGTGGAAAACCGATTCCGGCGTCGCCTCGCGCTCGGGGATTTCCCAGCCGCGTTTCCGTTTTGCCCACATCGCCGACCTCCGTCCGCGTGGCCGCAGCGATACCGCCGAGCGGCCTTCACTTCAAGTCACGCTCCCGCGACCACGGCTGAAATAAATTTCAAGATCGCCGGAAGGCCCCTATTGCGCGGCTTCGCCGGTGCGGGCGGCAAGCACCTTCTCGGCCAGCTTGCCGGTCAACTCCTGCAGCCGGTCGAAGCGGTGGGTGAACGTACCTGTGCCGAGCGTCGCCGAGCGCAGCTCGATGATCAGATCGTGCATCTCGGTCAACGGCATGTCGGTTGCCACGACATCCCAGCCCGTCCAATCGGCCTTGGCGTCATAGCCGAGGATATGGCCGCGCCGCGCCGAGACGATGCGCTGGACGCGCGACGTGAAGGCGTTCGGCACCGAAATCTCGACGCGATGGATCGGCTCGAGCAGCACCGGATCGCAATTCGGCAAAGCTTCGCTCATCGCCTGCCGCGCCGCCGTCTTGAACGCCTGGTCCGAGCTGTCGACCGCGTGGAACTGGCCGGTCACCAGCTTGACCGACACATCGACGACCGGACAGCCGAACGGGCCGTGCCGCAGATATTCCTTGATGCCCTCCTCGACCGCCGGGATGTAGTTGCGCGGAATCGCGCCACCGACGACGGCATCGATGAAGGCGAAGCCGCCGCCGCGCGGCAACGGCTTGATCTCGATCTGGATGTCGGCGAACTGGCCGTGGCCGCCGCTTTGGCGTTTGAAGCGCGAATGGAGCGCCGTGCCCTTGCGGATGGTTTCGCGATACGGAATCTGTGGCCGGCGCGCCTGTACCGCGAGGTTGAATTTGTGCCGCAGCCGATCGAGCGCGATCTGCAGATGGATGTCGCCCTGCCCCCACAACACGAGCTCCTGCAACTCCGGATTCTGCTCGAGCGATAGCGTCGGATCCTCCTCGATCAGCTTCTGGATCGCGCCGGTGAGCTTGACGTCGTCGCTGCGCTTCTCCGCCGTGACCGCGAGCCCGAATACCGGACTGGGCGGCACGGTGTGCGGCAGCTTCGGCGCCGGGCCGGTCGCCAGGACCGCGCCTGTCGCGACACCTTCGAGACGTGCGAGCGCCGCGATCTCGCCGGCGTTGGCGCCGCCCGGCAGTTTCTCCGCCGCCGCCCCCTGCAGGCGCAGCACGCCGCCGACGCGCACACCGTCGAGCATCGCGCCCTCGCTCACCGCGCCGCGCCACACGCGCACCAGCGACAGCTTGCCCGCATGCGGCGGGTTGTAGGTCTTGAACACCTGTACGACCGCGCCGTCACCGCCGCCGACACCGAGACGTTCGGCGGTTGCAGCCGCCGCCGGCGTCTCGTGCCGCAGCGCCTTCCACAGCCGGCGCACGCCGTGATCGAGCGACGCCGAACCGAGGAACACCGGCACGATCAGGTCGCGCCGCAGATCCTGGGTCAGTTGGCCGTAGATTTCGTCCTTCGACGGCTCGACGTCCTCAAGCAGCTGCTCGAGCAGCTTGTCGTCGAAATCGGCGAGCTTCTCGACCAGCGAGGCGCGCGACTCCTGCTTGGTCGTGGCCATCGCGTCGGGCAGCTTGATCAAATCCGAGGCCTTGCCCGGCTGATAGCGATAGGCGCGCTCGCTGACCAGATCGATATAACCGGCGATGGTGTTGTCCGGACCGGGCAGTGGCACCTGGCGCAGCACCAAGGGACGCGCCGAGATCGATTGCAGCGCCGCGAGGACCTCCGAGACGCGCGCCGAGGTCTGGTCGACCTTGTTGACGAAGATCATGTGCGGGATCTGGCGGTCGTCGAGGAACTTGAGCAGCGGCGACAGCGCCAGGACGCGATCGGGCACGGCTTCGCACACCACCACCGCGACGTCGGCCGCCAGCAGGGCCGTCTGCGCCTCGGTCGTCAACTCGACCGATCCGGGACAATCGAGGAAGAACCAGCGGTCGCCGAGATAGGTCGCGTGCGCCGGATTGATTTCAGTCGACATCTGCCGCGCCCGCGCCTCGGGCGCGGAATCGCCGACGGTGGTCTGGTCTTTCTGGGTGCCGCGTCGGTGGATGGCTTCGGCGGCGAAAAGCAGGGCTTCGAGGAGGGTCGTCTTGCCGGAGAGGTAAGGTCCCACCAGGGCCGCGACACGCGGCCCGCCTGCTCTTTCGCCCATGTGTGCCTCCGCTTCGCGCCGTGCGCCGCGTCCGGCCCGGGTTCGATCCGCTTCGGGGCTATGTCAGGAACGCCCCGCCTGGCGGCGACGCACTCTCCGGCAACGATGGTCGCGCCGCCGGCGGATCGAGGCAACCGGAATCTGGGCGCGCGGTTTTACTTCAGCGCGGCGCTGGCGCGTTCGATGCGCTTGCAGGCCTCGGTCAGCGCCTGGTTCGAGGTGGCGTAAGAGATGCGGAAATAGGGCGACAGGCCGAAGGCCTCGCCCTGGACGACGGCCACGCCTTCCGCGTCGAGCAGATAGTCGACGAAATCGCCGTCGGTTTTGAGCACCTTGCCCTGCGGCGTTGTCTTGCCGATCACGCCAGCGCAACACGGATAGACGTAGAACGCGCCTTCCGGCACGCTGCAACGCAAACCGGCGCAACGGTTCAGGCCGGCGACGACCAGGTCGCGCCGCTCCTGGAAGCTCTTGTTGTGTCGCGGGATGAAATCTTGTGGCCCGCTGAGCGCCTCGACCGCCGCTGCCTGGCTGATTGAGCTGGCGTTGGTGGTGGATTGCGACTGTAGCGCCGCCATGCCAGCGATCAGCTCCTTCGGGCCGCCGGCATAGCCGATGCGCCAGCCGGTCATGCAATAGGTCTTGCTGACGCCGTTAAGTGTGAGCGTGCGCGGATAGAGCCGCGGCTCGACGTTGCAAATGGTGGCGAACTTGAAGTCGCCGTATACCAGATGCTCGTAGATGTCGTCAGTCAGCACCCAGACGTGCGGATGGCGCATCAGCACGTCGGCAAGGGCCTTGATCTCCTTGGCCGTGTAGGCGGCGCCCGACGGATTCGATGGCGAGTTGAGGATCAGCCATTTGGTGCGCTTGGTGATCGCAGCTTCGAGATCCTGCGGACGGATTTTGAAGCCGTTGTTCTCGGGGCCGGTGACCGCGACCGGCACGCCTTCGCACAGATTCACGATGTCGGGGTACGACACCCAATAGGGCGCCGGCACGACCACCTCGTCGCCGGGATTGATCGTCGCCAACAGCGCGTTGAACAGCACCTGCTTGCCACCGGCGCCGACGATGATCTGCTCCGGCGCGTAGTCGAGCGCGTTCTCGCGCTTGAACTTGGCGATGATCGCCTGTTTCAGCGCCGGCGTGCCGTCGACCGCGGTGTATTTGGTTTCGCCTTTGTCGATGGCGCGCTTCGCCGCGTCCTTGATGTTCTGCGGCGTGTCGAAATCGGGCTCGCCCGCGCCCAGACCGATGATGTCGCGGCCGGCCGCCTTGAGACGGCGCGCTTTGTCGGTCACCGCGATGGTCGGCGACGGTTTGATGCGCCCAAGGCGGGCAGCGAGAAGCGCGGCGGGTTTGGATTCGGCAAGCGTTGTGGTCATCGGGCCAAGCTATCCGGTCATGCTGTACCGCGCAATGCCGGGAAACGCGCCGGTTCGACGCATCCTGCTTGACTTGAATCCGCACTTGCCGGCACTTTCGCCGCCGGTGGTTCCCGATTTGGGGATCAAAAGGGAATGCGGTGCGTGCGTCGCGAGACGCGCAATGCCGCGGCTGCCCCCGCAACTGTAAGCGGCGAGCGCGGACCAACTGAAGCCACTGGCGGCGCAAGCCGTCGGGAAGGCCGGTCCAAGCCGAGACCCGCGAGCCAGGAGACCTGCCACCGGCCGTGGTCACGCGCGAGCGCGTCGGGCGGGGTGCACCGATGGAAGACCGGCCGGCAGGGGCACAGATGCGCCTGTAGGTCGACTTCAGTTCGCGGTGACGTGCCACCACCGCGAGTCCACCATGTCCAGCTTTGTCCCGTTCCGTTCGCGCCGCATCGCGGCGTTGTCGTTCGCCGTCGTTTTGTCCGGCGCCGTTCCGTTCACCCACGCCTTCGCCCAGCAAGCGTCCGCTCAGCAAGCCGCCGCTGGCTTCGGCACGATGGCGCCGATCGTCGTCACGCCGACGCTATTTCCGGTGCCGCCGGCCGAGATCGGCAGCGACGTCACGGTGATTACCGCCGCCGACATTGCGCGCAAGCAGGCGAACGACCTGCCATCCATCCTGCGTGACGTGCCCGGCTTGATGGTCGTGCAATCGAGTCCGGGCAACATCGCCAACGTCTTCATTCGCGGCACAAATTCCAATCACACCAAATTCCTGATCGACGGCATCGACATCAGCGATCCGTCGCAGCCCTCCGGCACCTTCGATATCAGCCAGATCCCGACCTCGGACATCGAACGCATCGAGGTGCTGCGCGGGCCGCAAAGCGGGCTCTATGGCTCGGATGCGATCGGCGGCGTCGTCAACATCATCACCAAGCAGGGTTCGGGTCCGCTGCGGGCGGACAGCTCGATCGAAGGCGGATCGTTCGGCACTTTCAACCAAGCGGCCAGCGTCAGCGGCTCACAGGGTCGCGCCAACTACGCATTCAATTTCACCCATCTACATTACAGCGATCGCCCCGAAGTGCCCTCGAACCTGCTGGCACCGGGCGAAGCAGCGATCGGCGACGCCTTCGGCGAGCGCGCTTATTCCGCCAAGCTCGGCGCCGATCTGACCGACGATCTGAGCGCCAGCCTAGTGGCCCGCTATTACGACTCGCTGCTGCGCAACACCGCCGACGACGATTTCGCGCCGTTCACGACGCCCGATGCGACCCAGAGCCTGCAGGACGAACGCGCCGGCTTCGCGCGCGGCAGCGCCAAGCTCAAATCCTTCGGCGGCGCGCTCGAGGACGAATTCGGCATCGCCTACACGCGCTATCACCGCGTCAACATTACGCCGAGTTCCAGCATCTCGACTTCCGACGGGGACCGCACCAAGGCCGACTGGCGCGGCACCTTGCATCTCGACGCGGATCGCACCGCCGTCCTCGGCGTCGAGGACGAAGAGGATCGCCTGATCGAAGGGCAACCGGTCAACGCGACGGTGAACACGGCCGCCGGCTTCGCCGAGTACCACACGCCGATCGTTGAAAATCTTTACGGCAACGTCACCGGCCGCATCGACAGCAACAACCGTTTCGGCCGCGCCTTTACCTACCGGTTTGCGCCCGCCTATCTCGTGGCGGCGACGAACACGCAACTCAAGGCGAGTTACGGCACCGGCTTCAAGGCGCCGTCGCTCGAACAGCTGTTCGTGAGTTTTCCGGCCTTCAATTTCTTCGCCAATCCCAACCTCAAGCCGGAAAAGAGCAGCGGCTACGACGCCGGCTTCGAGCAGCCTTTGCTCGACAAGCGGCTGTCGTTCGGCGCGACCTATTTCCACAATCACATCCGCAACCTGATCGAGCAACCGGCCGGCAGCAACAAGGACCTCAACATCGCGGCCGCGACCGCATACGGCGTCGAATCGTTCGTGGCGGTGACGCCGATCGAGACCGTCACGTTACGCGCCGACTACACCTACACCCAGGCGGCGAGCGATTCGCCGGTGACGAACTCCTCGGGAACCATCGTCGGCGATGCGCTGATCCGCCGGCCGAAGCACAAGATCAGCATCGACGGAACTTGGACGCCGATCGATCCGCTGTCGGTGACGGCCGAATGGCTCTATGTCGGCGCGCGCTTCGACAACAACCGCGACTTCTCGAACAAGTTCCCGCTGCACGTCAATTCGTACAACACGATCAACCTCAACGCGTCCTACCGGCTCGCCGATTACGCGACGGTTTTCGGCCGGATCGACAATCTGCTCGATCGTCACTACCAGAACCCGACCGGCTTTCTGGGGCCGACGCTGGGCGTCTTCGCCGGTGTGCGGCTGTCCTGGGGCGGCGCGCCGTCCGGCGACGCGAATTGATCGGCCGCAGCGAACCCTTTAGAGTCGAGCGCAAACAAAGGATGCAACCATGACAACGACTTCTGCCGCCCTGTCGCCGCCGGCTCGCAATTGGCTCTGGCCGGCGTTACTGGCCGTTGCCGCGATCGGCGGTAGTTGGGCGCTCGCCTGCGTCATGCCGTTCGCCGCCTTCGCGGCAATCCTGGCTGAGAGCGAGAACCGCGCGACGGCGCTCGTGACCGTCGGCCTGATCTGGTTTGCCAATCAGGTCGTCGGCGTCGCGCTCCTGGGCTATCCGCTCGACCTCCACAGCGTCGGTTGGGGCGTGGCGATCGGCATCGCGGCATTGCTTGGTACCGCGGCGGCGTCTGCGGTGGCGCAGACCAGCCTGCGGCGCGGATTGCGGTTGGTGCTCGCCTTTGCCGCCGCCTTCGCGGTGTACGAGGCGGCGCTGGCGTTGGTCGCGGCCATGACCGGCGAGCTGGAGCATTTCGCGCCCGCTACTGTGGCGCAGCTGGCGGCGCTCGACGCCGCGTGGCTGGCGGGGCTGGTCGTGCTGCGCGAGGCGCTGGCATTGATGGGTTGGCGGAACCTCGGCCACCGGCGGCAACCGGCCTGATCCCTTGCCGCGACGGGTCCGAACCGCAACCGAGACCGAGGAATTCGAGCCCTATCTTGATGCCGTGACGCGTAGCGGCGAGCGCACGCGTCTCGTCATGTATGTCGTGCTGTTGGTGCTGTTCTTCGTCGGCTGCGGCGTCCGCGACTTCGACTGGCCGAGCTGGGACGAGCAGCGTCTGCACGTGATGCTGGACAATTACGGCTGCGTCGCCGGCGCCGTTCCGGCGAACAGCGAATGCGCACACCTACTCGCCGACTACGCCGACCAGGGCCTCGATTTCGGCACGCCAGCGGGCGGCGATCCGACGGCCGGAAATCTCCAGCGCAACCTCGCGCTCAAGGTCTACGAACGACGCATCATCGAGTTGATGAAAAAGGATTTGCGCGGCTATGCGCTCGAGATTCCGTTGTTCGGCGTCTACTTGGACGGCAACGATTTGTGGCTGGTGAGCGGTGCGCTGATGTCGTTGCTGCTGCTCATCCTGACCGCACATATCGAACGCGAACTCGCAAATTACGAAAAGGCCGCCAAGGTCTGCCCCAACGAATCCTGCCGCGACCTCCTGGTGATGGCGCAGATCTTCGCGCTGCCGGGCGAACGGCACAAACGCATGTCGCTCGCGTGGCGGAGCACGTTCATCGCGCTCTATTCGCTGCCGGCGCTGTTGAACCTGTACGTGATCCGAAGCGACTTCAGCGAGCGGAACTACGCTTTCAACGTGCGCATGATCGGCCCCGGCTGGGTCCATCTCGAATACGCGCTCAGGGTCGTAACCGTGCTCAGCGTCGCCTATCTCTGTTACCGCTGCTACCGCGCCAGCGCGGAACTTCAGGCTTTTGTCGTCCGATTCCAGGGCAGCCGGTTTCCTCCGGCCGAAGAAACGACACCGGCTCGCTAGAAACCGCGGCCCCAATTCCCTATCTTAGGGGCCCATGCCCGCACCGTTATTGACCGTCGACCGGCCGCTTGCCGACCAAGGCCGACGCTTCACCATCCAGTCCGAATTCCGCCCGGCCGGCGACCAGCCGCAGGCGATATCCGAGCTCGTCCGCGGCGTCCGCGAGAATGCGCGCGACCAGGTGCTTCTTGGTGTGACGGGTTCGGGAAAGACCTTCACCATGGCGCATGTGATCGCCGAGATGCAGCGCCCGGCGCTCATCCTCGCGCCCAACAAGACGCTGGCGGCGCAACTTTACGGCGAGATGAAAAGCTTCTTCCCGGACAACGCGGTCGAGTATTTCGTCTCGTATTACGACTATTACCAGCCGGAAGCCTACGTGCCGCGCACCGACACCTATATCGAGAAAGAATCCTCGATCAATGAGCAGATCGACCGCAT
>JAGXBG010000185.1 GCA_018971215.1 Alphaproteobacteria bacterium
ACGCCACGACATACTGCTTAATGAAGATGTGCGGATGAGCCTGGGTCATCGGCGCGAGCGAAACCGACATGGCAGCCGCCGCCACGGCGAGGCGCACCCACGACCTCGCACCGCACGCAATTTTCGGCACCGGAAATCGCCGAGTTCCTAGCCGATCAGCGGTGCGCCACAAATCGGGCAAATCGCTTTCGCAAGCATCACCCTTTCCTGTTCCGGTGTTAGATGCCGTTTGTCGAGCTCGCGCTTCAAATCGGCGAGCAGCTGTTCGTGCAGTCGGTAGTGGTCCTGGAATTCGCCGCACGCCGTATCGCCTTGCGCCGCCGTGTTGCAGGTCTGCATGTTGAAGGCGCGCGCCGAACCGGCGAGACCGACGAGCGCGGCACCGCCAAGCATCGTGCTACTCAAAAATCGGCGGCGGTTCATCGTCTCACCGCGGCAAGCGACGTCATGAATCTGTAACGCATGAGAACCCCACCACGACGATAAAGCGCGCGTAATTAAATTATAGGCGACGAGGGCCAAATCTGTCCACGCACGCCGGTACCGCCTAGGCCGGCGCGTGCAGCCGGTAGCCGACACCGGGCTCGGTCAGGATCAGCGCCGGCCGAGCCGGATCGCTCTCGAGCTTCTGGCGCAGGTTGCGGACGAAGACGCGCAGATATTGCGCATCCTCGACGTGCGCCGGCCCCCAGACCTCGTTGAGGATTTGCCGGTGGGTGAGCACCTTGCCGGCATTCAAGACCAGCATGCGCAGCAGCTCGTATTCCTTGGGCGAGAGCTTGATCTCGCTGTCGCCGCGCTTCACCACCCGCCGCACCAGGTCGACCGAAACGCCGCCGACGGCGAACACCGGCGGCGTGCCCTGCGCCTGGAAGCGGTGGCGCATGGCAGTGCGGATGCGCGCGATCAGCTCGTCCATGCCGAACGGCTTGGTGACGTAATCATCGGCGCCGAGATCGAGCGCAGCCACCTTGCCCTGCTCGTCGCCGCGCACCGACAGCACGATCACCGGCACGTCGGACTTGGCGCGCAGCGCCCGGATGACGTCAAGCCCGTTCATATCCGGCAGGCCGAGATCGAGGATCACCAGATCGGGCTTTTCGCGCGCCGCCAGATCGAGCGCGTCTGCGGCGGCGGCGGCTTCGACGACGCGATAGCCCTGGGCGGCGAGGCTGGTGCGCAGGAACCGGCGGATCGGCGGTTCGTCGTCCGCGATCAGAACGCACGGCGCATTAGCCATGAGCGCGCGCCGGTGCGACGGTTTCGGCTTCGGCGGTCGGCAAACGGACTGTCAACACAGCGCCGCCGCGCTCGCTGCGATTGGCGGCGACGATGGTGCCCCCCATCGCTTCGACGAAGCCGCGGCAGATGGCAAGGCCGAGGCCGGTGCCGGCGCGTTGCCGATCCTGGGCATGGACGCGATAGAACTTGTCGAAGATGCGTTCGTGCTCGCCCTCGGGAATGCCCGGCCCCTCGTCGTCGACGCGCAGCGCCACGAAGTCGCCATCGCGCCGGGCAACGACACGGATCGCCGCTCCGACCGGCGTGAACTTGGCAGCGTTGTCGAGCAGGTTGAACAGCACCTGCTCGAGCAGCAGGTAATCGGCTTTGAGCAGCGTTAGATCGGGCGCGACGTCAAGCTCGACGCGATGGTCGGCGACGATGCGACCGGCGCGGCGCAGCGCGGTACCGATGATCTCCGCGGCATCGACTGGCTCGGGCTTGAGCGCGATCGCACCGGATTCGAGTCGCGTCATGTCGAGCAGGTTGCCGATGAAGCGGTTAAGCCGTTCGGCCTCAGATTGGATCGTCGCCATCAGTTCGTCACGCGTCTTGGCGTCGTAGATCTCGCCGTAGCTCCGAAGACTGGTGAGCGCGCCGAGGATCGAGGCGAGTGGCGTGCGCAGATCGTGTGAGATCGACGTCAGCAGTGCAGCGCGCAACCGCTCGGTCTCGGCGGTGACACGGGCGCGATCGACGTCTTCGGCGAAGGCAATGCGCTCGATCGCCACGGCGACCTGGTCGGCGAGCGCGTCCAAGAGACGCCTGCCGTCGGGCGTCAGCAACGGCCCAGGCCGGTCGCGATCGATACCGAGCACGCCGACGATGCCGCGGCCGGTGCGCAGCGGCAGGAACAATCGCCTGGCACCGGGCAATGTGTCGGCGCCGCGGCCGGCCGAACGGTTATGTTCCCACGTCCAGCGTGCGGCGGCGAGGTCGGCTTCGTCGAGCTCGTCTTCCGGTGGATAGCCGGCGCGCACTGCGATCCCCTCGCCTTCCGGCAATAGCACGACGACGCGCACCGACAGCATGAGCGCGATCTGATAGACCGTTGCCCACAGGAGATCGTCGAGCTTGCCAATGCCGGCGAGCTTGCGGCTGAAGGCGAACAACTCCTCGGTCGTGCGCACGCGGGCGCGCGCCGCCACCACCTGGCTGCGCGTGCGCGACGCCAAGTTGCTGGCGACGATGGCGACGACCAGGAAGAAGAACAGCGCGACGACGTTTTCGGGATCGGCGATGGTGAAGGTGTAGATCGGCGGCAGGAAGAAGAAATTGTAGGCGAGCACACTGATCAGACAGGCGTAGAGCGACGGCCACAGGCCATACCGAATAGCGGCAACGAGCACCGCCGTCAGGAAGACGAGCGCGACGTGGGTGACCGAGAGAAACTGCTGGAGGACGAGGCCGATGCCGAGCGCGCCGCCAATGATCGCGGTGGTAAACGCATAAGGCTGGATGTCGACGGCTGCCGGTTCGGGGGCCGTTTTGACGGTCTTCGCCGGCACCGGCTCACTGCCGTCGCCGGCGATGACGTGCACGCTGATGTTGCCGGAGCTGCGCACCAAGTCGTGCACCACCGAGCCGTGCAGCATCTCGAACCAACGCGAGCGCGTCGACTTGCCGATGATGATGTGGGTGATGTTGTTGGCGCGGGCGTAATTAACGACGTCGTCGGCAATGCGCGCGCCGGGCACGGTCAACGCGTTGCCGCCCAGCCGCTCGGCCAGCCGCAACGTGTCGGCGACGCGGTCGCGTTGGGCGTCGTCGAGCCGCTGGTAGCGCGGCGTTTCAACGTAAAGCGCCGTCCATGGTCCGTGCAACCGGTCGGCGAGACGCTTGGCATAGCGGATCAAGCCGCCGCCTGTCGGCTCCTCGTTGACGCAGACCAACACGCGTTCACCCGCCGCCCACGGCCCGCTGATCGCCTGGGCCTGCATGTAGGTGACCATCTGCTCGTCAACGCGCTGGGCGGTGCGGCGCAGGGCAAGTTCGCGTAGCGCCGTGAGATTGCCGGGCTTGAAATAATGGCGGACGGCGCGTTCGGCTTGATGCGGGACGTAGACCTTGCCGTCTTTCAGCCGCTGAATCAGATCGTCGGGCGAGAGATCGACGACCTCGATGTCGTCGGCGCGGTCGAGCACGCTGTCAGGCACCGTCTCGCGCACGCGGATGCGGGTGATCTGCGCCACCACGTCGTTGAGGCTTTCGACGTGTTGAATGTTGAGCGTGGTGTAGACGTCGATACCGGCGGCGAGTAGCTCCTCGACGTCGAGATAGCGTTTGGGATGGCGCGTGCCGGGTGCGTTGGTGTGCGCCAGTTCGTCGACCAGAACCAGTTTCGGCCGACGTTGCAGGATCGCGTCGAGATCCATTTCCACGAGCGTGCGATCGCGATAAGCGATGTTCCGGCGAGGCACGACCTCGAGACCCCGGAGCAGCGCTTCGGTTTCAGCGCGGCCGTGCGTCTCGGCGATGCCGACGACGACATCGACACCCTCGCGCAAACGCGCGTGCGCCGCCGTCAGCATCTCGTAGGTCTTGCCAACGCCAGGCGCAGCACCAAGAAATACCTTCAGCCGGCCGCGGCCTTCCTGCGCCACGGCGGCCAGCAAGGCTTCCGGCGACGGTCGCGACTGGCGTTCGGGGTTATCCGCGGCCATGCGCCATTATAGCGTAGGCCGCGTCGGATACCCCATCACCCCTTGGCCAGCGCATCAAGCGCGAGGTTGAGTTCGAGCACGTTGACGTGCGGCTCGCCAAGGACGCCGAAGGTGCGCGGCGTAACATGCACTTCGACCAGCGCCCGCACCTTGTCTTCGGGCAGACTGCGCGCCTTGGCAACGCGTAGCACCTGGAACAACGCGGCAGCCGGCGTGATATCGGGGTCGAGGCCGCTCGCCGAGTTGGTCACCAGGTCAACCGGCACCGGCGCGTTGGGATTTTCCTTGGCCAGCGCCGCCGCGGCATCTTTCACCTGATCGGCGAGCGCCTTGCTCGTCGGGCCGAGATTGGAGCCCGACGAATTATCGGCGGCGTAAGGCACCGAAATCGTCTTGCTTAGATCCTTGGGATCGGGCTCCGTGGTCGCCGATAGGCGGCCGTGGAAATA
>JAGXBG010000186.1 GCA_018971215.1 Alphaproteobacteria bacterium
TCCTGTTCGAAGCCGACGTCGCGGAAGGCCTGGCCGAATTTGTTGCCCTGCGACGGCAGCGTGTCGAGATAGCGGCAGCTCGCGAGCTTCACGGTTTTCAGGTTGAGCTCGGCCGAGGTGCCGCCGATGACGATCGCCAGGTGATAGGGTGGGCAGGCGGCGGTGCCAAGGGTGCGGATCTTCTCGTCAAGGAACTTGAGCAGCGCCTTGGGATTGAGCGTCGCCTTGGTCTGTTGATAGAGGAACGATTTGTTGGCCGAGCCGCCGCCTTTGGCGATGAACAGGAATTTGTAGGCATCGCCGTCGGCGGCGTAGATCTCGATCTGCGCCGGCAGATTGTCGCCGGTATTGACCTCGTCGTACATGCCGAGCGGCGCGACCTGGCTGTAGCGCAGATTGGTTTCGGTGAACGTGCGTCGCACGCCGGCTGAAATTGCCGCTTCGTCGCCGCCGCCGGTCCAGACCCGCTGGCCCTTTTTGCCCATGACGATCGCCGTGCCGGTGTCTTGGCACATCGGCAGCACCTTGCCGGCGGCGATGTTGGCGTTCTTGAGGAGATCGAAAGCGACGAATTTGTCGTTCGCCGACGCTTCCGGATCGTCGAGGATCGCGCGCAGCTGTTTCAGGTGGCCGGGCCGCAGCAAATGCTGGCAATCGACGAAGGCCTGGCGCGTCAGCTCGGTCAGCGCCGGCAATCCCACGGTGACGACGCGCTCGCCGCCGAAGCTCGCGGTGCCGACATGCTCGGAGGTCAGCTTGCGATAGGGCGTGTCATCTTCGCCCAGCGGGAACATTTCGTGGAAGGCGGCATCCATGCTGTGCTCGCAATCCGGGAAAACGGCCGAGAAAGAGCGTATTACGCCCATCCGGTCAAGCGCCGCCACGATATGCGCAAGACCATCAAAAAGCTGCGGTTTTTCCCGCGCTCAAGCCGGCGCTAGATAATCCACGGGAACCTTTTTCGCCCCCCGTCATCTATGAGTCCGTGACAAGGAGTCGTTCTGTGACACAGACCGCGGGAAAGCGCGGCGCGGATGCCGAATTGCTGGCGCTGATGCGGCGCGGCGAGCCCGCGGCGTTCGCTGCGCTCATGCGCCAGAACAATCGCCGGCTCTATCGCCTGGCGCGCAGCATCGTGCGGGACGAAAGCGAGGCCGAGGACGTCGTGCAGGAAACCTACGTCCGGGCACTCGCCAACCTTGATGCGTTCCGCGGCGAGGCGAGCCTGACGACCTGGCTTGCGCGCATCGCCGCCAACGAGGCGCTCGGCCGGCTGCGCCGTCGGCGCCCCACCGTCGATCTCGCCCAGGCCGAGAATGTCGTCGTGCTGCCGGGCATCGGCGCCACGATCAATCCGGAGAACGCCGCGGCGCGGCGCGAGATCCGCCGCGTCATCGAACGCGCGGTCGACGAATTGCCGGCGAATTTCCGCACCGTCTTCATGCTGCGCGCGGTCGAACAGATGAGCATCGAGGAAACCGCCGCGCTGCTCGGCATTCCGGCCGAGACGGTGAAGACCCGCTTTCATCGCGCCAACCGCCAGCTGCGTCAGGCGCTCAGCGCCGAATTCGCTTCGATCCTCGACGACGCGTTTCCGTTCGCTGGCGCGCGCTGCGATGCCCTGATGGGCCGCGTGCTGGCGCGCCTCGGCGTCGTGACCGCCGTTTCCGATCCGTCCGTTGCAAGCCTAAAACAGAAGGAGTGAACCATGCGTCGACTACTCGTTGCTCTCGCCCTCTTGGCCTTCGTGGCCACGCCGGCTTTTGCCCAGAACGTCGTCAAGGAGCCGCCGGGCGGCGCCTATAAGAAAGTCAGCACGCTCGTGAAGCTGCCGGACTTCCTGCCCGGCATCGGCGTGCTCTACGTCGATCCGAAGACGCTGCCCGCCGGGCCGTTCCTCGCCTACGACCATAAAGGCCGGCTGGTGAGCACGATCTACATGATCCCGATCAAGGATTTTGAAGCGCAGAAGGCGTTCTCGCTGGCGGCGCCTGGCGGCCGTGTCGATCACGTGTCGCTCTATTTCAACGCCGGCCATCCCGGCGTCGAGGAGCCGCACTACCACATCGTGCTGTGGCACGTGACCAAGGCCGAGGAATCCCTGGTCGCCAAGTGAGCGGCACGGGCGCGATGAACCGTCAGCGTCCGGTTTCGCGCCGGAGCCTGCTTGCCGGCACGGCGATTACCGTCGCCGTGTCGGTAACGCAGGGTCTGTCGCATTCCGCACGCGCCGACGACCAGAAGGCGACGAAAGAAGAAGCGAAGTATCAGGACCAGCCCAAGGGTCAGCAGCGCTGCGAGATCTGCGTCAACTTCCAGCCGCCGAACCGCTGCGCGTTCGTTCAGGGCGACATCAGTCCGAAAGGCTGGTGCCAGTTCTTCGCCGCACGCGACAACGCACACTGAGCGCGGCGGCTATTTCTTGCGGAACTGGTCGAGGGTGACGACCTCGGCGCCTTTTTCGGCCGGCTTTTCGCCGGCCTTGGCCCGCTTATCGGGCTTGTCGGTTTTGGCTGCGCGCGGCTTTTCGAGGCGCGTTGGCGCCACGATCTTGGCCGGCTCGCCCTCGGCCTGCTCGTTGGCGGCCGCAACTTGCTGGAACTGGAGGCCGAACTTCACGGCGGGATCGGCGAAGGACAGGATCGCCTCGAACGGAATCACCAGTCGTTCCGGTTTGCCGGCAAAGCTCAATGTCACGCCGAAGCGGTTCTCCTCGATGTTGAGGTCCCAGAACTGGTGCTCGAGCACGATGGTCATGTCCTCAGGGTGCTTGGCGCGCAGGCTCGGTGGGATCTCCACGCCTTCGAAACCGGTCTTGAAGGTGATGTAGAAATGATGCGCGCCCGGCAGGCCGTTGGCGGCGGTGCGCGCCAGCGCCTCGCGCACGACGCCGCGGAGCGCGGCCTCGACCATCTTGTCGTATCGCAGAAGGTCCTTCACGTGCGCGCTCCCGCAGAAATCAGTGGGGGGCTTCTGTTGCCCGGTGCCCCCCGGACCGCGCTTACTTAGAGACTAAGCAGCGAGTGCGACAGAGTTATCGTTCGCACTTAGGTTTTGGCCCGATAACGGCGGTACCATGCCGGGCGAAAGTTGCATCTTTACTACGCGCGTCGATCCTAGTTCGCCCCCATGACGGCGCGGAGCCATCGACTCCGCGAAACTGGTGGAGGCGCCGGGTACTGCCCCCGGGTCCGCAACGCATATTCCATGCGCCGTTTATCGCCATAGCCGGTTGCCCGGCGCCTTCAATATAGGCGCTTTCGCACTCCCTCAAAAGGGGCGACGAGTCGGCCTTTGCGGGCCGGAAGCGCGCGGTTAGAGTCGCCGCCCATGCCGCTCACGCCCGAACAACAGGCCGAAATCGACCGGCAGCGCGCCGAGACCCAACCGACGCGCCGCGCGGTTTCGCCCGGCCTCGAAGAAATTCTTTACCAAGCCGTTCCCGTGCTCGATCACGGCTTCGTCCGCGTCATCGACTACATGGGCGACGATGCCGCGGTGGTGCAGGCGGCGCGCGTCTCCTACGGCAAGGGGACGAAAAAGGTGACCGAGGATCGCGGCCTCATCCACTACCTGATGCGCCACCGGCACACGACGCCGTTCGAGATGTGCGAGATCAAGTACCACGTCAAGCTGCCGATCTTCGTCGCGCGGCAGTGGATCCGCCACCGCACCGCCAACGTCAACGAATACTCGGCACGCTATTCGATCCTCGACAACGAGTTCTACGTGCCGGCGCCGGAACAGCTCGCGGCGCAATCGAGCAGCAACCGCCAGGGCAGGGGCGACACGCTGCCGCCGGATCAGGCGGCGCGCGTGCTCGACCTCCTGCGGCGCGACGCGGCCGAGGCCTATCGCGGCTATGTCGAGATGCTGAACGAGGACGATGCCGGCAAGGTCATCGACGACAAGCGCACCGGCCTCGCGCGCGAACTTGCGCGCATGAATCTATCTTTGAACTTTTACACCCAGTGGTACTGGAAGACCGACCTGTACAACCTGCTCAATTTTTTGAGCCTGCGCGCCGATGCGCACGCGCAATACGAAATCCGCGTCTATGCCGAAGCGATGATCGCCACGCTCGAGAAGTGGGTGCCGATCACCGCCGAGGCGTTCCGGCAATACCGATTTGGTGGCGCGCATCTCTCGGCCAACGCGCTCGCAGTAGTGAAGAAGCTGCTCGCCGGCGAGAAGGTGACGCAGGAAGCCAGCGGTCTCTCGAAGCGCGAATGGACCGAGTTGATGGCGGCATTGGGGTGAAGGCCGCAGACGTGATCATATTCCTTTAGCGAAATCTAGAGGCGACATTCCTTTGTCGATCTTTGAAGTAATCGCGAGCTGGGTTCA
>JAGXBG010000187.1 GCA_018971215.1 Alphaproteobacteria bacterium
ATCGCGCGCGCCTTCGCCGGCGAAGAATTCCTCGGCCAGCGCTGCGACCACCTCCCATTGATCCGGATTGGTGTCCTGCGCCTCGTCGATCAGGATGTGGTCGATGCCGCCGTCGAGCTTGAACAGCACCCACGGCGCAACGCCGGGCCGCCGCAGCAATTCTTTCGCCTTCAGCACCAGATCGTCGAAATCGAGCATCGCGCGCGCCGCTTTGTAAGCCGCGTAGGAGTCGAGCACGGCGCCAGCGAGCCGGATCAAAGCGGCGGTCGTGACGGCAAGCCGCGCCGCATCGCGCCGCGTCCGGACCGTCTCGAGGCGTTCGGCTTCGTCGTCCAGAACCGTGGCGATGGATGGATCGAGCTCGAGCACGGCCTTGGTCGGGAAGCGGGTGCGCCGGCCGCCCCTCTGAGTGAAGAACACGTCGCAATAATCGTCAAAGCGTTGCACGCGACCGCGCACGCGGCCGAGCCATTGGCCCATGGCGCGGCTGGCCGTCGCATCCGTCGGCGAACCGCTCTGCCCCAGGACGCGGGCTGCACGCTTCAGCGCATCGCCCGCGAACGTTTCGTCCTTGCAAGCCTGGCGAACGATCGAATCTGGCGTCTCGCCCGGCTGCAAGCCCAGACGCGCCCGCAGCCGCGCCTCGAATTGCGCGTCGCCGGCCTGGCGCACGCCGGCGACGTGCTCGCGCTCGGCCGCCAGTATGCCGATCAGTTCGACGAAACCGTCTTCGCCGACGCGCTGCGTCACCGTGTCGAGCGCGACCTTGAGCACCTTGGGCTTGCCGTCCCGCGCGCGATCGAGCACCTGGGCAACGGCGTGTTCCATCGCCTCGGCGGCGCTGCGGTCTTCCATCACCCGGAAGTGCGGCGGAATGCCGGCCTCGAGCGGAAAGCGCCGCAGCAGCGATTGGCAAAAGGCGTGGATGGTCTCGATCCGCATGCCGCCGGGCGCATCGAGCACGCGCGCAAAAAGCTGCCGCGCGCGGTCGAGCTGGTCGGCGTCGGCGTCGTTTCCGGTCAGGCTTGTGAGATTTTTGCGCAGGTCTGCATCGGACATCGTCGCCCAAGCGCCCAAGCGCGTGCCGATGCGGATCGCCATTTCGGCGGCGGCCGCCTTGGTGAAGGTGAGACAGAGGAT
Source organism: Alphaproteobacteria bacterium (assembly GCA_018971215.1). Lineage (GTDB taxonomy): Bacteria > Pseudomonadota > Alphaproteobacteria > ATCC43930 > CGMCC-115725 > REEB95. Next base: position 1,141 of record JAGXBG010000187.1, read on the forward strand.
GCGCGCCGGCTCGCTGCCGGCAAGCAGCAGCGCCAGCGCACGATCGGTCAGCACCTTGGTCTTGCCGGTGCCGGCCGAGGCCGCGACCCAAACGGACGCCGCTGGATCGGCGGCCAGCCGCTGCTGTGCGCCCGGATCGGGCTTCGGTCGCGCGCTCATTCGTCGGCGCCGCCACCGGGCAGCCATTCCTTCACCCGGGCGAGATGCGTGTAGTCCGAATAACGCGGTTTCTTGTCGGGTTGCGGCCAGGCGCGATACGGCATCGCCGGGTCGTCGAAGGCGGCGATCAAGCGTTCGAGGCCCTGTCGCGCCGCCGTGGCCAGCGCCGTCGCGGCCGCAGCATCTGCGGCGTCGATGCGCTCGATGCCCGGCGGATCGCCGCCGTTCAGGCGCCAGTGAATCAGTTGCGCGACCGCAGCCGGCGCAATGCCTGGAAAGCCGCCCGCGGCCGCGATCATGGCTTCGAGCGCGAGTTGCGGCGCATACCCGGCCTTGACCTCGCCCACCTTCGGCAGGCCGCCGGTCTTGTAATCGAGAATTGCGAGGCCGCCGGCGGCGAAGCGATCGATGCGATCGGCCTTGCCCGACAAGGTGAACGAGCCGCCCGCCGACGGCAGCACGAGCGTGCCGCCGATCTCGCCGAAGCTCTCGGCGATGAGTGCGCGGCGCTCGCGTTCGGCGTCGACGACCCAGCCGGCGATGCGCTCGAAGCGCGGCCACCAGAAGGCGCGCACGTTGGGATGCTGCAACGCCTCGCCGAAACAGTCGCGGCCGATCGCCAGCAGTTGTGCCTCGGCGTCGCCGGGCAATTCATGCGGAAAGGCCTGCAGAAACCGATGCAGCGCCGCATGGATGAAGATGCCACGTTCGGCGGCGCCGGGATCGGCGTCGATCGGGTCGAGCGCCCGGAGGCGCAGCACGTGCCGGGCATAGATCGCGTAGGGATCGCGCAGCCAGGTCTCGATTTCCGTGACCGAGAGGTGACGCGGTCGGGCGTCGAGCGGCGGGCGCGCTTCCGGCGGATCGATGCGCCGCGCCGGACCTGGATCGTCGAGCCGCGCCTGCCAGGCGAGCGGCAGGCCGTCGTGCAACCTGGCTTCGAGGCCGGCGGCACGCAGCGCGGTGTCGAGCCGCAACAGCCAGCGCGACGGCACGGTCGGATTGCCCTCGACGCGCGCCGCCCGCGTCAGCACCACCTCGCCCGCGCCGAGACACTGGACGAAGTCGTGCGCCGCGCGGCCGACGCGCAGCTCCGGCGGCGGCAGGCCGAAATCGCGCCGCATCGGCCGCGACAGCCACGGATCGCTGTCGGTGCGCACCGGCCAGACGCCTTCGTTGAGCCCGCCCAGAATCACCAGGTCGGCCTGCTGCAAACGCGCTTCGAGCAAGCCCCAGATGAACAGCCGCGGATGCCGCCCATAGGCCGGCCGCACTACCGGCCCGGCGATCAGCGCTTCGAACAGCGCCGGATATTCGGCGCCGGCGAGCTTGGGAAAGCTGCCGGCGGCGCCAAGCAATTCGCTGAACCACACCGCCGCCGCCTCGCCCGCTTCTTCGCGCCACAGGCGCCGGTCGCCGCTTTCGGTGTCGCTTGCGGCGAGCGCCTCGGCGGCGCGGATATATGCTTGCACCAGGGGCGTTAGCGCCATCGCCTCGGCCGCCAGCGCCTCGACCAGCGGCGCCACGGCGCGGCCGACGCGCCGCACATGGTCCGCAAGGCCGCGATCGACGAGCGCGGCGCACAACCCTTCGATTCCGGGGCCGGGACGCGGCCCGCGCAGCGCCGCGAATTCGAGCCGGCGTGCGAAGTCGCGGAACGCCGGCGGCGCGAGGCCGCATGCAGCCAACGGATGCTTGAGCACCGCCAGCAGCGGCAGTGGCGCAAAGTCCTCGGCGACGCAGGCCAGCAACAGGCGCAGGAATACGCCCGGTGGCGTCTTGGCCAGCGGCGTGCCGGCGGAATCGTCGACTTCGATGTTCCAGCGGCGGAGCTCGGCAGCGACGCGACGCGCAAGATCGCGGTCGGGCGTGACCAGCGCCGCGGTCGCGCCCGGCCGTTCGAGCTGCCGGCGCATCAGCAGCGCGACGGTCGTCGCCTCTTCCTGCGGACCGGGGCAGTCGACGCGGCTCATGCCCGCGATGGCCGCGGCCGGCAGTTTGTCGAGCGTCGCCCAGCGATGGCTGCGCGATGCCGGTGCGAGCGCGGCGCGTACCAGCGCCGTGCGCGCCGGATTGGCGCCCGCACCCGCCGGCCAGACGGCGACCTGACCGGGCAGCAATTCGAGCCGCGTCAGCAGGCGCGCCAAAAGATATTGCGGATGTGCCGGATCGGTGGCGATGGCGTCCCAATCGGCGGCGTCGGCTTCGCGGTCGAGACCCGGCAACACAACAATACCGGTTGGCAGCCGCGCCACCGCAGCGACCAGCGCGGCGACTGCCGGCACGCCGCCGGTGATGCCGGCGGCGATCACCGGATCGGCAGGCGGCCGCTGCCGCCAGGCGCCGGCCTGGCGTTCGAGCACGCGGTTGCGCCGGTCGGCGGCGTCGAGACAGCCGCTCTCCGCCAGCGCCTTGGGCCAATGATCGGAGACGATGGCGAGGAACTTGACCACCTGTTGCCAGTGCGCGGCATGCTGCGCCGGCACCAGTCGATCGAGATTGGCGAGGCTGCAGCCTTCGGCGGACACTTCGTCGAGGAAGCGCGCCAGCTCGGCGGCGAGCGGTGCCGCCTGGGCGGCGCTGGCCGGTCCGGCGCCGGCGGGCGCCTGGCCCCAGGCGAGGACCAGCCGCGTCAGCATCAGCCGGCGCACGAGATCGGGCACCGCCGGCGGCAAATCGATCGCGTCGTCACCTGTGCTTCCATCGGCAAGGATCGCCAGCTCGTCGGCATCCACGTCGCCGACCGGCACCAACCGCGGCCACAGCAGCGGCCGGCCAGTGCCTTGACGCAGGAACGCTTCGGCCAGCGACCGCGCGGCACGGCGCGTCGGCAGCAGCACGGTCATGCGTGCGAGCGCCAGCGGCTCGCCGCCGGCACGCGCCATCAGTCCCGTCGCCAGCGCGTCCAGGAAGGACACGCCGGCGTCGATCGTGAACACCGCGCCCATGGCGCTAGCGTTCG
>JAGXBG010000030.1 GCA_018971215.1 Alphaproteobacteria bacterium
TATTGTCCGAGAATCCGGCGCGCTATCGCGATGCCGCGGTCGCCGGCATCCGCGCGATTCTTGGCGTCGCGCCGGATGCGCAACTGCCGGACGGCGCCATCGACGCGGTCAAGATGGGCACCACGGTCGCGACCAATGCGCTGCTTGAGCGCAAGGGCGAACGCACCGTCCTGGTGATCACCAAAGGCTTCGGCGACGCGCTGCGAATCGGCTACCAGAACCGGCCCAAGCTGTTCGAGCGCCACATCGTATTGCCCGATCTGGTCTATGAGCGGGTGATCGAAGTCGACGAGCGCGTCACCGCTGAAGGCGCGGTGTTGCGCGCGCCCGATCTCGAGCACGTCGCGCTCGATCTACGAGCTGCGCGCGACGCCGGCTGCAACGGCGCCGCCATCGTCTTCCTGCACGGCTATCGCTATCCGGCGCACGAGCGCGCTGTCGCCGACGTGGCGCGCCGCGCCGGCTTCGCGCAGGTCTCGGCGAGTCACGCGGTCAGCCCGCTGATGAAGCTGGTGAGTCGCGGCGACACCACCGTCGTCGACGCCTACCTGTCGCCGATCCTGCGCCGATATGTCGATCAGGTGGCGGCCGAACTCGGTGGCGTGCGGCTCTTCTTCATGCAATCGAACGGCGGTCTGGTCGACGCCCATCGCTTCCAGGGCAAGGATGCGATCCTGTCCGGGCCGGCGGGCGGCATCGTCGGCGCCGCGCGCACAACGGCGGCAGCTGGCTTCGACAAGATCATCGCTTTCGACATGGGCGGCACCTCGACCGACGTCTCGCATTACGCCGGCGAATACGAGCGCAGCTTCGAGACACAGGTCGCCGGCGTCCGGCTGCGCGCGCCGATGATGCAGATCAACACGGTGGCGGCGGGTGGCGGCTCGATCTGCTCGTTCGACGGCGCGCGTTATCGCGTCGGACCGGATTCCGCCGGCGCCGTGCCGGGACCCGCATGCTATCGCGGCGGCGGGCCGCTTACCGTAACCGACTGCAACGTCATGCTGGGCAAGATCCAGCCGCGTTTCTTCCCGCGCGTCTTCGGCCCGGACGGCGATCAGCCGCTCGATCGCGACATCGTCGAACGCGAATTCGCTGCGCTCGCCGCAACCATCGAACGCGCCACCGACAACCAGCGTTCGTCGATGGAGGTGGCCGACGGCTTCGTCAAGATCGCGGTCGAGAACATGGCCAATGCGATCAAGCAGATCTCGATCGAGCGCGGTTACGACGTCACCGAATACACGCTCTGCTGTTTCGGCGGCGCCGGTGGTCAGCACGCCTGCCAGGTCGCCGACGCGCTCGGCATGACGCGGATCACGATCCATCCCTTCGCCGGCGTGCTTTCGGCCTATGGCATGGGCCTCGCCGATCTGCGCAGCCTCAAGGAGCAAGCGGTCGAAGCGCAGCTCGGGCCGGCGACGACGGCGGATTTCACGACGATCCTCGGCACATTGGCCGACGCCGCCAAAGCAGAGCTGACGGCGCAGGGCATCGCCGAGGCAGACATCACGGTGCTGCGCAAGGCGCACGTCAAATACGAGGGCACCGACGTGCCGCTGATCGTCGATTACGGCGACGTCGACCGGCTGCGCGCGAATTTCTCGGACGCGCACAAGCAGCGCTACGGCTTCGTCGTCGAAGACAAGCCGTTGATCGTCGAATCGCTCGGCGTAGAAGCGGTCGGCACGGTTGGCTGCGCGGATGATCTTGTTGACGAGTCCGCAAGCGCCGGCGCGGCGCCGCAACCGCTCGATCACGTCGGCGTCTTCACCGCCGGCAAAACCTGGGCGGCGCCGGTCTATGCCCGCGCTAGCTTGGCGCCCGGCCAAGCGATCGACGGTCCGGCCGTCGTCGTCGAGGACACGGCCACGACGATGGTCGAGCCAGGCTGGCGCGCGCGCATGGATGCGCGCCGCAACCTGGTGCTCGAACGCGTTTTGCCGCGGCCGCGGTCAGTCGCGATCGGCACCCAAGTCGATCCGGTGATGCTCGAAGTGTTCAACAACCTGTTCATGTCGATCGCCGAACAGATGGGTGTGGCGCTCCAGAACACCGCTTATTCGGTCAACATCAAGGAACGTCTCGATTTTTCCTGTGCACTGTTCGATCGCACTGGCGCCTTGATCGCCAACGCGCCGCACATGCCGGTACATCTGGGCTCGATGGGCGAAAGCGTTGCCAGCGTCATTCGCGCGCGCGCTAACCAGGCCGACGGCCGTGGCATGAAGCGCGGCGATGTTTACGTCTTGAATGCGCCCTATAACGGCGGCACGCATCTGCCAGACGTGACGGTCATCACGCCGGTCTTTGCCGAGGACGACTCCGGAAACGGCGACGTGCTGTTCTATGTCGCGTCGCGCGGCCACCAGGCGGATATCGGCGGCATCACGCCCGGCTCGATGCCGCCGCTAAGCCGCACCATCGAGGAAGAGGGCATGCTGATCGACAATTTCCTCTTGGTGGATGCCGGCCGCTTCCGCGAAGTCGAAGCCCGCGCGCTGCTCGCCGGCGGCAAATATCCCGCGCGCAATCCCGAACAGAATCTCGGCGACTTCAAGGCGCAGATCGCCGCCTGTGCGAAGGGCGTGCAGGAGTTGCACCGCATGGTGCGGCATTTCGGCCGCGACGTCGTCGAGGCCTATATGCGCCATGTGCAGGCCAACGCCGAAGAAGCGGTCCGGCGCGTGATCGGTCGGTTGCAGGACGGCGACTATGCCGGCGAGATGGATTCGGGTGCGATGATCCGCGTCAAGGTGACGATCGATCGGAGCGCGCGGCGCGCCACCGTCGATTTTGCCGGCACCAGCCCACAGCTTACGACCAATTTCAACGCGCCCGAATCGGTGTGCAAGGCGGCGGTGCTCTATGTGTTCCGCACGCTAGTCGACGCTGATATTCCGATGAACGCCGGCTGCCTGGTGCCGATCGACATCCGCATTCCACCGGATTCGATGCTGAGCCCGCATTATCCGGCCGCCGTGGTGGCGGGCAATGTGGAAACCTCGCAATGCATCACCGACACGCTCTATGCCGCGCTCGACGCCATGGCGGCATCGCAGGGCACGATGAACAATTTCACCTTCGGCACCGCGCGCTACCAGTATTACGAGACGGTCTGCGGCGGCGCCGGCGCCGGACCGGGGTTCGATGGCGCGTCGGCGGTACATACGCACATGACCAATTCGCGCCTGACCGATCCCGAAGTGCTCGAATGGCGCTTCCCGGTGCTGCTCGAAAGCTTTGCCATTCGCGGCGGCTCGGGCGGCGCCGGACGCTGGCACGGCGGCGATGGCGTGGTGCGGCGCATCCGCTTCCGCGAGGCGATGACGGCGGCAATCCTCGGCGACCGCCGTCGGATCGCGCCGTTCGGCCTGGCCGGGGGCGCATCGGCGGCGCCGGCGCGCAACTGGGTCGAGCGCGCCAACGGCACGCGCGAGGATTTCGGTGGCACGCAGGCGATCGCGGTCAGAGAGGGCGACGTCTTCGTGCTCGAGACGCCGGGTGGCGGCGGTTACGGCAAGGCCTGACGCCCGACTAATCCATCGGTGCGACGAGCGGCTTGCGCCGCGCGCTGGTGGCCAGCCAGACGCCGAACAGCACGACGGCGATGCCAACGACGTGATAGGGGTGCAACGCTTCGCCGAGCGTGAACACCGCCAGCACCGTGGCGAATGCCGGCAACAGATGCGACGTGAAGCCGGCGCGGTTCGGGCCGACCATCTCGACGCCCTTGTTCCAGCAGATATACGCCAGGAACGAGGCGAAAATGCCGGTATAGAGCACGGCAAAGCCGGCCAAAGGCGTCAGCTGCGGCAGGCCGAAAAACACCGCCTCGAATGCCAAGGCCGGCGCGACCAGGACCAGGCCCGCAAGGTTGACGGCAAACAGCAGCCCCAACGTATCGAGCGACTTGGGCGCACGGCGCAACAGCACGCAATAAAATCCCCACGCCGGCATGGCGAGAAGAATGACGAGATCGCCGACGTTGAACTGCAGATGGAGCAGTTGTGCGACGGCGCCGCGGCTGATGATGACGATGATGCCGCAGAACGACAGCACCATGCCGAGCAGCTGACGCGGCGTGACGGTTTCGCCGTCGAGCAGCCATGAAATCGCGATGATGTAGAGCGGCGCGGCCGCGTTCATCAGCACCGCGTTGATCGCGGTGGTGTAGTGCAGGCCGGTATAAACCGCGATCTGGAAGAAGCCGAGGCCGAGAAACGCCAGCGTCACGATCAGCAGCCAATGGCGTCGCAGGATCGCGCCCTTGCCCTTCAGTCGCGGGATTGCCAGCGGCGCGAGACAGATCGCCGACACCGTCCAACGTCCGAAGGTCAACGCCACCGGCGGCACGACCGCGTGCGCAGCGCGGCCGAACACCCAATTCCCCGACCAGAAGAGGTTGCACAGCGTCAACAGCAGGTAAGGATAAAGCGCCTCGATGCGGCTGACGGGACGAGTGTGCGCGGGCGCGGCGGGCATGGGCGCTCTCGGAAATGTCGTTGGAGATTGTCGGCCTCGCGCCGCTGCGTCAATCTCGGCATGATCGGATTGCAAGGAATGCACATGCGCGAATCGGTCGAGTGCGTGGTGATCGGCGCCGGAGTCATCGGACTCGCGGTGGCACGAGCGTTGGCGGCGGGCGGCCGCACCGTTCTGGTGGTGGAAAAGGAGCGCTATATCGGTGCGCATACATCGTCGCGCAACAGCGAGGTCATCCACGCCGGACTCTATTATCCGGCCGACAGCCTCAAGGCGCGATTCTGCGTTGCCGGCCGCAAACAGCTTTACGACTACTGCACAGCCCGCGGCATCGCCGCGAAACGCATCGGCAAGCTGGTCGTGGCCACCGACGAGACCGAGGTGCCGCTGCTGGCGAAGGTGATGGCGCACGCCAAGGCGAACGGCGTCGACGATCTGGAGCGGCTCGACGCCAAGGCGGCGCGCGCGATGGAACCCGAAGTCGCCTGCGTCGCCGCGTTCCATTCGCCCTCCACCGGTCTGATCGACAGTCACGCGCTGATGCTGAGCCTGCAAGGTGAGGCCGAGGCGAAACACGCGACGGTCGCGCTGCGCGCCGAAGTCGCATCCGGCCGCGTGCGCGAGAGCGGCGGCTTTGCGCTCGAAATCGCTGGCGCCGACCCGATGACGCTCGAATGCGAAATTCTGATCAATGCTGCCGGTCTCTATGCGCCAAGCGTCGCGCGCCAGCTTGCTGGCGTGCCGCCGACGAGCATTCCGCGCGACTATTATTGCCGCGGCGTCTACTTCACGCTGCCCGGCAAGGCGCCGTTCCGGCGTCCCGTCTATCCGGTGCCGGAACATGCCGGGCTCGGCGTCCATTACACGCCTGACCTCGCGGGTCAGGGCCGCTTCGGTCCCGACATCGAGTGGATCGACGGCGTCGATTACACGGTCGATCCACGGCGCAGTGCGCGCTTCTACGCCGCGATCCGCAAATATTGGCCGGGTTTGCCGGATGGCGCCTTGCAGCCGGGCTACGCCGGTATCCGGCCGAAAATCAGCGGGCGCGACGAGCCAGCCGCCGATTTCCGCATCGACGGCGCCGAACGCCACGGCATCGCCGGCTTGGTCAATCTCTTCGGCATCGAGTCGCCGGGCCTGACCAGTTCGCTGGCGATCGCTGATTACGTCACCGCGCTGATCAATGCGCCGGCGTTGGCTCCGACGATTCCTGCTGGACCATCACCATGATCGTGATTTGGCCGGCGTTGGCGAAACGCAGCGTCAGCGGAAAATCGTCGCCGGCGGCGAGCCGGTGCTTGACGCCTTGCAGCACGACGCGGCGTCCGCCGGGCCGCAGCGCCATCGGCCGCTTCGGCGGCAGGTCGAAGGCGTCGATCGGGCGGTTGCCGTAATCCTGGAATAACACTGCATCGGCAATAGGCGTCGCGGCGCCGACCAGCCGGTCGGGCTTGTCGCCCATATTCGCCAGCGCCATAAAGACGGCGGCGACGTCGCCGGTCGAAGGTTCGGCCCAAGGATGGCCGATCTCGATCGCGTCGAGCTTATAGGAATGGGCGCGGGCGCGCGACGCGCCGAGCGCCAGCAATAAGGTCAGCGGCGCGAGGAGCAGGCTGCGGCGGTTCATGCACAATTCACCGGATCAAGGACGGAGATGACGATGCTGGTCGGCGTGCCGAAGGAGATCAAGACCCATGAATACCGCGTCGGCCTCGTGCCCGGAAGCGTGCGCGAACTCATCCATCACGGGCAGGCGGTGATCATCGAAAGCGGCGCCGGCAGCGGCATCGGCTTCGACGACGAGGCGTATCGTCGCGCCGGCGCCAACATCGCGGCTGACGCCGCCGAGGTCTTCGCCAAGGCCGAGCTGATCGTCAAGGTGAAGGAGCCGCAGCCGGCGGAAATCGCCATACTGCGCCGCGGCCAGGTCCTGTTCACCTACCTCCATCTTGCCGCCGATCCCAAGCAGGCCGACGGCCTGCTGCGGTCGGGCGCGACCTGCATCGCCTACGAGACGGTGACCGACGGACGCGGCGGCTTGCCGCTGCTGGCGCCGATGAGCGAAGTCGCCGGCCGCATGGCGGTACAGGTCGGCGCGCACTGTCTCGAGAAAGAGCAGGGTGGCGCCGGCGTGTTGCTGGGCGGCGTGCCCGGCGTATCGGCGGCGCGCGTCGTCGTGCTTGGCGGCGGCGTTGCCGGCACGAATGCGGCGCGCGTCGCCATGGGCATGGAGGCGCATGTCACCGTGATCGACAAGCAGCTGGCGCGGCTCTATGCGCTCGACCTGCAATTCGGCTCGCAGCTCCATACGCTGTTCTCGACGATCGAGAACATCGAGCGCGAGGTGGTCGGCGCCGATCTGGTGATTGGCGCGGCGCTGGTCGCCGGCGCGGCGACGCCCAAGCTGGTGACGCGCGACATGGTGAGGCGCATGCGCGCCGGCTCGGTGATCGTCGACATCTCGATCGATCAAGGCGGCTGCTGCGAGACCAGTCGGCCGACGACCCATGCCGACCCGACCTACGTCGAGGACGGCGTCATCCATTATTGCGTCACCAACATGCCGGGCGCGGTCGCGCGCACCTCGACCTTCGCGCTCAACAACGCGACGCTGCCGTTCGTACTCGCTTTGGCGCAAAAGGGCTGGAAGCAGGCGCTCGCCGACGACGGCAATCTCATGGCCGGGCTCAATATCCAGGCCGGCCGCATCACCCATCCTGCGGTGGCACGGTCGCTCGGCGCCGCCTACCTCGCACCCGAGCGGGCGGCCGGACCGACCGGCGGGTAAACGTCGCGAAAGCTTAGTGCAGGGGTTCGGGCAGCGCGGCGATCGCCTGGTCGACGAGCGTCGCGCGTCGTTTGGCGTCGAGATCCTCGGCCAGCACGCGGCGCACGGCGGCGATGGCGACGTCGACCGCCGCGGCGCGGACCTCGTTCAACGCCTTCTGCTCCTCGAGCACCAGCTTCTCGGCCGCAAGCCGCCGGCGACGCTCGAGCGCTGCCGCCAGCTCCGTCCGACCCTCCTGCGCGGCGCGTTCGGCTTCGGCGCGCGCCTGGGCGACGATCGCCTCGGCTTCCTTGAGTGCGTCGCGCTGGCGCAGCTGATGCTGGGCCAGGGCCTTCTGGGCTTCTTCGGCCAAGCGCTGCGCCTCGTCGAGCTCGGCTTTGATCTTCTCGGCGCGGCGGTCGAGCATGCCGAGCATCGCACTGCGCGCCTTCCACACCACGACCGCCATCGAAATGACGAAGGCGATCAGCACCCAGAATTCGGCGTCGCCGAAGAGTTCGCGCACGATTTCCATCAGCCGTGGTCCCGCATGACGGCGTCGACTGCTGCCTTGACGCGCGCCGGATCGACCGCGGCGCCGGCAAGTTTGCCGGCGGCCTCCTGGGCAACGTCGGCCGCCAGCTGCCGGACGCCCTGGAGTGCCGTTGCCTTGGCCTCGGCAATCCGCCGTTCGGCCTTGGCGGTTTCAGCGTTGAGGCTCTCGGCGAGCTTGCGCTGCTGTTCGGCGGCTTCCGCCGCCAGCCGCTCGGCGGTCTCGCGCAGAGCGTGTTGCGCCTTGGTTCGTGCCTCGCTCAACGCCCGCTCATAGGCCGCAATCACGGCCTCGGCCTCCGCCTTCATGCGCTGCGCCTTGTCCAGATCACCCGTGATCCGGTCGCGGCGCTTGGCGATGATTCCGCCGACGCGCGGCAGGCCCACCAGCGTCATCACCAGATAGAGGGCGACGAACGTGATCGCGAGCCAGACGAGCTGGGTCGGGAAGGTGGCGACGTCGAATTGCGGCATCGCGCGGCGATACGCCTAGGAGACGAAGAGGATCAGGAACGCGATCGCCAGGCCGAACAGGCCGGTGGCTTCGGCGAGCGCGAAACCGAGGAACGCGAACGGCGTGACCTGGGCCGCCGGGTTGCGCGCCAGCGCGTTGATTAGTGCGGCGAAAACGTTGCCGATGCCGATACCGGCGCCGACGAGCGCGATGCAGGCGATGCCTGCGCCGATCATTTTTGCGGATTCTGGTCCCATGGCGAACTCTCCAAAGGTTTCAGTGAAGGTGGATGGCGTCGTTCAAGTAGAGGCAGGTCAGGATGGCGAAGACATAGGCCTGCAGCACCGCGACCAGGAGCTCAAGAAAGAAGATCAGGATGTCGAGCCCGAGCGGCAGCAGGCCGAGCACGCCGATGCTGGCGGCGAAACCGCCGAAGATCGCGAGCATGGTGTGGCCGGCAAGCATGTTGGCGAACAGCCGGATCGACAGCGTGAACGGCCGGATCAGGTAGGACAGCAGCTCGATCGGCACCAGGAGAACCAAAAGGACAAACGGCACGCCGTGCGGCACGAAAAAGCTGAGGAAGTGCCAGCCGTGGCGCCAGATGCCGATGAGGGTTACACCGATAAATACGACGGCGGCCATCGCGAAGGTGACAATGATCTGGCCGGTGAAGCTGTAGCCAAAGGGGATCAGGCCGAGCAGATTGCCGAACAGGATGAACATGAACAGCGTGAAGATGAACGGGAAATAGCGCTGGCCTTCGGCGCCCACCGTCTCGTCGATCATGTTGCCGACGAATTCGTAGGCGAGCTCGCCCAGGGATTGGATACGGCCCGGCACCAGCTCTTCGCGGCGCGTGCCGATGACGACGATCGCCGAAACGACGAGCACCGCGATCGTCATCAGCAACGCCGAATTGGTGAACGAAACGTCGAACTTGCCGATGTGCAGCGGCACGATCGGCTTGATCACGAATTGCTCGAGCGGTTCTAGTTGCAGCGCCACGTCAGTCCTCGTCCTCGTCGTCCCCCGCCGCACCGGCCTTGCCACTGCGCGCGCCGACCTTCGATCCCATCCCGGAAACCGCGCGGTACACGTTCCACATGCCCGCGGCGACGCCGAGAAAAAACATCACCACCATCGCCGCCGGCTTGGTCCCAAGCCAGCCATCGATCGCCCACCCGATGGCGACCGACACCACCACCGCGACCACCAGCTCGAGCCCGATGCGCAGCCCGAACGCAAGCGCGTTCGACGTCGGTGGTGTGCCTCGCGCCGCGGACTTCTCGGGAAGCTCGCTGCGCGCCTTGGCCAGGCGCTCGCCTAAATCCTTGAGGCTAGCCCGCGCCTCGCGTTCGTCCATCCCAACCACCGGGAATGCTTGAGAGATTCCCCCACGGCGCGGGCGCGCACGGCGCAACCCCCGCGCCGAAAAGGCGCGCAACTTCTAAAAGGCGCAGTCGGGCGAGTCAAGCGCGGGAAGACGCCGAATCAGGCGGTGCGACGAAGCTGCTCGACGCCCTGAAGATCGACCGAAACCAGCTGCGACACGCCCTTCTCGCCCATGGTCACGCCATAGAGCCGGTCGACGCGCGCCATGGTCAGGCGGTGGTGGGTGATGATCAGGAACCGGGTCTCGGCGCTTTCCGCAATCTCGGCGACGAGGCGGCAGAAGCGATCCACGTTCGCGTCATCAAGGGGCGCGTCGACCTCGTCCAGCACGCAGATCGGCGCCGGGTTGGTGAGGAAGACCGCGAACAGCAGCGCCAGCGCCGTGAGCGCCTGTTCGCCGCCCGACAGCAACGTCAGGTTCTGCAGCTTCTTGCCCGGCGGGCTCGCCATGATCTCGAGCCCGGCCTGCAGCGGATCGTCGTCTTCGCCGGGATCGAGCCGCAGATGCGCGTTGCCGCCGCCGAAGAGCCGCGCGAATAGTTTGCCGAAATGATCGTTCACTTGCGTGAAGGCGGCGAGCAGTCGCTCGCGTCCCTCGCGGTTGAGCGCGGTGATGCCCTGGCGCAGCTTGGCGATGGCGCCGACCAGATCCTCGCGCTCGCGGTTGAGGCCGTTGAGGCGCTCCTCGATCTCGCGCGATTCCGCTTCGGCGACCAGATTCACCGGGCCCATATTCTCGCGTTCGCGTAACAGCCGTTCGAGGCGCGTGGTGGCCGCGCCGATCTCGGGCAACTCCTCGTCGGGTTCGATGCCGGCCGCCGCCAGAACGTCCTCGGGTTTGGCCTGAAGCTTCTCGGCGATGGCGTCGGCGACGGTCGTGCGCGCCAGCACCGCCTGATCGCGTAGGCCTTCGGCGCGGACGCGTTCTTCGCGTGCTTCGCTGGCGGAAGCCTCTGCCGCGCGTGCCGCCTTGTCGGCTTCGGCCAGCTTGGCTTCGCCCGCCGCCAGCGCGTCGGCGGCCTGGTTGCGGCGTGCGGTCGACGCGGTGATGGTTTCGGCGAGCTTGTCGCGTTCGGCGGCGATTTCCTGCGGCCGTTGTGCAAGCGATTCGACCTCGGCATGAAGCTCGCCGCGACGGCTTTCGAGTGTCTGCCGTTGACGCGCCGCGGCTTCGGCGCGCTGCTCCCACGATTTCAATTCGACGCCGATCGCCGCCAACCGTTCGCCGCGCGCCGCCGCTTCGCGCACCAGGCGGTCGTATTCACCTTGATGCGCCTGCTGCAAGGCGCGGCGCTCGGCGAGGGCGCCGCGCGCGGTTTGAATTTCGTCGCGGCCTTTGGCCGGATCGGGCAGGGCGTCGAGTGCGCTGCGCGCGGCAGCGGCCTCGGCTTCAGCCTCGCTGCGATCGAGGGTCAGCCGCTGCGCCGCCTCTTCCAGCGCGGCTCGGCGCGAGACGATCGCCGCGGCGGCACGCGCCAGCTCGGCCTCGTGGTTGCGGATATCGGCCAGGGCATCGAGCGCCTCGCGCGCATGCTGCCGCGCCTGGCGGTCCGCTTCGGCGCGTTCGCGGTTATGGCGCTGCGCCGCTTCGAGCGCGTCGCGCTGCCGCGCAACCTCGGCTTCGGCATCCTGCAGTTCGCGCGCCAGCTCGGTCAGACGATGGCGCTGCTCGAGCCGCTGCGTAGCGGCCGCCGGCGCGCCCGGCAGGCGGCGGAAGCCGTCCCAGCGCCACAGGCCGCCGTCGCGGCTGACCAGCCGCTGGCCCGGACGCAAATCCGCTTGGAGCCGCTCGCCGTCAGCGACGGTATCGACCACGCCGATCTGATTGAGGCGGCGCGTCAACGGCGATGGCGCCGCGACGTGTTCCGACAGTCGGCTTACGCCGGCCGGCAGCGGCGGCGCATCGGCATAATCGGGCAACCCGAACCAATGTGCCGGCGCGGCGGTGTCGGTCGGCGCCGTCAGATCGTCGCCGACGGCGGCGCCGAGCGCGGCCTCGAAGCCGCGCGCCACTTGAATCGCGTCGAGCACCGGCGGCCATTTGTCGTGATCGGGTTTCGCCAGCAATTGTTGCAGCGCCTCGCTCTCGGCCTTGAGCTTGGCGCGGTTCATCTCCGCCGCTTCCAGCGGTCCACGCGCTTCGGTCTCGGCGGCCTGCGCCTCGGCCAGCGCCTGCTCGGCCGCGGCCAGCGCGGCGCGGCTTTCTTCGGCTGCGCTTTCGGCTGCCTTGAGTGCAGCCAGGGTTTCAGCGCCGACGCCGCTGGCGCCGGCTTCGGCTTCGAGGGCGGTACGCTGCCGAGCAATCTCGTCGGCGCGATCCTTGAGTCGGTTCTGGCGCTCGCCGGCCTCGCCGATCCGTGTCGTGAGCGCCGCACGCCGCGCCTCTTCGGCGGCAACGCGCTCGGTCAGCGCCGTCAGCTGGGCGTCGAGCGCGGCCACGGCGTCGGTGACGCGCGCCAGATCCTCGGCAGCTTTCGCCTGTGATTGCTGTTCGTCCTGCTGGGCGGCAGCGAGCGACTGGCGTTCCTCGCCGAGCAGCGCCAAAGCGGCGCGCGCGTCGGCGGCAAGCTCGTCCTCGCGCTTCAGATCGGCGGCGAGCTGCTCGAGCCGGGCTTCGGCCGCCTGCCGCGCCGCCATGATGCGGCGCTCTTCGTCGTCGAGCGCCTGGCGCGCCAGCGTCAGCCGCTGCAGCTCGGCCGAAGCCACCGCCTCGTCCTGGCGCAACGCCGGCAGTTCGGCGGCGGCGGCTTCGCGCAGCCGGTCGGCGGCGGCGGCGGCCGTCATGCGCTCGGCGACAACGCGCTCGGCGGCGCGCAGCCGTTCTTCCGCCGCCGTCAATTCGCCGGTGGCGGCGGCGTAGCGCAGATGCAGCACGGTCGCTTCGGCGCGGCGGATCCAATCCGACAGGCGGCGATAGCGCTGCGCCTGGCGCGCCTGCTTCTTCAGGCTTTCGAGCTGGGTCTCGAGCGTGCGCAGCACGTCGTCGAGCCGTGCCAGGTTGGTCTCGGCGGCTTTGAGACGCAGCTCGGCCTCGTGCCGGCGGGAATGCAGGCCGGCGATGCCGGCGGCTTCCTCGAGCAGCATGCGGCGGTCGGCGGGCTTGGCGCTGATGATCGCGCCGATGCGACCTTGGCTCAGGATGGCGCTCGAATTGGCGCCGGTGGCGACATCGGCGAACAGCAGCTGCACGTCGCGCGCGCGGACGTCGCGGCCGTTGATGCGGTAGTCCGAGCCGATGCCGCGCTCGATGCGGCGCTGGATCTGGATCTCGTTGTGCGCTTCGTAGGGCTGCGGCGCGTCGTGCGCGGCGTTGTCGAGGTGCAGCATTACTTCGGCGACATTGCGTGCCGGCCGCGCGCTCGTGCCGGAGAAGATCACGTCGTCCATCTCGCTGCCGCGCAGGCGCTTGGCCGACGTCTCGCCCATCACCCAGCGCATCGCGTCGAGGATGTTCGACTTGCCGCAACCGTTGGGCCCGACGATTCCGGTCATGCCGGCTTCGATCACGAGCTCGGTCGGTTCGACGAAGGACTTGAAGCCGGATAGCCGGAGTTTGGCGAAATGCACGATCGGGCTGCGGGCTTTAGGTACGCGACATGAGCGAGCCGAGCCAGCTTCGGACCGTCGCGATCACGCCACGCGGGCGTTCGTTCGCCGCCGTCGCCGGGCCGACCCGGCTCGGTGCAACGGCGCCGGATTTGGCTTCGAGGTATTTGACGAACTCGTCATAGGGCAGGTCGCCAGCCACCTTGGTGCCGTTGACGAAGAAGGTCGGCGTCGAATCGATGCCATATTGGTTCTGTCCGACGAGCCGCGAATTCAGCACGGCATCGGAGATTTTCTGATCGGCCGTGCAGCTGTCGAACTGTGCCTGGCTCATGCCGCCGAGCTTGGCGATGCGCGCCAGTGCCGTCTTGGTCGCGGCCGCGCTGCTTTGGGCCCATTCGCGTTGGGTCTGAAACAGCGTCTCGATGAACGGAAAATAGCGCTCGGGCGGGAAGCAGCGCGCGATCGTCGCCGCCATCACCGCCGACTGATCGAGCGGGAAATCGCGATACACCAATTTGGCCTTGCCGGTATCGATCCAGTTTTTCTGAAGTTTCGGCAGCGTATCGTTCGCGAACGCAGCGCAATGCGGACAGGTGAGCGACGCGTATTCGAAGATCGTGATCGGCGCGTTCTTGTTGCCGAGAACGTGATCGTCGGCTTGCAGCGTCGGCGCATCGGCGGCGCGCGCCGAAGGCGCAGCAGCTTGCACCGCGGCTATCGCGATCGCGGCGGCGAAGATCAGCCGATAAAAACGCATGAACGGCTCCACACCCTAAAAACGGCCCGATGCTATGACTTGCGCGGCGGCAGTTCAAGCAAAGTGCCGCCGTCGAGTCGGGAAAAATCCGCTCAGCGGATTTTGTCGCCCGTGGTTCCGATCACGGCCTCGCCGAGTCGCGTCAGCGCATCGCGCAACTCGCCGTCAGCGATGCCCGCGACTCGTTGGGTCAGCGCGGCGCGTTCGCTCGCCGCGAGATCACGGCGGCGGCGCGGCACGGTCGCGCGGTCGGCTGGCAACGGCCCCTGCACCAGGATCAGCCGCGCCAAAGCGCGGTAACCAAAAAAGGCGTTGAGCCGTTCGAGGATTTGCGGCTCGCGATGCTGCGCTTCGAGTGCGAATCCGGGCGCAACCCGCAGCCGCAGCGCGCCGTCGCGGCGTTCGCCGGTCGGAAAGGTCAGCTTTTCCGGCATCATCCGGCGGGCGAGATCGGCGCCGACGATCTCCGCCCATCGCGCCACCATCTGACCCTCTGCGAAGCCGCGTTTGCCCAGCGCCGGCTTGACGATGCGCGGCACGTCCGCCGCCAGCGCCCGCATCGCGCCGCGCCGGGGATCGGCCTCGTTCGATTTGCCGGCCAACTCGTAACCTCCTTGCGCTCGTGGCAGGATAAAGCGTGCAGCGCGCCCCGTCGATGCTCCGTCCCACCGCCGTTTTGTCGGCCACGTTACTGGCTTGGTACGATCGGCATCGCCGCGTGCTGCCGTGGCGCGCGCGGCCAGGCGAAGCCGTTGATTCCTACCGCGTGTGGCTCAGCGAAATCATGCTGCAACAGACTACGGTCGCGGCGGTCGGACCGTATTACGAGCGGTTTCTGGCGCGCTGGCCGACCGTCGACGCGCTGGCGCGCGCCGAGCTCGACGACGTTCTGCACGCCTGGCAAGGGCTCGGTTATTACGCGCGGGCGCGCAACTTGCACGCCTGCGCCCATGTAGTCGTCGCACGCGGTAGTTTTCCCGACAGCGAAGCGGGATTGCGCGAGCTGCCGGGCATCGGCGCTTATACGGCAGCGGCGATCGCGGCGATCGCCTTCGGACGCCGGGCGGCCGCAGTCGACGGCAACGCCGAGCGCGTGCTGGCGCGGCTGCACGCGGTGCGGACGCCGTTGCCGGCGGCCAAGCCGCGGCTCCGTGAATACGCCATGGCGTTGGTGCCGACTGACCGAGCCGGCGATTTTGCCCAAGCGCTGATGGACTTAGGCGCCACGATCTGCGCGCCGAAGCAGCCGCGCTGCGGCTTGTGCCCGTGGCAGACGGGCTGCAGGGCGCACGCTCAGGGCATGGCCGAGAAATTGCCGCGCCGCGTCGCCAAACCGGCCAAGCCGCGGCGGCATGGCGTTGCCTTCTGGGCCGTAAATGAATCCGGCGCCGTGCTGTTACGCCGCCGTCCGCCGAAGGGCCTGCTTGGCGGCATGATGGAAGTGCCGTCGACCGAGTGGCGCGCCAAACCGTGGGACGATCACGAAGCGACCAAAGCCGCGCCGCTCAAGGCGCGCTGGCGGCGGCTGCCGGGCACGGTGGCGCACGGCTTCACGCATTTCGACCTCGAGCTCGTGATCCTGGCGGCCACTGCCAAGGGCGCGGCCGCGCGCGACGGCGTCTGGGTTGCGCCCACGCGGTTCAAGGACCACGCGCTGCCTAGCGTCATGAAGAAGGTGATTGCCTGGGCGCGAAGCGCCGAGGCGCCGGCCTAGCCGGTCGGGCCCATCTCGGCGCGATACTTCTGCCGCAGGACGTCGATCGACACCACGCGTCCCTTGACGTCGACATGCCAGAACGCCCAGCCGTTGCACGCCGCGGCGCCTTGGACCTCGGCCGCCACTTTGTGAATCGAGCCTCTGGTTTCGGCCGAGATCACGGTGCCGTCGGCGCGCACCTTGGCGGTCCAGCGGCGCGAGGCGTCGAACAGCACGTCGCCCGGCTTGAGGAAGCCGTTCTCGACCAGGGCGCCAAAGGGCACGCGCGGCTCGCTGCGTTTCTCGGCGGTGGCGATGTCTTCCGGCGCCGCCGGCGTCACCGTCGCGACGCGCTCGCGCGCCAGGCGCGCATAGTCCTTCTCGCGCTCGATGCCGATGAAGCGGCGGTTGAGCCGCTTGGCGACCGCGCCGGTCGTGCCGCTGCCGAAGAACGGGTCGAGCACCAGATCGCCGGGCTTTGTCGCGGCCAGGAGCACGCGATGCAGCAGTGCTTCGGGCTTCTGCGTCGGATGCGCCTTCTTGCCGTCGCGCTTCAGGCGTTCGCTGCCGCCGCAGATCGGCAGCAGCCAGTCGCTGCGCATCTGCACGTCGTCGTTGAGCGTCTTCATCGCGTGATAGTTGAAGGTGTATTTGCTGTCGCGCGACTTGGCGCACCACAGCAGGGTTTCGTGTGCGTTGGTGAAGCGCCGGCCGCGGAAATTCGGCATCGGATTGGTCTTGCGCCAGACGATGTCGTTGAGGATCCAGAATCCCAGATCCTGCAGCAGCGAACCGACGCGATAGATGTTGTGGTATGAGCCGATCACCCACAGCGTGCCGTCGGGCTTCAAAAGGCGACGCGCGGCCTCGAGCCAGACGCGGCTGAACCGGTCGTAGGTCGCGAAATCGGCGAACTTGTCCCAGGCCTCGGTGACGGCGTCGACGTGGCTGTTGTCGGGCCGATGGAGCTCGCCGTTGAGTTGAAGGTTGTAAGGCGGGTCGGCGAAAACCAGGTCGACCGAATCCGCCGGCAGCCGCGTCATGACCTCGACGCAATCGCCGATCAACACTTCGCCTAGATCGTCGCCTGTTTCCCCCGAATCGCGCATCCGGCTCCCCGTCCGGATTTCGGCCGGCCATGCGAGTCGCACTACCGAAGCCGAATCGGCGCATCCTGCGGTGCCCCGAGTCGGGTGTCAATACGTTCGAAGAGTCAAAGACTTAGTCTGATTCTTTCGAGTTTGAGTCGAATACGAGGTGGACCTGTACCGGCGCGAATGAGCGGCGATGGTGGGGTGTCGGCCCGAGTGTCCGCAATCCGTTGCGGTGCTCGGCCGTGGCGTAGCCGACGTTGGTCTCCCAGCCGTATCCCGGGTACCGCCGCGCCAGTGCGCGCATTAGCCGGTCGCGCGTGACCTTGGCGACGATCGAGGCGGCGGCGATCGACAGCGACAAGGCATCGCCGCCGACGATTGTGCGCGTGCGGCAGGGCAGTTTTGGGTTCACGTTGCCGTCGACCAGCGCCCACTGCGGCACCGCCGGCAAGGCGTCGAGCGCGCGCCGCATGGCGAGCAGCGAGGCTTGCAGGATGTTGATGTGGTCGATCTCGCGGACCGATGCGGCGCCGATGCCGATGCCGGCGCATTCCCACAAGCGGGCGGCGTAATCCTCGCGCGCGGCGCGTTCGAGCTTCTTCGAGTCGTCGATATGGGTACGCAGATCGCGCGGCAGCCGCGCCGGGTCGATGATCACCGCCGCTGCTACGACGGGACCGGCCAACGGTCCGCGCCCGACCTCGTCGATGCCACAGACGACGCCGTCGCATTCCCGCTCAAGCGCGAGATCCGGCATGTCGCTAAGTGACATGCGACGCGTCCGCGGTGCAAGCGCCGCGTCAATCGCCAGCGGCGCCGCAATTACAACAGCCGGAGCTGGGCGCTCGGCAACGGCGGCGGCGCGAACTTGGTCGTGTCGAGACGCCACAGCCGGCCGCGATTGAGATTGAGCTTCAGCCGGCGGCATGCGGTTTCGAAGCGGATGCGCAGCAGCTCGGCATAAGGACCGGTGCCGGTCATGCGCTTGCCCCACTGCGGGTCATAGTCCTTGCCGCCGTGGCCTTCGCGTACCAGCGACATGACGTGCTTGGCCCTGGCGGGGAAATGATCGTTGAGCCACTCGATGAACAATGGCGCCACCTCCATGGGCAGGCGCAGCATGGTGTAGCCGGCGCCGCGCACACCGACGGCGGCAGCACGTTCGAGGATGGCTTCGAGTTCGGCGTCATTGAGCGCGGGAATCATCGGCGCTGCCATAACGCCGGTCGGGATTCCGGTGGCCGCCAGGGCGGCAAGCGTCTCGATCCGCCGCTCGGGCGTGGCCGCGCGCGGCTCCATCGTGCGCGCCAGCTTGCGGTCGAGCGTTGTCACCGACACCGCGCAGGCGGCGAGATTGTCCTTCGCCATATCGGCGAGGATGTCGATGTCGCGCTGGACCAACGCCGATTTGGTGACGACCGTGACCGGATGCCGGAATTCGCGCAGCACCTCGAGGATACCGCGCATGATCCGGTAGTGCCGTTCGGCCGGTTGATAAGGATCGGTATTGGTGCCGAGCGCGATCGGCTGGCAGCGATACGACGGTTTGCGCAGCTCGGCGGCGAGCAGCGCCGGCGCCTGCTCCTTGACCAGGATACGGCTTTCGAAATCGAGCCCTGGCGACAGGCCGAGATAGGCGTGCGTCGGGCGCGCGAAACAATAGATGCAACCGTGCTCGCAGCCGCGATAGGGATTGATCGAGCGGTCGAACGGGATGTCGGGCGAGTCATTGCGCGTAATGACAGTGCGCGTGCTGTCGCGCGTGAAGCTGGTCGCGAGCCGCGGTGGCGGTCCGTCGGCCGTGTCCCAACCGTCGTCGAACGCCTCGCGCTTTTCGTGCTCGAAACGTCCGCTCGCATTGCTCCCGGCGCCGCGGCCCTTTTGCAGCGATGCCCTGGCCGTGTCGTCCATGTCGATAGCATGCGCCGGCGTATAGAACAAATCAAGAACTTGCTAAAATGGGGCGATGACCGCCAAACCCGCGGTACCCGCAGGCGCCCGCGTTCAGCGTGCAACCGGTGCGACGTGTTCCTTAAGCCGCGGCATAAGCTCGACCAGGTTGCAGGGCCGATGGCGACTATCGAGCTGCGGCCCGATCACATCCCAGCCGTCGCGGCAGGCGCCGGGCGAGCCGGGCAGGGCGAAGAGATAAGTGCCGCCGGAGACGCCCGCGGTGGCGCGGCTCTGGATCGTTGAGGTGCCGACTTTCTGATAGCTGAGCCAGCGGAACAGCTCGCCGAAGCCAAGGATCTCTTTCTCGTAAACCGACTGGAACGCTTCCGGCGTGACGTCGCGGCCGGTGACGCCGGTGCCGCCGGTCGCGATCACCACGTCGACCGCGGGATCGGCGATCCATGTTTTGAGCGCGGCGACGATCGCGCTCTGTTCGTCTTTGACGATGCGTTTGGCGGCGATGCAATGGCCGGCGGCGGTCGCGAGATCGACAAGGGTGCGGCCCGATTTGTCGGACGCCTCGTCGCGCGTGTCTGAAACCGTCAGGATCGCGATGTTGACGGGAACGAACGGGCGCTTGTCATCGATTGTCGGCGACACGGCGTTCACCGCTATCGTGCATATCGAAAGCGGTATAGATCGGCCAATGGCCCTCGGCAAGCGCATCGAGGTCGGGCGTCGGTTGACCGAGACGCATACGATAGATCCAGTAGTTCGCCATCACGCGCTCCGTGAAAGCGCGCGATTCCGCAACCGGGAAGGTTTCGACGAACAGCAGCGGATCGGCGCGATAATCGACCATCGCGGTCTTCCGCCGCTCGACCGCACCCGGACCGCCATTATAGGCGAGCGCGAAGAACAGCAGATTGCCGCGGATGTGGTCGTCGTGCAGCAGCGTCCGGACATATTCCTGTGCCAGCGCCATGTTGGTTTCCGGATCTGCCAGCTGCTCGCGTTCGCCGCGGCGATCGCCGACATCCTGGCCGAGTTGCATCGCCATCGAGCGCGCGGTCGCCGGCATCAGCTGCATCAGGCCGCGCGCGCCGGCGTTGCTCACTACCTGCGGCACGAATTTCGACTCTTGCCGCATCACGCCGTAAAGCAAGGCGCGGTCGACGGTGAAGCCGCCGTGCGGCGTCCAGCGCGGAACCGGATAGAGCGCCTGGTCGTAGTTCTGGCCGTCGCGGCGCGCGACGATCGCGCCGAGCTGCAAGCTCAGTGCCGGCAGGTTGGCGTGGTCGGCGAGCGCAACCGCCGCTTGCATGGCTTCGGCCGAGCCGCGCGCCGCCATCAAGCGCAGTTCCGCGGCGGCGCCGTTCGGGTCGCCGATTTGCAGTTCGGCCAGGGCGCGCCGTCCGGCCGGCTGGTTGGCCATGATTCCGGCGTCGAGGCCGGTGAACGGCGCATCGGCGAAATTGAAGCTGGTGTCGACGCCGAGCAACCGGCGGGCAAGCAGCCCATAGAAGGTGTGCGGGTGGTTGGCAGCGAGGCCGAGCCAACGGGCGACATTCGCCGGATGGTGCGACCTGAGTTCGACCCGCGCCGTCCAAAAGGCCGCGGCCGAGGTCGTCCAGGGCGATTGCGCCGGCGTCGTGGCGAGCGTCGAGAACGCTTTGCGCGCTTCATCGAGGCGGCCGGCGCGCCAGGCGGTTAGTCCCGCCTGCCACATGCCGTTGGGCGCGCCACCGGAATCCGCGTCCGGGTGGGCCGGATGCGGATCGATGTCGCCGCCTGCCAGGGCCAGTGCGGCTAAGACGCCCTGGGCCGGTTTGGCCGGTTTGGCGCGGTCGGGCGCACGCTTGACCGCCAGACCATAGATGCGGCCGGCTTCGGGCTCGTCGCCATAGGTATCGAGCCAGGTCGCAAGCTCGGCATAGCTCGACCGGTAGCGTGGGTGGATATAGCGCTGAGCCAGGACATGGCCGAGCAACAGGCGGTTCTTGAGCAAGCCGATCTCGCGGTCGGCCGCTTGCCACTGACCGAGGCGCTGTTGCAGCTCAATCAACCTATAGCGTTCCGCGTCCGCGCCACTCAATACATAGGGCAGATCGGTATCGCGACGTAGATCGCTTGGAGGCGTCAATGCAGCGGATTTGAATCCGCCGTTGAAATCACCTGCCGACGCGTTATGGAAGGCGAACAATGCTGCTGAAAAAACTGCAATAACAAACAGCGCAGC
>JAGXBG010000031.1 GCA_018971215.1 Alphaproteobacteria bacterium
CCCCAGCCATGGGCCTGGTTCATCGGCCGGACAAACAACGTCCAGCCATACTGCAAGTTCGCAATCATCACCTGGCAGATGATGACTGCAATCAACTGTCCCCAACGATTGGGCGCACTTCTGGCCATGTTCTTCCCCTTGTGTGTGGTAACGCTCGCTCCATACCCGGCGGATCAATGCCGCTTCTTGGTATGCCAATATTTGAACAGCCCAACCCCACCAACGCAAGCGAGATGTGGGCCTTGTTTTGCGACGCAACATAAGTCGTTCTCGGCCGATCGAAGTCACTGATCGCTATCAGCGGATGACGATCAGGCTCATCGGCGCACAACAAGCGCGTCGCCATCGACCTGTCGCCAGCATCGCGGACATTGCCGTCACGAACGATGGATCGCGAACGGCGCGTCGTTACGCCAACGCGTGATCACAACGGTCTTGACAACCCGCCGTTTGCGGTGACGCGACGGCCGCTGCGACGTGCCGCGAAATCCTTGATTGCCGTCGTGTCCCGGTGCAAGTCTCACCGTACGCCCTGGCGCGGGATGCAACAGGGGGGTTCGAACATAAACCAAACGGATTTCGCCAACACGGCCGCGCCCGTCGCGGTAGCGCGGCCCAGCGAAGGGAAGGGGATCACGCAATGAGCAAACAAGTTCTCGTCGACGCATTGAAGAAAAACGGCATGCGCACGTCGGACGCCGGAGAAGCCGTCGACACGATTACTGAAACGATCGCCAAGGAACTCAAGAAAGGCCAGAAATTCAGCCTCCCCGGTTTTGGCACTTTCGCCGTGAGTCACCGCGCCGCCCGCATGGGCCGCAACCCGCGCACCGGCGAAGAGATCAAGATCAAGGCCAGCAAAGGCGTCCGCTTCAAGGCCGGCGCCAAGCTCAAGGGCTCTCTCTAAAATCCATCGTTCGTCAGGGGCGGCGCCGGCACGATTGCGGTGCCGGCGCCGTCGTCGGTTCAGCGGCTGTCGGTTTGCGGCTTGCGCGCCACCAGATCGACGAGCGCCGACATGCCGTCGTGCCCGCTGCCTTCGCGGATCACCTCGTCGTGCTCGGCGAGGTGAAGAATCGCGAAGCCGGCGAACGCCGCGCGCAGCATCGCTGCGGTATAGAGGTGGTCGAGCTCTTTCGGGCCGCCGGTGCCGTAGCCGATCTGCTCCGGCCGATAACCCTGGATCAGAACCAGGCCGCCGGGCTTGAGCGCTTCGCGAATGCTCGCGAACAGGCGTGCACGCAACGGGGCGTCGGCGAACTGGATGAAGATTCCCGCGATGACGTCGAAGCGCTCGCGTCCCCACGTCCATTCCGCAAGGTCGGCGCATTCGGTTTCGAGCTCGACGCCCGCGTGCGCGGCGAGGCGGCGGGCCTTGACGAGCGCCACCGGCGAGAAATCGACCGATAGCACCGTGAGTCCCTGCTGGGCGAGGAATACGCCGTTGCGGCCTTCGCCGTCGGCGATGGCAAGCGCGCGTTGGCCGGGTTTGAGATATCCGGCTTGTGCCGCCAGAAATCGATTGGGCGCGGTGCCGAACAGATAGTCTTCACCCTGGAAGCGCGCATTCCAGCGCACCAGCGCTTCAGCCGCGCGCATGCTCGCTACCGGTGAACGCCGGAAACGCCGGCTGTTTCCCTGCTGTTCCAGGGGATCGCCGCTGGCATGCTTGCCTATAACGGGTAGGGCGGTTTCCGGCCGGATTTCGCCGTTTCACCCACAGGCGCAATCTGCGGCGGGATCGATGCATGGTCGAAGGCTTTCCAAAACCTGCCGCGGTTTTATACCCTGGCGCAGCACCCGAGAAGGGGTCGCGCGGGCATCGGTCCGACGTCACGACCTGGGAGATCCCGGCATGAGTGGCACGATGCGCACGAGCGGTGGGCGGGTCGTCCCCGGCGCGGATCGAGGCGACGCCGATGTTTGAACGGCATCTCCGCGGACGTCCGCCGCTGTTCTGGGCCGGTGTCGTATTCGCCGCCGTGGTCGTCGTCGGGCTTTGGATTGCGTTGCGCCCCAGCACGACGCCGCGCGCGGCGCTTCCCTTGCCGGTTGTCGCGTCGACCGCCGCAATCGGCGAAATGCCGGTTATCTATACAGCGCTCGGAACCGTGACGCCGCTCGCCTCCGTGACGGTGCGGACGCAGGTGAGCGGCCAGCTCGTCGCCATCGGCTTCACCGAAGGCCAGGAGGTCAAGGCCGGCGATTTTCTCGCGCAGATCGATCCGCGTCCCTTTCAGGCGGCGCTCGACCAGGCGGAGGGCCAGCTCGAGCGCGACCAGGCGCAGCTCGCCGGTGCCCGCGTCGATCTCGCGCGCTACGGCGTGCTGATCAAGCAGGATTCGATCGCCAAGCAGACATACGACGACCAGACGGCGACCGTGCGCCAGCTCGAAGGCACGGTGAAACTCGATCAAGCGGCCGTCGAAACCGCGCGCGTCAATCTCTCCTATTGCCACATCGTCGCGCCGGCTGCCGGCCGCGTCGGCTTGCGCCAGATCGATCCCGGCAATTACGTGACACCGTCCGACACCAACGGCCTCGTGCTGCTGAACCAGATGCAGCCGATCTCGGTGCTGTTCTCGCTGCCGCAGGAGGATCTCGAAGCCGTGCTGACGGGCGTTCACGGCGGCGCCAAGCTGCCGGTCGCCGCCTATGACAGCACCGGCAACACCAAGCTGGCCGACGGTACGCTCGCCAGCGTCGACAACACGATCAATACCAGCACCGGCACGTTTCAGTTGCGCGCGTCGTTTCCCAACGCCGACGAGAAACTGTTTCCGAACCAGTTCGTGAACGCCCACATCACGGTCGACACGCTGAAGAACGTCGTCGTGATTCCGAGTGCCGCGATCCAGCGCGGCGCACCCGGCACATTCGTCTATGTCGTCGGCTCGGACGACGCCGTGTCGGTGCAGCCGGTGACGCTCGGCCCGTCGGCCGGCGAGACCGTCGCCATCCTCAAGGGCCTGAAGGCGGGCGATTCCGTCGTGGTCGACGGCGCCGACAAGCTCAAGAACGGCGCCAAAGTCACCCTGCGCTCGCCGTCGGCGGCCGCGTCGACGCCTCCGGCCGCGGCCGCGCCGGCGCGCCCATGATCGCAGCGGCTGGGTGACATGGCGCTCAGCCCGTCACGCCCGTTCATTCTGCGGCCGGTCGCCACCTCGCTGCTCATGGCGGCGATCATGCTGGTGGGCATCGTCGCCTTCCGCTTCCTGCCGCTGTCGGCCCTGCCCGAGGTCGACTATCCGACCATCGAGGTGACGACGTTCTATCCTGGTGCTTCGCCCGACGTGATGACCTCGTCGGTGACGGCGCCGCTCGAAGTCCAGTTCGGCCAGATGCCGAACCTGGTGCAGATGTCGTCGACCAGTTCGACCGGCGCGTCGGTTATCACGCTGCAGTTCGGCCTCAACATCAGCCTCGACATCGCCGAGCAGGAGGTGCAGGCCGCGATCAACGCCGCCGGCAATCTGTTGCCGTCGGACCTGCCGGCGCCGCCGATCTACGCCAAGGTCAATCCTGCCGACGCGCCGGTGCTGACCCTCGCCGTGACGTCAGCGACCATGCCGCTGCCGCAGGTCGAGGATCTGGCCGACACGCGGTTGGCGCAGAAAATCTCGCAGCTGCCCGGCGTTGGCCTGGTCAGCATCGCCGGCGGCGAGCGGCCGGCGGTGCGCGTCCAGGCCGATCTGCGCGCGCTCGCCGCTTATGGCCTCAACATCGACGATCTGCGTACGACCATCGCCAACGCCAACGTCAATACGCCCAAGGGCAATTTCGACGGCCCGTCGCGCGCCTACACGATCAACGCCAACGACCAGATCCAGGACCCCAACGCCTATCTCGGCCTAGTCATCGCCTATAAGAACGGCGCGCCGGTGCATCTGGGCGACGTCGCGCATGTCGTCTCCGGCGCCGAGAACGATAAGCTCGGCGCTTGGATGAACACGACGCCGGCGGTGATCATCAACGTCCAACGCCAGCCGGGCGCCAACGTCATTTCCGTGGTCGACGGCATCAAGGCGCTGTTGCCGCAGCTGCAGGCGTCGTTGCCGCAGTCGGTCGACGTCGCCGTGCTCACCGACCGCACCGTCACCATCCGCGCGTCCGTCGCCGACGTCGAATTCGAGCTGACGCTGGCGGTGATCCTCGTGGTGCTGGTGATTTTCGTGTTCCTGCGCTCGAGCCGCGCCACCGTCATTCCGAGCCTGTCGGTGCCGTTGTCGCTCGTCGGCACCTTCGGCGCGATGTATCTGCTGGGTTTCAGCCTCAACAATCTGTCGCTGATGGCCTTGACCATCGCGTCGGGCTTCGTGGTCGACGACGCCATCGTGATGATCGAGAACATCGCGCGTTATCTCGAGGAAGGCGAAACGCCGCTGCGCGCGGCGCTGCGCGGCTCGGAGCAGGTCGGCTTCACCATCATGTCGCTGACCATTTCGCTCATTGCCGTTCTTATCCCTCTCCTGTTCATGGGCGACGTGGTCGGCCGGCTGTTCCGCGAGTTCGCGCTGACTCTCGCCGTCACCATCCTGATTTCGGCGGTCGTGTCGCTGACGTTGGTGCCGATGGCCTGCGCCAAGCTGCTGCGCCGGCCGGGCGAAGTGCCGGAAACCCGTTTCCAACGCTGGAGCCGCGAAAAATTCGACGCCCTCATCCACGCCTATTCGCGCGCCTTGGCCTGGGTGCTGGACCGCCAGACGGCGACGCTGCTGGTCGCGGTCGCGACGCTGGCGATCACCGCACTTCTCTATGTTGTTGTCCCCAAAGGCTTCTTTCCTGTGCAGGATACCGGTCTGATCCAAGGTATCTCGCAAGGTCCGCCGAGCGTGTCCTACGCCGCGATGGCCGAGCGCCAGCAAGCCTTGGCCGAAGCGGTGCTCAAGGATCCGGCCGTCGCCAGCGTCTCGTCCTATATCGGCATCGACGGCACCAACACGACGCTCAACAGCGGCCGGCTGCTCATCAATCTCAAGCCGAAGAAGCAGCGCAGCGACGTCGAAACCGTGATCCGCCGCCTCGGGCAGGAGACCGCGAACATCCCGGGCACGACGCTTTATCTCCAGCCGGTGCAGGATCTCACCATCGACACGATGGTGAGCCGCACGCAGTATCAGTTCGCGCTCGAAGACGCCAATCCCGACGAGCTTGCCGCGTGGGTGCCGAAGCTCGTCGATCAGCTCAATCACACCGAAGGCTTCGCCGACGTCGTCAGTGACCAGGCCAACGACGGGCTGTCGGTCTATATCGACGTCGATCGCGCCACCGCCTCGCGCTTCGGCCTGACGCCGGCGACCATCGACAACGCGCTCTACGATTCCTTCGGCCAGCGCATCGTTTCGACCATCTTCACCCAGTCGAACCAATATCGCGTCATTCTCGAATCCGACAAAAGCTATCAAACGTCGCTCGCCGCGCTCGATTCGATCTATCTGCCGTCGGCCAATGGCGGCCAGGTGCCCCTGTCGGCGATTGCCAAGGTCGAAACCCGGACCGCGCCGCTGCAGATCGATCACCTCGGCCAGTTCCCGTCGAACACGATTTCGTTCAACCTGGCGCCGGGCGCGTCGCTTGGCGCCGCCGTCGATGCGATCAAGGCGGCCGAAGCCGCGATCGGCATGCCGCGCGGTGTCATCACCGTCTTCCAGGGCGCGACGCTGGCGTTCCAATCGTCGCTCACCAACGAGCTGTTCCTGATCCTGGCCGCCGTGGTCACGGTCTATATCGTGCTGGGCGTGCTCTACGAGAGCTACATCCACCCGGTCACGATCCTCTCGACCCTGCCGTCGGCAGGCATCGGCGCGCTGCTGGCGCTCATGCTGGTCGGCGACGATCTCACCGTCATCGCCATTATCGGCATCATCCTGCTGATCGGCATCGTCAAGAAGAACGCGATCATGATGATCGACTTCGCGCTCGACGCCGAACGCAACGAGGGCAAATCGCCGCGCGACGCGATCTTCCAGGCGTCGCTGCTGCGCTTCCGGCCGATCATGATGACCACTATGGCAGCGATCCTCGGCGCCCTGCCGCTGACCGTCGGCACCGGCGTCGGCTCCGAGCTGCGTCATCCGCTCGGCCTCACCATCGTCGGCGGCCTGATCGTCAGCCAGGTGCTGACGCTGTTCACCACGCCGGTGATCTATCTCGCCTTTGATCGTCTGGCGGTCCGCTTCCGTCGGCGTACCGCAGGGCTCTTCAACGACGAAGCCGGCGATCGGCCGGGGGAGACGCCCGCCGAATGAACCTCTCGGCGATTTTCATCCGTCGGCCGGTGGCGACAACGCTGCTGACGCTCGGTATTGCGCTGGCTGGCGCGGTGGCGTTCTTCCTGCTGCCGGTTGCGCCGTTGCCGCAGGTCGATTTCCCGACTATTTCGGTGCACGCGACGCTGCCCGGCGCCAGCCCGGAAGTGGTTGCCACGTCCGTGGCGACGCCGCTCGAACGCCATCTCAGCCAGATCGCCGACGTCACCGAGATGACCTCGGTCAGCACGGTCGGCGGCACGCGCATTACGCTGCAGTTCGGCCTCGACCGCGACATCGACGGCGCCGCGCGCGACGTCCAGGCGGCGATCAACGCCGCGCGCGCCGATCTGCCGACCAGCCTGCGCTCGAATCCGACCTACAAGAAGGTCAATCCCGCCGACGCGCCGATCATGGTGCTGGCGCTGACCTCGGACACCCTCGACCGCGGCCAGATGTACGATGCCGCCAGCACCGTGCTGGCGCAAAAGCTGTCGCAGTTGCCCGGCGTCGGCGAAGTTGACGTTAGCGGCTCGGCGCTGCCGGCGGTGCGCGCCGAGCTCAATCCGCTGGCGCTGGCGCATTACGGCATCGGTCTCGAAGACGTGCGCGCCGCGCTCGCGGCGGCGAACGCGCATGCACCCAAAGGCGCGATCGAGGACGGTGGCAAGCGCTATCAGATCTACGACAACGACCAGGCGCGCGCCGCCGCCGCGTACAAGGACCTGGTTGTCGCCTATCGCAACGGCTCGGCACTGACGTTGTCCAGCGTCGCCGACGTCGTCGATTCGGTCGAGAATCTCCGCAACGCCGGCCTCGCCAACGGCAAGCCGGCGGTGCTGGTGATCGTCTATCGCCAGCCCGGCGGCAACATCATCAGCACGGTTGACGGCGTCAAAGCCGAGCTGCCGGTGCTCCAGGCGGAGATTCCGGCCGCCATCGACATCAGCATCCCGGTCGATCGCTCGACCACGATCCGCGCCTCGCTCCGCGAGGTCGAGCGCACACTGGTGATCTCGACGCTGCTGGTGATCGCGGTCGTCTATCTGTTCCTGCGCAACGGCCGCGCCACGATGATCCCGTCGGTCGCGGTGCCGGTGTCGCTGATCGGCACGTTCGGCGTGATGTATCTGCTGGGCTACAGCCTCGACAATCTGTCGCTCATGGCGCTGACCGTCGCCACCGGCTTCGTCGTCGACGACGCCATCGTCGTCCTTGAGAACACGACGCGGCATCTCGAAGCCGGTATGCCGCGGCTGCAAGCGGCGTTCCAGGGCGCACGCGAGGTCGGCTTCACCGTGATCTCGATGAGCCTGTCGCTGATCGCCGTGTTCACGCCCATCCTGTTGATGGGTGGCCTTGTCGGCCGGCTGTTCCGTGAATTCGCCATGACGCTGTCGATCGCCATCATGGTCTCGCTGCTCCTGTCGCTGACGACGACGCCGATGATGTGCGCCCGGCTGCTGCGCCGGGCGCGCGACGACGATCCGCCGCCGCATCGTTTGCTGCGATGGAGCGAGCGCGGCTTCGACCGGATCAAGGAAGGCTACCGCCGGTCGCTGACCTGGTCGCTGCGCCATTCCGGTCTGGTGCTCGCCATCCTCGCGGCGACGCTCTGCCTCAACGTGCTGTTGTTCATCACCGTGCCCAAGGGTTTCTTCCCCGAGCAGGACACCGGCCGGCTGATCGGCGGCATCCAGGCCGATCAGAGCATTTCGTTCCAGCTCATGCAGAAGAAGCTGGGCCAGTTCGTCGTGATCATGCGCAAAGACCCGGCGATCGACAACGTCGTCGCCTTCACCGGCGGCGGCGGGACCAATTCCGGCTTCCTGTTCGCCTCGCTCAAGCCGTTGAACCAGCGGCCCCGCATCGACCAGGTGATCAGCCGGCTGCGGCGCGAACTGTCGGTGGTGCCCGGCGCCACGCTCTTTCTGCAGCCGGTCCAGGACATCCGCGTCGGCGGCCGCACCACGAACGCGCTCTACCAATACACGCTGCGCAGCGACGATCTGCAGACCCTCAACGAATGGGTGCCGAAGATCGTCGCCGCGCTGCAAAAGGTGCCGCAGCTCACCGACGTCAATTCCGACCAGCAGGACAAGGGCCTCGAGACCGATCTGGCGATCGACCGTGCGACCGCCGCGCGCCTCGGCCTCAGCGTCAGCGCCATCGACAACACGCTCTATGACGCCTTCGGCCAGCGCCAGGTCTCAACCATTTTCAATCCGCTGAACCAGTATCACGTCATCATGGAGGTGGCGCCGCAATTCTGGCAGAGCCCGGACACGCTCAAAGATCTCTACGTCAGCACCGCCGGCGGTGCGGTCGGCGGCACGCAAGCCACCAAAGCCGTCGCCGGTACGGTCGTGCTCAAGGGTCAAAGCAGCGCGGCCACGGCGGTCGCCGCCGACGCCGCGCGCAATCTCGCCACCAATTCGATCACGGCCATCGGGCATGGCGCAGCGTCGACCGGCACCGCCGTCAGCACGAACAAGGAGACCATGGTGCCGTTGGCGGCGTTCGCCAGATTCCATCCAGGAACGACGCCGCTCGCCGTCAATCACCAGGGGCTGTCGGTCGCCTCGACCATCTCGTTCAACCTGGCGCCTGGCGTCGCTTTGGGCCAGGCGGCGACGGTGGTCAACCGCACCATGCTCGAGCTCGGCGTGCCGGCGAACGTCATCGGCAGCTTCCAAGGCACCGCCCAGGTCTTCCAGCAATCGCTCGCGGCCGAGCCCTTCCTCATCGCCGCCGCGCTGGCCGCGGTCTACATCGTGCTCGGCATGCTCTATGAGAGCTACGTCCATCCGGTCACGATCCTGTCGACCCTGCCGTCGGCGGGCGTCGGCGCCGTGCTGGCGCTGATGCTGTTCCACACCGAATTCAGCATCATCGCCCTGATCGGCGTCATCTTGCTGATCGGCATCGTCAAGAAAAACGCCATCATGATGATCGATTTCGCGCTCGATGCCGAGCGCAGCCTCGGCCTGTCGTCGCGCGACGCCATCTTCCAGGCGTGCCTGATGCGCTTCCGGCCGATCATGATGACGACCATGGCGGCGATGCTCGGCGCGGTGCCGCTGGCCATCGGCGCCGGCGAAGGCGGCGAACTGCGCCGGCCCTTGGGCCTCGCCATCGTCGGTGGCTTGATGATCAGCCAGCTGCTGACCCTCTATACGACGCCGGTGATCTACCTTTATCTCGACCGGTTCCGCCTGTGGGGTCTGCGGCAATGGGGCCGCGGCGTGGCGCATGTGCCGGGCGGCGCACCGGTGCCGGGAGAATGAGCATGCGCCGCACTGTCGTCTTCGCGCTCGCGTTCGCGCTCGCCGCCTGCTCGGTCGGACCCGATTATCAACGGCCGTCCGCCGCGACGACCGTCGCCTACAAGGAGGCTGCGGACTGGAAGCCGGCGACGCCCAAACAAGCCGGTTCGGCCCAGCCCTGGTGGTCGATCTACGATGATCCGACGCTCGACAAGCTCGAAAGCCAAGTCAGCGTCTCGAACCAGAACCTGAAGGCGGTCGAGGCCGCCTATCGCCAGGCGGTTGCGGTCGTCGCCGAAAACCGCGCCGGCTTTTTCCCGTCGATCGGCATCGATCCGGCGATGACCCGGTCGAAGCCGGCGGCCGGATCGTTCGGCAGCGGCCATATCCGCAACAGCTTCAGCCTGCCGGTCGACGCCAGCTGGGTGATCGACATCTGGGGCCAGGTCCGCCGCACCGTTGAGAGCGCCACCGCCACCGCCCAGGCCGATGCGGCGCAGCTTGCAGCCGCACGGCTGTCGGCCCAGGCGACGCTGGCGCAGGATTATTTCCAGCTGCGCGTCAACGACGCCCAGCACAAGCTGCTCGAAGACACGGTCGCGGCCTATACCCGGCAGCTGCGCATTACCCGCAACAAATACGACGCCGGCAACGTCGCCAAATCCGACATGGCGCAGGCGCAGGCGACGCTCGAAAACGCGCGCTCGCAGATGGTGGCGCTCGGCGTGGCGCGGGCGCAGCTCGAACACGCCATCGCCGTGCTCATCGGCCAGCCGCCGGCGTCGTTCGCGCTTGCGCCGGCGCCCGCACCGCTTGCCATGCAGGTGCCGGTGGTGCCCGCCGGCGTGCCGTCGATGCTGCTGGAACGCAATCCCACCGTCGCTCAGGCCGAACGCCAGATGGCCGCCGCCAACGCCCAGATCGGCGTCGCCGTCGCGGGCTATTTCCCGTCGCTGACGCTCACCGGCAGCTACGGTTTCACCAGCAGCATGCTCGATACGCTGGCGCGCGCCTCGAGCGCCACCTGGTCGTTCGGACCGCAGATCGCCGCCAACGTCTTCAACGGCGGCCTCACCACCGCCCAGGTCGAAGCGGCGCACGCCGCCTATGACGAATCGGTGGCCAACTACCGCCAGGCCGTGCTCACCGCGTTCCAGGGCGTCGAGGACAATCTCGCCGGGCTCAAGGTGCTGCAAGACCAGGCTCAGGTGCAGGACGCCGCGGTCGCCGCCGCGAGCGAGGCCGAGCGCCTGATCCTCAACCAGTACCGCGCCGGCACCGTCGACTATACGAGCGTGGTCACCGCCGAAGCGACCGCGCTCGGCGATCGCCAGACCGCACTCACCGTCCTGCAAAGTCGCTTGAACGCGAGCGTGCTGTTGGTCGAGAATCTGGGCGGCGGCTGGAGCAGCGCCGAACTGCCCGACAGCTCGCTGCCGGTGCCGCCGCCGGGAGTCCCGGCCGGGTCCGAGACTAAGGAATCGCCATGAAGGCGTCGCGACGTATTCGCCAGATTCCCGTCGCCATCGACGAAAGCGCGGTCGACGAGGATTTCATCCTCGCTTCCGGCCCCGGCGGCCAGGCCGTGCAGAAGCAATCGACGGCGGTCAAGCTGCATTACGATCTCAATTGCGCCGCCGGCATCGACGATCACATGCGACGCCGTCTCAAGACCGTCGCCGGCAAGCGGCTGCGACGCGACGGTGTGCTGGTCATCACTGCGCAGCGTTTCCGCTCGCAGGAACGTAACCGCGCCGACGCGCGTGCGCGCCTGACCGAGCTGCTGCGCCGCGCCGCCTTCAAGGCGAAGCCGCGGCTGCCGGTCGGACCGACACTCGCCGCTGTGCGCAAGCGCGTCGAGGACAAGCGCGTCCACGGCCGCTTGAAGCGCCTGCGGCACGTAGCACCCGGCGACGAATGACGCGGCCGGTCGCCGGGCCGCGATGGGCGGTGTAGACTTGCGGCCGAGGAATCGCGGACGGGGCAGCATGGCGGAAGCCGAATGGGAATTGCCGCCCCAGGCGCAGCCGGACCCGAAGGACTACGGCTACGATCTGGAGCGCGCCTTGGCGTCGGTGGTGGGCGTGCGCGCCACCGTGCCGGACGACGCCTTCACGGCGCAGACCCTCGGCACCGAGCGCGCCGGCAACGGCGTCGTCATCCGCGAAGACGGCGTCGTCCTCACCATCGGCTACCTCGTCACCGAGGCCGAGAGCCTGTGGCTCAACACCGGCGATGGCCGTGCCTTGCCGGGCCACGTCGTCGCTTACGACCAGGAAACCGGCTTTGGCCTGGTGCAGGCGCTGGGCCGATTGAACCTGCCGGTGATGCCGCTCGGCCAGTCGGCGACTGCGCAGGTCGACGACGACGTCGTGGTCGGCGGCGTCGGCGGCCGCACCCGGTCGCTGGCGGCCCGGATCTCGGCCAAGCAGGAATTCGCCGGCTATTGGGAATACCTGCTCGACGAAGCGCTGTTCACCGCGCCGGCGCATCCCAATTGGGGCGGCACCGCGGTGATCGACGCCGCCGGCCGGCTCGTCGGCATCGGCTCGCTGCACTTGCAACAGGGGCGCGAGCACGGCCGCTCCGAGCATCTCAACATGAACGTGCCGATCGACCTGCTGAAGCCGATCTACGACGATCTGCTGACGCTCGGCCGGCCCAACAAGCCGCCGCGGCCGTGGCTGGGTTTCTACGCCACCGAGATCGAGGACCGCGTCGTCGTCGCCGGTCTCAGCAACGACGGGCCGGCGCGCCGCGCCGACCTGCGGGTCGGTGACATCCTGGTGTCGATCGCCGGCCAGGAGGTCGGTACGCTGGCGGCGCTCTACCGCTGCCTGTGGTCGCTCGGTCGCGCCGGTGTCGAAGTGCCGTTGACGCTGCAGCGCGACGGCCAGACGCTGACGGTGACGCCGCGCTCGACAGATCGTTCCGCGCTCCTGAAGAAGGCGAGACTGCAGTAACGCTGTCGCGTTACGCCGCGCGGGCGGCGGCGATCGCCGGCTGCATCGCCGATAGTTCGGCCAGCTTGGCTTTGAGCGCGGCCGATTCTGCCGGCCCGAGCGGCACGTTGGGCGGCAACATGTTGCGCCACGCCGGATTGCCGGTGATCAGCGCCATCGTCTCCTTGAGGCCGGCGACCAGCGGATGATCCTGGAATAGCACGCGTACCGCGCTCAGCACCGCCTGCAGCCGGTCGGCTTCCGGCGTCTGCCAATGCCGGTAAACCGGCGCTGCCAAGGGCGCGGTGACGTTGACCGCGGCCGAGATCGTACCGACGCCGCCGGCGCGCAGATTGTTCAGCAGATGTTGCTCGCTGCCGGAAAATACGCCGAAGCCCGGAAACTCCTTGAGCAGCGCGGCGGAGTAATTCCAATCGCTGCCGCTGTCCTTGAGGCCGGCGATGGTGTCGCCGAAAGTCTGCCGCAGGCGGCGGATCAGCGCCGGCGTGATCGGCACGGCCGAGAGTTGCGGGAAGTGATAGAGGTAAAGCCGCAGACGCGGATTGCCGACGCGCTCGATCGCCGCCGCGTAGAAATTGTAGAGCCCGTCTTCGCTCGGTTCCTTGTAGTAGAACGGTGGCAGCATCAGCACGCCGGCGGCGCCCGCCTTGGTTGCCTCGCGCGCCAGTTGCACCGCGTCGGCGAGCGCGCACGAGCCCGCACCGAAGATACAGCGGTCGATCGGCAGCTTGGTCAGCGCCGTCTCGATGATGCGCATGCGCTGTTTCAACGACAGCGAATTGCCTTCGCCGGTGGTGCCGAGCGGCGCGAGCCCGTCGCAGCCGTTCGCCAGAAGCCAGCGCCCGTGGTTGACAAAGGCGCCGAGGTCGGGCTCGAGGTTGGCGTTGAACGGCGTCAGGATCGCCGCATAAACGCCGCGCGCGGCTGGCTCCATGGGTCCTCGCTGGTTCGTCGGCATTTTAGGCGTCGCCGGCGGGGAAATAAATCCCGCCTCTCGCGGCGCCAAAGCGCATGTTCTATGCTGCCGCCCGGAGCCAAACGATGCAAAGCCGCTGGAACGACGACGAAGCCGAGGCGCTGGTCACGCGCTATGCCCAACAGGGGGTCGCGCCCGATCTGGCGCTGCGCGTCTATACATCGCGGCTTTTGGGCCAGGATTCAAAACTGGTGCTGCACGGCGGCGGCAACACGTCAGTTAAGCTGCGCGTGCTCGATCTGCTCGGCGAAGAGGTCGACGCGCTCTGCGTCAAGGGCAGCGGCTGGGACATGGCGAACATCGAGCCGGCGGGTCTGCCGGCGGTACGGCTCGCGCCGCTGTTGAAGCTGCGTGCGCTCGAGCGCCTCGCGGACGAGGACATGGTGCGCGTCCAACGCGCCAACCTGCTCGATCCCGGTGCGCCCAACCCATCGGTCGAGACCCTGCTGCACGCCTTCTTGCCGGCGAAATTCATCGACCACACGCACGCCAACGCGGTGCTGAGCCTGGTCGATCAGCCGGACGGCGACAAGATCTGCCGCGAAGTCTATGACGGCCGTTTCGGCATCGTGCCCTATGTCATGCCGGGCTTCGACCTCGCCAAGAAGGCGGCGCGAATCTTCGACCACGATCCGCGCGTCGAAGGCCTGATCCTGCTGAAGCACGGCATCTTCACCTTCGGCGCCGATGCGCGCGAAGCGTACGAACGCATGATCGCGGCGGTCAGCGCCGCGGAGCTGCGCATCCAGAAAAAGGGCACGCGGCGCGTCTTTCCGGCGATCGTGCTGCCGCAGCGCATCGCCAGCGTCGCCGAGGTCGCGCCCGTCGTGCGCGGCGCTTGCGCGATCAAGGACGAGAAGATCGAAGGCGCTTGGCGCCGCCTGATCCTCGAGTTCCGCACCTCGCCGACGATCCTGGCCTACGTCAACGGCCGCGAAGCGGCGCGCTATTCGCAGACCGGCGTCGTGACGCCCGACCACACCATCCGCACCAAGAACGTGCCGCTGCTGATGGCGCCGCCCGATGCCGCCAACTTGGCACAGTTCCACAAGGACGCCTCGGCCACCGCCAAGGGCTTTATCGAGCGCTATCGCGCGTATTTCGCGCGCAACAACGCGCGTTGCGATCCGCCCAAACGGCCGCTCGATCCGTTGCCGCGTGTCGTGCTGGTGCCGGGGCTCGGCCTGTTCGGCATGGGCCGCAGCCGCAAAGACGCGATCATCGCCGCCGACGTCGCCGAGAACGCCATTGCCGTAATCACCGACGCCGAGGCGCTCGGCCGCTTCGAATCGCTGCCCGAAGACAAGCTGTTCGAGATGGAATACTGGTCGCTCGAACAGGCCAAGCTTGGCAAGACGGCGGAGAAGCCGCTCGCCGGCCAGATCGCGGTGATCACCGGGGCCGCCGGCGCCATCGGCATGGCGACGGCGCGCGCCTTCCGCGCGGGCGGCGCCGAGCTGGTGCTGCTCGACAAGGACAAAAAGGCGATCGAAAGCCTGGCTCAACAGCTCGGAGCGCTTGGCCTCGAATGCGACGTTACCGACGACGGCGCGGTGCATGCCGCGTTCGCCGAATGTTGCGCCCGGCTCGGCGGCGTCGACATCGTCGTCTCCAATGCCGGCGCGGCGTGGCAGGGCGCCATTAGCGACCTCGACGACAAGGTGCTGCGCCAGAGCTTCGAGCTCAATTTCTTCGCCCATCAGCGCGTCGCGCGCGCCGCGGTCAAGGTGATGCGCGCCCAGGGCTTCGGCGGTGCCTTGCTGTTCAATGTCTCGAAACAGGCGATTAATCCCGGCGCCGATTTCGGGCCCTACGGCTTGCCCAAGGCGGCGACGTTGCTGCTGGTTCGGCAATATGCGCTGGAATGCGGCAAGGACGGCATCCGCGCCAACGCGGTCAACGCCGACCGCGTCCGCAGCGGCCTGTTGACCAAGGACATGGTCGCCTCGCGCGCCCTGGCCCGCGGCGTCAGCGAGCAGGATTACATGCGCGGCAACCTTTTGGGCCGTGAGGTCACCGCCGAAGACGTGGCGGCCGCGTTTTTTTATCACGCGACCGCGCTCAAAACGACCGGCGACGTCACCACGGTGGACGGCGGCAATATCGCGGCAGCGCTGCGCTAGGATCGTCGCAAAGCCTTACCAGCCGCCCCACCCCCGGAAACATAAGTCATTGGAAATACTGGAATATCCCTTGCGGCGCGGGCTTTGCTCTTATAGGGTTGAGGTCTCACCCCGCAGTTTCCGACGATCCAGTTTGGGCGGCCCGAGGACGGAAAGACGGCGCCTGCCAAGAGGCGCCGCTTCCTTTTTCCGGTTAAGCTCGGCGTCGTGACCCGCGCCGCGCTCAAGCCCTCGGATGAAAGCCTCGACGAGCTGCTCGTCCGGCTGCGCGGCTGCCGCGTCTGCGCCAGGCATTTGCCGCTCGGTCCGCGGCCGGTGCTGCAAGTGGCGCGCGGCGCCCGCATCCTCATTCTCAGCCAGGCGCCCGGCACGCGCGTGCACGAAACCGGCCTCAATTTCAACGACCGCAGCGGCGACCGGCTGCGCGAATGGATGGGTGTCGACCGCGCCACGTTCTACGACGAACGCCGCGTCGCGGTGATGGGCATGGCGTTCTGCTATCCCGGCCGCGACGCCAAGGGCGGCGATCTGCCGCCGCGGCCGGAATGCGCGCCGCTGTGGCATCCGAGCCTGTTGGCGGAGCTGCCCAAGGTCGCACTCACGCTGTTGGTCGGCTCCTACGCCATCGCCTACTACCTGCCCGAAGCCAAACGGCAGAGCATGACCGAAACAGTCAAGGCGTGGCGCGCGGCGCCGGCGGGAACCTTGCCGCTGCCGCATCCGTCGTGGCGCACGACCGCGTGGGAGAAGAACAATCCGTGGTTCCGCCGGTCACTCATTCCCGAATTGCGCCGGCGGATCGCGGCGCTGCTTTAGGAATTGCGCGCCGTCACGATCCAAATGCCGGCGCCCAGCAGGACCGACTTGCCCTTGACGTGAGGCTTGAGTCCCGCGCGCAGCGCCGCCTCGACCTTGGCGCGCGCCGCCGGGTCGCCTTTGTCGAAGGTGCGGCTCGCCGGGCCGATGTCGAGCATATATCCGACCGACGTCTCGAGCCCGCCGCCCGCGGCGATGTCGAAGCTCAAATCGTGCGGCGTCATCGTGACCGCGGCGAAGCCCGCGCTGCCCAAAATGCGCTCGACCCGCGTCGGATCGGCGAAGGAAAACGGGCCGGGATCCTCGGGTCCGGGCTTGGGCAGCCGCGGCATGACCTGATAGGCGGCCTCAAGCGGCGCCGTCGCCCAGGGATTGTCCCTGGGCGTGCGAAAGCAGGAAAATGCGAGGCGGCCGCCCGGCTTTAAGGCGGTGCGCAGATTCGCGAAGGCGCGTTCCGGATCGGCGAAGAACATGACACCGTGGCGCGATGCCAGAAGGTCGAATCCGGCGCGCGGGAACGCATAGGTCGTGGCGTCGGCTTCGACGAACTCGGCGCGCGCCTCAGGTGGCGTCAGGTGGCGTGCGACCGCCAGCATCGCTGGCGACACGTCGATGCCGAGGACGCGGCCTTGCGGCCCGACCGCCTTGGCGAGCGCCAGCGCCAAGGCGCCGCAGCCGCAGCCGGTGTCCACCACGCGCTCGCCCGGCTTGGCCGAGGCCGCGGCGATCAGCGGCACCATCACCGGCGCGAGCATCGCCTCGGTGAATTCATTCTGCCGCGCCCAGTTGTCGCCGCCCTCGCCGCTCCAATAGGCCAGGCCGGGCTGCTGTGACTCGCTCATGCCCCCTCTGCCTCGATGCGGTCCATATCGGCGTCGCTGAACCCGAAATGATGGCCGATCTCGTGAATCAAAACATGGCGCACGACACGATAGAGGTCGTCGCCGGTCTCACACCAATAGTCGAGGATCGGCCGGCGATAGAGGAAGATCATGTCGATCGACGGCAGCGGATCGCTGACGCTCTTATAGGGCATGCCGACGCCGCGATAGAGGCCGAGGATGTCGAAAGGGCTTTCGAGTTCCATCTCCCTCTCGGTATCCTCGTCGGGAAACTCGTCGACGCGGATGACGACGGCGCCGACATGGCGCTTGAGGCGTTCGGGAATGGTGGTCAAGGCGCGTTGCGCCAGCGCCTCGATGTCGGCCAAAGTCGGCGCAGTCGAATGAGGGCTCATAGCGGCAGCAAGGGAGGCGGACGATGGTCGAGAAGCTGGCGGGGACGGCGCGCGCCGAGGCGCTGACAGGTCTGCACGGCTGGGCGGACGTCGCCGGCCGCGACGCGATCAAGAAGAGCTTTCAATTCCGCACCTTCGCCGACGCCTGGGGATTCATGAGCAAGGTCGCGCTCGCGGCGGAAAAGATGGACCACCATCCCGAATGGTTCAACGTCTATAACAAGGTCGAGATCACGCTTTCGACCCACGATGCCGGCGGCCTGTCGCGCCGCGACATCGACTTGGCGAAAACCATCGACAAGTTGGCGGTCTAGCTCCGCAACTCCGACCGGTCGCGGAAGTGGGCGAGTGCCTCGGGATTGGCCAGCGCCTCGAGATTCTTCACCGGCCGGCCGTGCACGACCTCACGCACCGCGAGCTCGACGATCTTGCCACTCTTGGTGCGCGGAATATCGGCGACCTGGACGATGCGCGCCGGCACGTGGCGCGGGCTGGCGTTGGCACGGATCTGCCGGTTGATGCGCTGGATCAGCGTCTCGTCGAGCGTCACGCCTTCTCGAAGTTTCACGAAGAGCACGATGCGCACGTCATTCTGCCATTCCTGGGCGATGACCAACGATTCCAGCACTTCGGGAATCTGCTCGACCTGGCGATAGATCTCGGCGGTGCCGATGCGCACGCCGCCGGGATTGAGCACCGCGTCCGAGCGGCCATAGATGACGAAGCCACCATGGCGCGTGCGCGCGGCGTAGTCGCCGTGGCACCAGATATTGGGAAAGCGTTCGAAATAGGCGGCGTGGTACTTGGCGTCGCCCGGATCGTTCCAGAAGCCGAGCGGCATCGAGGGAAAGGCGCGGGTGCAGACCAACTCGCCCTTCTCGTCGTCGGCCGCGCGGCTGCCATCGTCGCGTAGCACGTCGACCCCCATGCCGAGCACCGGCGCCGCGATCTCGCCGCGCCACACCGGACCGATCGGATTGCCCATAACGAAGCAGCCCATGATGTCGGTGCCGCCCGAAATCGACGCCATGAACAGGTCGCGCTTGATGCCGCGATAGACGAAGTCGAAGCCTTCGGGCGATAGCGGCGATCCGGTCGAACTCAGATAGCGTACGGTCGACAGCTTGTGTGTCTTGATCGGCTCGAGACCGGCCTTGAGCACCGAGTCGATGTATTTCGCTGAGGTGCCGAAATGCGTCATGCGCTCGTCGTCGGCGTAATCGAACAGCGCATTGCCCGAGGGATGGAACGGCGAGCCGTCGTAGAGCAGCAGCGTCGCACCCGCGGCGAGGCCGGTCGCGAGCCAGTTCCACATCATCCAGCCGCAGGTGGTGAAATAAAACAACCGGTCGCCGTCCTTGAGGTCGCAATGCAGCTGTTGTTCGACGATGTGCTTCAACAGCGAGCCGCCGGCGCCGTGGACGATGCATTTGGGCACGCCGGTCGTGCCCGACGAATACATGATGTAGAGCGGATGATTGAACGGCAGCCGCACGAAGTCGATGTCGCGCGGCGCATAAGGCGCGACGTAGTCGGCATAGGCCTTAGCGTTGGGCAGCGCGTCGAGCGATGCGGCGCTGCCGATATAGGGCACGATGATCGTGCGCTTGAGCGACGGCAGCATGGCGGCGATCTCGCGGGTCTTGTCGGAATTGTCGAAGCTCTTGCCGTTGTAGAAATAGCCGTCGACCGCGAGCATCAGCTTGGGCTCGATCTGGCCGAACCGGTCGAGCACGCCTTTGACGCCGAAATCCGGCGAGCACGACGACCAGGCCGCACCAAGCGACGCAGCAGCCAGCATGCCGACGATCGCCTCGGGCATGTTGGCGACGATGCCGCCGACGCGATCACCGGGGCCGATGCCGTCAGCCTTCATCGCCTGCGCCAGTCGCGACACTTGATCGTAAAGCTCGGTCCACGACAGATGCCGGCGCACTTTGTCCTCGCCGCGGAAGACCAGTGCGTCGCTGCTGTCGCGCTTGCGCAGCAGGTTCTCGGCGTAATTGAGCCGCGCGGCCGGGAAGAAGCGCGCACCCGGCATGCGGTCGCCGGCGTCGAGCACGCTCGCGCCGGGCTCACCGATGACGCGGCCCCAATCCCAGATCAGGCGCCAAAAGCCTTCGCGATCCTCGATCGACCAGCGGTGCAGGTTGGCGAAATCGTCGAAGCGGCGGCCCGTCCGCCGTCCGGCTTCGTCCATGAAGCGTCGCAGATTGGTCGCCGCGATGCGCTCGGGCGTCGGCTCCCAGAGGGCCGCGTCTTGCCGCGCGTCCATCGTTGCCTCCCTGGACGAAACTCTACCGCGGCGGCTTGCCGTCGGCCAAGCCCGCCTACTTGCCCTTGATCGCGTCGAGCGCAGCGTTGACGGTATCGCGTTCGGGCGCATCGGCCGGCATCACCCGCAACAGGTGCGTCCAGTCGTCGCGCGCCTGCGTGAAATCACGCTGTTGCGCTGCCGCCAGGCCGAGGAACCACAGCGCCATCGGTTGGTCGGGCTGCCGCGCGGTGACGGTTTTGAGCAGCGCCACTGCGCGTGCCGGCACCGGATCTTCGACCTTGCGGTCCGCCAGCATCGCCGCCGCCTCGGCAAGCGCGATGGTCGGATCGTCGGGCTTGAGCTGGCGGGCGTGCTCGTAAGCGTCGATCGCCTTGTCGGTCTCGCCCAGCACCGCATAGGAGCGGCCGAGCATCGCCCAGCCCTGCGCATCCTGCGGATTGTCTTTCAGCTGGGCGGCGAGGCCCGACACCATGTTCTGGATCATCGCCGCTTGCGCCGCCGGTGAGACGCGATTGGCAAACGGCAGATCCGGTAGGCCAGGCGATCCCAGTGCCATGTACGCGACGAGCGCGACAGCGCCGGCGCACACGGCGAGGATGGCGGCAAGACTGCGCCGCGGCGCTCCGGCCGCCGGCGCGTCGGGCTCGTCCGCGGCCGCCAGGATGCGGCGCTCGATCTCGCGTCGCGCAGCCGCCGCGTCTTCGGGCCGCACCATGCCGCGCGCCAGGTCGCGCTCGATCTCGTTGAGCTGATCGCGATAGACCGCACGGTCATAGCGGCCGCGCGTCATCGCCCGGCCGCCCTGCTGCCACAGCGG
This sequence comes from Alphaproteobacteria bacterium, assembly GCA_018971215.1. Lineage (GTDB taxonomy): Bacteria > Pseudomonadota > Alphaproteobacteria > ATCC43930 > CGMCC-115725 > REEB95. Next base: position 20,725 of record JAGXBG010000031.1, read on the forward strand.
CGACAGCACGGTGCCGAGCACGGCGAGCGTGACGAACAGCAGGACGAGCGCGAAGATCATTGGTC
>JAGXBG010000188.1 GCA_018971215.1 Alphaproteobacteria bacterium
TCGATGACGCGCTCGGTGGCAAGCTGGAGTGCCGCGCCGCCGACCGACAGCGAGCGCGAGCCGAAGGTGCCGCGGCCGTGGAACACCTTGTCGGTGTCGCCGTAAATCACCGTCACCTGTTCAGGCGCGAGACCGAGGAAATGATTGGCGAGCTGGCGGAACGCGGTCTCGTGGCCCTGGCCGTGACTGTGCGTGCCGAGCAGCAGCGTCGCGCTGCCGGTGGCGTCGAAACGGATTTCCGTGGCTTCCTCGAAGGGCGCAGCGGCGGGTCCGCCGGCAACCTCGATGACCGAGACGATGCCCGCACCATAAAGCTTGCCACGGCGTTGCGCCGCCGCCTTGCGCGTTGCCACACCTGGCCAGTCGCCGAGCGCCAGCGCCTTGTCCATGACGCGCTCGAACTCGCCGCAATCGTAAGTGAACACCAGGCCGGTCTTGAACGGCATCGCCGCTGGCGGAATCAGATTGCGGCGGCGCAGTTCGACGCGGTCGACCTTCAGCTCGGCTGCCGCCATGTCGATGATGCGCTCGATGCAGAACGACGCTTCGGGCCGACCGGCGCCGCGATAGGGACAGGTCGCGTTGGTGTTCGAGAACACGCCGGTCACCTTTACGTGGATATCCTTCGTGGTGTAGGGGCCGGCGAGGCCGCCGAGATTGCCGACCGGCACGTGCAGGCCGTTCGAGGCGATATAGGCGCCGATATTGGCGACAGTCGCGACGTCGAGCGCCAGGAATTTGCCGTTCTCGTCCAGCGCCAGCGCCACCTCGGAGACATTGTCGCGCGCGTGATGGTCGCCGACGAAGGACTCGCTGCGCTCGGCGAACCATTTCACCGGCCGGCCGACGCGCTTGGCCGCCCATAGGACGAGCGCGTATTCGGGAAAGGCGCTGCCCTTCATGCCGAAGCCGCCGCCGACGTCGGGCGAGATCAGGTGAAAGCGGTTCGCCGGCAGCTTGAAGATATTGTCGGCGAGATCGGCGCGCATGAGGTGAGGCGCCTGTAGGCCGGCATAAAGCGTGTAACGCTCCTCGCGCGTGTCGTAATAACCGAGCGCGGCACGGCCTTCCATCGGCGAGGCGACGACGCGGCTGACGACGAAACGCTGGCGCACGACGTGCTTGGCGCGCGCCAACGCCTCCTTCACCTTGGCTTCGTCGCCGACATGCTCGACGAAGCAGATATTGCCGGGCGCCTCGTCCCAAATTTGCGGCGCATCGGGCGCCAGTGTGCCGGCGGTGTCGGTGACCGACGGCAGGATCTCGTAGTCGACCGCGATCAGTTCGGCGGCATCCTTGGCCTGAGCCAGCGTCTCGGCGACGACCGCCGCCACCGGATCGCCGACATGCTGGACGCGGTCGAGCGCCAGGATGCGATAGGCCGGCTGGTAATTCGGGCCGCCGTCGGGCCGCTTGCGAGCGATGCGGCCGCGCAGCGTGCCGAGTCCGTCGGCGGCGGCATCGCGGCCGGTAAGCACGGCGACGACGCCCGGCGCGTCCTGAGCCGCCGCGGTGTCGATGCTGCGGATGCGCGCCGCGGCGTGCGGCGAGCGCAGCACATAGAGCTGCGCCGCGCGCGGCAGGGCGATGTCGTCGGTGTAGCGGCCACGACCGCGTAACAACAGCAGGTCTTCGGTTCGCGGTACGGCCCGGCCCAGGTCGAATTCGCGCATTGGCTCACTGTCCCGACATTGTCGCGGGCGGCGATCCTGCCCACGCCGTTACGCTTCTGTCCAGAGCCCGAACATGTTCGAGATCGGGTTGACAATCCCCGTATGGACCGCAAAAGTCCTGCAAGCGTCGCGCAAGTCGACGGTCGGGGAGGGATAAGAATATGCGTAAGATTCGTGCAACGGCGGTGGCGGTTACGCTCGCAGCCGTTCTCTTCGCCGGGCTCATGTCGGCGCGCGCCGCCGAGCCGCTGAAGATCACGATCTCTTGGGCAGTTATCCCCGGTCAACTCACTGCGGTGCTGTTCAGCAATCCGGCGATCCTCAAGCACTACGGAAAGAGCTACACCGTCGAACTGACGCATTTCCGCGGTAGCACGCCGCAGATCACCAGCCTCGCCTCCGGCAACATCGATTTCGCGTCGCTGGCCTTCTCGTCCTTCGGACTGGCGATCCAGAACGCGCATCTCGATGACATTCGCGTCGTTGCCGATCTCTACCAGGACGGCATTCCGGGCTATTACACCAGCGAATACATGGTCCGCGCCGACAGCGGCATCGCCAAGCCCGAGGATCTGAAGGGCAAGATCGTCGCCACCAACGCGATCGGCGGCGCGGTCGACATCGCGTCGAAGAAATTCCTACTGACCCATGGATTGCAGGCGACGCGCGACTACCAGGTGGTCGAGGTACAGTTCCCGAACATGCTGGCGTCGATCGAGGAGAAAAAGGTCGACCTCGCCACAATGATCATGCCGTTCTCGATCGAGGCGCACCGACAGAACAATCTCAAGACGCTGTTCACCGTCGGCGATGCGATGGGGCCGGCGCAGACGACGCTGCTGGTCGGCCGCGCGCCGTTCATCAAGGCGCATCGCGCCGTGCTGGTCGATTTCTTCGAGGATTGGATCCGTGCGCTGCACTGGTTCTACGATCCGAAGAACCGCGAGCAGGCGATCAAGATCGTCGCCGACTTCACCAAGAAGCCGCCGTCGGAATATTCCGACTGGCTGTTCACGCATAAAGACAACTATCGCAACATCAACGCCTTGCCGAATCTGACGGCACTGCAAAACAATCTCAATGTGCAGAAAGAATTGGGCTTCCTGAACATTCCGATCGACGTCAAGAAATACGCCGATATTTCGCTCGTGACCGAGGCGGCCAAGCGCGTGCACTGACACAACCGGTTTGGACATGGCAGGGATTTCGTTCCGCGAGGTTCGTCACACGTACCGGCCGCCGCGCGGAAAGCCGGTCCTCGCACTCGAAGGCGTGTCGCTCGACGTCAAGGACCGCGAGTTCCTGGCGCTGCTCGGTCCGTCGGGCTGCGGCAAGAGCACGCTGCTCTATCTGCTCGGCGGCTTCATCCCGGTCGAAAGCGGCGCGATCACCGTCGGCGGCAGGCCGGTCGAAGGTCCAAGCCCTGACCGCGGCATCGTTTTCCAACATTTCGCGCTTTTTCCGTGGAAGACGGTGCGTGAGAACATCCTCTACGGCCTCGAGAAACAGGGCATGCCCAAACCCGGGCGCGAGAAGCGGGCGCAGGAATTCGTCGAGCTGGTGCATTTGAAGGGTTTCGAAGACAGCTATCCGTCGCAGCTCTCGGGCGGCATGCGCCAGCGCGTCGCCATCGCTCGGACGCTGGCGGTCGAACCTGAAATCCTGCTGATGGACGAGCCGTTTGGAGCGCTCGACGCGCAGACCCGCGCGCTGATGCACGAAGAGCTGCGGGCGATCATGCGGCGCGCGCCCAAGACCGTCGTGTTCGTGACCCACGACGTGCGCGAGGCGGTCTATCTCGCCGATCGCGTCGCGGTGATGTCGGCCCGGCCGGGCCGCATCAAGGAGATCGTCGACATCAAATTCACGAGCAATGCCCGCGGCGAAGAGCTGCTGCAGACGCGCGAATTCGCCGACAAGATCGACCATCTGTGGAAGCTGGTGCGCGACGAGGCGATCCGCGCCCAGGGCACGCGCGAATGAGCGGCGCGGCCGCGCTCGAAACCGACACTCGCCGCGCGGCCGCGCGGCCTCTGACTGCACGTCTCACGAGTGCATTGCTGCGCGCGTTTCCCGTGATCCTGGTCTGTATCGCCTGGCAGATTGCGCCCTCTGTCGGCTTGGTCAATCCCGATGCGCTGCCGCCGTTGAGCGCGGTCGTGACCGCATGGTGGGGTCTGCTGATGGACGGCAGTCTGGTCAGCAACGGCATGATCTCGCTGTACGAGGTCGTCGTCGGTCTCGGCCTCAGCATCGTCGTCGGCATCGGCTCGGGCGTGCTGATGGCATGGTATGCGCCGGTCGAGGCGATCGTCAGCCCGCTGATGAAGAGCCTCTATCCGATGCCGAAATCGGCGCTGATCCCGGTGATGATCCTGTGGTTTGGCCTCGGCCCCAGCTCCAAGATCGCCTCGATCTTCGCTGGCTGCTTATTGCCAGTCGTGCTCAGTTCATA
>JAGXBG010000032.1 GCA_018971215.1 Alphaproteobacteria bacterium
GGCGGCGGACATAGTCGGCCAGCCGTGAATCGTCGCCTGCTGCCAGCGCGTGCAACAGCCGCACTTCGTGCCGCGGATTCGCGATCCCGGCGGCGGCGAGCTGCCGTGCCGCCGCTGCGATGGTGTCGTCGTCGACGATCGTCATTCCGCCTCCGCCAGCTTGGCGGCACGGTCTTCCGCGAGCAGCGCGTCGACGAATTCGTCGAGCGCCTCGCCTTCCATCACCTGCGCGATCTTGTAGAGCGTGAGGTTGATGCGATGGTCCGTGACGCGGCCTTGCGGAAAATTATACGTGCGGATGCGTTCGGAGCGGTCGCCGGTGCCGACTTGGCTCTTGCGCGAGGCGGCGCGTTCGGCCTCGCGCGCCTGGCGCTCGCGCTCGTAGAGCCGCGCCCGCAGCACCTTCATCGCCTTGGCCTTGTTCTTGTGCTGCGATTTCTCGTCCTGCTGCGAGACGACGAGGCCGGTAGGGATGTGCGTGATGCGCACGGCGCTGTCGGTCGTATTGACCGACTGGCCGCCCGGTCCCGACGAGCGGAATACGTCGATGCGCAGATCCTTGTCGTCGATCTTGACGTCGACCTCCTCGGCTTCGGGCAGGACGGCGACGGTCGCCGCCGAGGTATGGATGCGGCCGGAGCCTTCGGTCGCCGGCACGCGCTGGACGCGGTGAACGCCCGATTCGAACTTAAGGCGCGCGAAAACGCCGCGGCCGCTGATCGATGCGATGCCTTCCTTGAGACCGCCGAGTCCGGTTTCCGACAGTTCGAGCAGTTCGACGCGCCAACCCTTGAGGACGGCATAGCGCTGATACATGCGGAAGAGCTCGGCGGCGAACAGCGCTGCCTCCTCGCCGCCGGTGCCGGCGCGGACTTCGAGGATGGCGTTCTTCTCGTCGGCCTCGTCTTTGGGCAGAAGCAGCGTCTTGACCTGCTCTTCGAGGATCGGCAGCCGCCTCTTCACCGTGTCGAGCTCGACCTCGGCAAGCTTCTTCATCTCGGCATCGCCGCCGCCGGCGAGCTCCTCGAGCGATTGGCGCTCGGCCTCGGCTTGGCGCAAGGCGGTGATGCCTTCGACGAGGGGCGTCAGCTCGCTGTATTCCTTAGCGAGCTTGGCGAATTCGCCGGTGCGCGCCGGGTCGGCCATGGCGGCGCTCAATTCGGCGTGGCGCGCCACCAGGCGATCGAGCTTGGCGTCGAACGGGGTCTTGTCTGCCATCTCAGCCTCGGAACGACGCGAGGCGATCCTTGAGCGCGGTCAGCGGCACGTCTTCCTGCGTGCCGGCATCGAGGTCGCGAACGGCGGCCTGGCCGCGTTTCAGCTCGTCCTCGCCGAGGATCACCGCCGCACGCGCCATGATCTTATCGGCGCGCCGCATGCGCTTTTGCAGATTGCCCGAATAGGCGAGATCGATCGTGAAACCGGCGCGCCGCAGCTCTTGCGCCAGCGCCAATGCGCGCTTCTCGCCGTCGTCGCCGATGGGCACCAGCGCGATCGGCCGCGGCGGCGACGCGGGCTCGGCGATCATCAGCGCCAGTCGTTCGATGCCCGCCGCCCAGCCGACGCCCGGCGTTTCGGGACCACCCATCACGCCCATCAAGCCATCGTAACGGCCGCCGGCGAGCACTGCGCCCTGCGATCCAAGCTCGGTGGTGACGAATTCGAAGGCGGTGTGCGTGTAGTAATCGAGGCCACGCACCAGACGCGGGTTGAGCGTGTATTTGATGCCAAGGGCGTCGAGCCCGTCGCGGACGCGGCCGAAGAATTCGCGCGATGCCGGCGTCAGATAGTTCTCGAAATGCGGTGCGGCGGCGCTCAAGGCGATATCGGCCGCGTCCTTCGAATCGAGAATGCGCAGAGGATTGCGTTCGAGACGCTTGCGGCTGTCCTCCGACAGTTTGTGCGCATGCTGCGTGAAGTATTTGACCAGCGCGTCGCGATAGAGGCCACGGCTTTCCGCGTCGCCCAGTGTATTGAGATGCAACGCGGTGCGCTCCAACACGCCGAGCGCGGCGAGAATGTCGGCGCCGAGCGCGATCACCTCGACGTCGCCTTGCGGCTCCTTGACGCCGATCAGCTCGACACCGATCTGGTGGAATTGGCGGAAGCGGCCCTTTTGCGGCCGTTCGTAGCGGAACATCGGCCCTTGGTAGAAAAACCGCAGCGGCAGGCTTTGCGTCAGGCCGTTGGCGATCACCGCGCGCACCACGCCGGCGGTGTTTTCGGGACGGAGCGTCACTTCTTCGCCGCCTTTGTCGGCGAAGCTGTACATCTCCTTCATCACGATGTCGGTGGTCTCGCCGATGGGCCGCGCGAAGACTTCGGTGAATTCGAAGATCGGCGTCGCGATCTCGTCGTAGCCGAAACGCAATGCATGCACCCGCGCCGTATCCACGACGGCGCGGTGGCGGCGCATCGCCGCGGGCAGAAGATCCTGCGTTCCGCGGACCGGCTGTAGACCCCGGCTCACTCTGACAGGCTCAAGAAGCGGCGGCCTCGGCCGGCTCGGTCGCCTTCTCGTCCCGCTTCTTGGCTTCGATCTCGGCCGCCTTCTTCTCGACGAGCTCGACCAGGTGGTCGACGATGTTCTGGTCCTTGAGGCGATGATGCGCCACGCCGGCGATGTAGACCTGGTGGGTGTTGTTGCCGCCGCCGGTAAAGCCGATATCGGTTTCGCGCGCCTCGCCCGGTCCGTTGACGACGCAGCCGATGACCGACAGCGTCATCGGCGTGGTGATGTGCGCCAACCGCTGTTCGAGAATCTCGACCGTCTTGATGACCTCGAAATTCTGCCGCGCGCAGGACGGGCACGAGATGACGGTGACGCCGCGCCGCCGCAGGCCGAGCGCCTTCAGGATCTCGTAGCCGACCTTGATCTCTTCGACCGGATCGGCCGACAGCGATACGCGGATCGTGTCGCCGATGCCGGCCCACAGCAACGAGCCCAGGCCGATCGCCGACTTGGTCGTGCCGGTCATCAGGCCGCCGGCTTCGGTGATGCCGAGATGCAGCGGATAATCGCAGGCCTCGGCGAGCTGCTGGTAGGCGGCAACCGCCAAGAACACGTCCGACGCCTTGCAGGAAATCTTGAACTCGAAGAAATCGTTATCCTCGAGAATCTTGGCGTGGTTGAGCGCGCTCTCGACCATCGCTTCGGGGCACGGCTCGCCGTAGCGTTCGAGCAGATCACGCTCGAGGGAGCCAGCGTTGACGCCGATGCGCATCGAGCAACCGTGATCCTTCGCCGCCTTGACGACCTCGCGGACGCGTTCGGCCGAGCCGATGTTGCCGGGATTGATGCGCAGGCAAGCGGCGCCGTTCTTCGCCGCTTCGATCGCCCGTTTATAGTGGAAGTGGATGTCGGCGACGATCGGCACCTTCACCTGGGGCACGATGTCCTTGAGCGCCGCCGAGGACTCTTCGTCGGGGCATGAGACGCGGACGACGTCGGCGCCGGCGCGTTCGAGCGCCTGGATCTGTTCCACCGTCGCCTTGACGTCATGTGTCAGCGTGTTAGTCATCGACTGCACCGCGATGGGCGCGTCGCCGCCGATCGGCACCGAACCGACGTGAATCATCCGGCTTTTGCGGCGGATGATGTCGCGATAGGGACGCACGCTCATGACGGAACCTCTCGAAACCCTTGTAATGCCGGGAAATGAGCCTCCGGGATCGGCCCCCGGCTGGGGCGGTTTATAGCGCGTTTTGCCGCGTCAAACCAAGGGGCCGGAAACCCTCAATCCACCACGGCCGTGCCGGCTTTGAGCTGATCCGGATCGAGGCGGATATCATGTCGCACCTTGCCGGTTAGCGGCGGCGCGTCCTGGCCATCGACTGCGACCACAAGGCCGCTGGCGTTGCCGGCGTAGAGCGCCAGGCCAGCCTGCTCCGGAACGCGATAGACGTCGCCGGGTTTCATCAGCCGTTGAAACACGGTTGTCCCATTCCGGTCACGCACCTTGATCCAGCATTCTTGCTTCGCGTGGATGACGATCCGCACCGGCCCATCGGTGACGCCGAAGACGTGCAAGTCGCCCGGACCCGGCGTCACCGACGCGTCGTTGTCACCAGACGGCAAGGCGGCGGTTTGCGTCGGCGGCGCGATCGCGGTCTGCGGTCGGCCCATGCCCGGCGGTGGCTTCAAAACCGGCGCCACGTCTTTGCCATCGGGCGGCGAGGCACTGGCCGGCGGCGGTGGCGGCGCGAGTTTCGGCACCGGTTCGGTTTTCGCGGTCGCGGCCGGCGCCGTGGCTGCCGGCGGCGCAGGTTGATTCGTCGACTCCGCCGCCGGCGGATTCGCGGTCGAGGGCGCGGCCGGCGGCGACAGGAGCGCCGACGGCACGGCGCTGACGCGCTCGGGACGAACGCGGCCGCCGGACGACAAGTAATACCAGGCGCCGTAGGCCGCGAGCAGCAACAGCACCGCCGCCGCCAGGATCCGGCCGTGCGGGATGCCGCGCTCGCCGAGCGGCACAGGAAAAACCAGATCGCGCGAAGTTTCGAAGCCGCCGGCCTCCTGCTTGAAACGCCGCACCGCTTCCTCGCCGTCAAGACCGAGATGAATGGCGTAGGCACGCACGAAGCCGAGCGCGTAGACCGGCGCGGGCAGCCGGTCGTAACGGCCCTCTTCGATCGCCACCAGATACTGGGCGCGGACGCGCAGCGCATTGGCGATCCGCTCGACGTCGCCGCCGTAGCTTTCGCGCGTTTCACGCAGCAGCGCGCCTATCGTGTGCTTGGGGCGCGTCGGTGCTGGTTCGGCTTCGAGCGCGGCGGGCTCGGGGCTTTCCGGCTTTGGTGATTTTTGCCCAGGCGACGACAACATGTACCCTCGCCGGAATTGTGTCCTAAGGCGCTTCCTGCCGCAACAATCGTCCGTTCCGCCGCGTCGTCAAATAGCGACGTCGTGGTCCTGAGCGAAATTGTGCAAGCTTACGCGCAGGCTTTCGGCGTGGCCGCCGCCGAGTGTCGCAAGAAAGTCACACAAGGTTCGGCAGTCGAGCGACCGGATCATGGCTTTGACGCGCCCCAGCGAGCGCGGCGACATTGAAAGGTTGCGGTATCCGAGGCCGATGAGGGCCATGGCGCCGAGCGGATCGCCCGCCATTTCGCCGCACAAGGCAAAGGGCTTCGCCGCGCTGATACAGTCGCGCGCAATGTCGGCAAGCACGTGCAACACGGCCGGGGACAGATAGTCGTAACGCTCGGCGATCCGAGCGTTACCGCGGTCGGCGGCGAACAGGAACTGCACGAGATCGTTGGTTCCGACCGAGATGAAGTCGACGCGGTTCAACAGGTCGGGCAGCTGCCAGAGCAACGCCGGAACTTCGAGCATGACGCCGGCTTCGATTGCGGACGGCGGCACGCCATCGCGCTTGCGGACGCGGTCGAGCTCGAGATTAAGCACCTCGCGCGCCGCGTCGAATTCGGCGATCACGGCGACCATCGGGAACATCACGCGCAGACGTTTGCCCGACGCGGCGCGGATGAGGGCTCGCAGCTGCTGGCGCAGCAGCGCCGGCCGGTCGAGCGCAATGCGCACCGCGCGCCAGCCCATCGCCGGATTCTCCTCGGGCTCGCCTTCCATATACGGCAGCAGCTTGTCGCCACCGATATCGAGCGTGCGAAAGGTGACCGGCCGGTCGCCCGCCTGGTCGAGAACGCGGCGGTAGAGCGCCGATTGCTGCGCGACCGTCGGGAAATCGTCGCGTAGCATGAATTGGAGTTCGGTGCGGAACAGGCCGATGCCATGCGCGCCGGATTCGTCGAGATACGGCAAATCGATCAGCATGCCGGCGTTGAGGCTCAACTCGACCTGCACGCCGTCCTTGGTCTGCGCCGGCAGATCCTTGAGCGCGGCATACTGCTCCCGTCGTCCCTGGCGGACTTGGATACGCGCCTGCGCCGCCTGCACGAGATCGTCGCTCGGGCGTAGCACGACGATCGCATCGTCGCCGTCGACCACCACGATGTCGCCCCCTTCGACCCGCAGCAGCACGTCCTTGACGCGACCGACCACCGGAATGTCGAGGGCGCGCGCCACCACCGCCACGTGCGCGCTGGGCGAGCCCTCTTCGAGCACCACGCCTTTGAGCCGGCGCCGGTCGTAATCGAGCAATTCCGCAGGCCCCATATTGCGTGCGACGACGACGAATTCCTCCGGCAGTTCGGCCTGACGCGCCGCCGTGACCGGATTGCCGGTCAGATGCCACTGCAGGCGGTTGGCGACGTCCTCGAGATCGGCCAATCGCTCCTTGATGTAAGGATCAGTCGCCTGCAACAACCGCGCCCGCGTGTCGTCGAGGACGCGTTGCACCGCGGCCTCGGCGGTCAAGCCGCCGCGCACCGCATCGGCGATACGCTGCAGCCAGCCGCGGTCGGCGGCAAACATGCGGTAGGTCTCGAGCACGTCGTGGTGCTCGCCCGACGCGGGCATGTCGCTTTGCGCCAGCAGCTCGTCGATCGCACTCTGCATCGCGACGGTTGCCTGCCGCAGCCGTTCGAGTTCGGCGGCGATGTCCTCGGCGACGATGCGGTGGATGGCGACGCGCGGCTGGTGCAGCACAGCCTGGCCGACGGCGAGGCCGGTATTGAGCCGGACGCCGTCGAGCCGCGTCGGCAGCGTGACGTTGCCTTCGCCGGGTTGCTGCTCCGCTGGGCTGACGAGATCGCCGGACGCCGCGATCTCCGCCAGCACCATGGCGATGGTTTGCAGCGCCTCGATCTCTTCCTCGCTGTAGTGCCGTTGGGTGCGGTTCTGCACCGCCAGCACGCCGAGAACGCGGCCGCCGCGTAGAATCGGCACGCCCATCAACGAGTGATAGATCTCCTCGCCGGTTTCCGGGCGATAGGCGAAATCGGGATGGGATTGCGCTTCAGCCAGTGCCAGCGGCCGCGCCGTCGCCGCGATGACGCCGACGAGACCTTCGCCGATCCGCAACCGCGTGCGATGTACCGCCTCGGGTCGCAAGCCTTCGGTCGCGAACAGCTCGAGCAGATCGCCAGCGCGGCGGATGTAGCACGAGCACACCTCGGCCACCATGTCCGCGGCGACGATGCGCACCACCTTGTCGAGTTTTTGCTGAGCCGTTCCTTCGCCGGCCATCACGTCGCGCAAGCGACGGAGGACGCGGCGGGACCCAGCGGCCGCCGCGCCGGGTTCCATCAGGCTTCCGCCCGAGAGCGCAAAGCGGCGGCGCGCTCTCCCTCAGCATCGCGCTCACGGGTCGCGCCGGTGCGGGTCAGCAGCGCATCGATCGCTTGCGCCATGAGCTCGTCAAGAATGTCCTTGGTCGATTGCTCGCGCGTCACCATGCCGACGCTTTGCCCCGCCATCAGCGAGCCGGTTTCGATGTCGCCGTCGATTACGGCGCGGCGCAAAGCGCCGACCCAGAAGTGCTCGATTTCGAGCTGTGCGTCCTTTTGCGACAGGGCGCCTTTGGTGAAGCGCTCGACGACGTCGCGCTGCTTTTCCATGAAGGCGCGGGTGCCGTCGTTGGCCAGCGCGCGCACCGGAATCACCGGGAAGCGCGGATCGAGCTGCATCGACGGCACCGCGTCGCGCGCCGCCGCACGGATGAAGGCCCGTTTGAATTTCGGATGCGCGATCGATTCATGCGCGCAGACGAAGCGCGTGCCGAGCTGCACGCCCGACGCGCCCATTTCGAGATAGGAGGCGATCGCCGCACCGTGCCCGATGCCGCCGGCGACGAAGACCGGCACCTCGCTGACATGCGGCAGGATTTCCTGTGCCAGCACGCTGGTTGCAACCGGACCGATATGGCCGCCAGCCTCCATGCCCTCGATGACGATGGCGTCGGCGCCCATGCGCACCAACTTCTTGGCGATCGATAGCGCCGGCGCGAAGCACAACAGCTTGGCGCCCGACTGCTTGACGCGCGCGACTGCGGGCGCCGGCGGCAAAGCGCCGGCGAGCACGACATGGCTGACGCGTCGCCGCGTGCAGACGTCGACCAGGTCCAGAAGCTCGGGATGCAGCGTGATCAGGTTGACGCCGAACGGCTTTGTCGTGAGCGCCTGCGTCGCGGCGATCTCGGCGTCGAGCTGCGCCGGATTCATCGAGCCGCAGGCGATGACGCCGAAGCCGCCGCCATTGGAGAGTGCGGCCACCAGATTGCGCTCCGACACCCAGGTCATCGCGCCGCCCATGATGGCGCGCTCGGTGCCGAGAAAGCGGCGGCCGCGCGCCCACAACCGGTCGAGCCAGTCTGCGGCGCGGACCCGGTCGGTGGCGGTCATTCGGCGTCGAGCCCGTAGGCGGTGTGCAGCGCGCGCACGGCGAGTTCGGTGTACTCTTCGGCTACCAGCACGCTCACCTTGATCTCCGAGGTCGAAATCACCTGGATGTTGATGTTCTTGTTGGCGAGGGTCGAGAACATCTTCTGCGCCACGCCGGCGTGACTGCGCATGCCGACACCGATCACCGAGATCTTGACGACGTTGGGATCGGGCTTGAGTTCGGCATAGGCCAGCGCCTTGCGTTGCGCCTCGAGCACCTTCACCGTGCGCGCGAGGTCGGCCTTGCTGACCGTAAAGGTCAGGTCGGTCGTGCGGCCGTCGTCGGAGATATTCTGCACGATCATGTCGACGTTGATCGCGTGCTCGGCCAGCGGCCCGAAGATCGCTGCGGCCACGCCGGGCCGATCCGGAACCTTGACCAGCGTCACCTTGGCATCGTCGCGGCTATAGGCGATGCCGCTCACCACCTGCTTTTCCAAAATCTCGTCCTCGTCCACGACCAATGTGCCCGGTGAATCCTCGAAGCTCGACAGCACCTGCACGCGCACGCGATGGTTCATCGCCATCTCGACCGAACGCGTCTGCAGGACTTTCGCGCCTTGCGACGCGAATTCCAGCATCTCCTCGTAGGTTATTCTATCGAGCTTGCGCGCCTTCGCAACGATGCGCGGGTCCGAGGTATAGACGCCGTCGACGTCGGTGAAGATGTCGCAGCGTTCGGCCTCGAGCGCCGCCGCCAGCGCCACCGCCGAGGTATCGGACCCGCCGCGACCAAGGGTGGTGATCCGGGTATCGGGGCCGAGCCCCTGGAAACCGGCGACCACCGCGACCTGGCCGCGGCCGAGCCGCGCCTTTAATTCGGTAACCGGAATTTCGGCGATGCGCGCGCGGCCGTGCATGCCGTCGGTCTGGATCGGAACCTGCCAGCCAAGCCACGAGCGCGCGTCAACGCCGAGATCTTGCAGCGCCAGCGCCAGCAGCCCGGCTGTCACTTGCTCGCCCGAGGCGACGACGACGTCATATTCGCGCGCGTCGTGCAGACGCGCGATCTGGTTGGTCCAGTCGACGAGCTGGTTGGTGGCGCCGGCCATCGCCGAAACCACGACGGCAACCTCGTTGCCGGCGTCGACCTCGCGCTTGACGCGCCGGGCGACGTTCTTGATCCGATCGATCCCGGCGACCGACGTGCCGCCGAATTTCTGTACGATGCGCGCCATGACGAAAATAGCCCGTGGGCTGGGAGGTTGCCGGCAAAAGGGCGCGTATACATACTCTTTCCCGCAAGACCGGGGCAAGGCGGCGTAGGAACGGCACCATGGACAGAAACCGCACGACGCCGCGATGCGTAGGCCGCTCATGACGGCCCTGCCGCGCCGCAAACTCGGACGCCGGGCGGGCCGCCGGCGACGGCCGGTCGCCGCGCCGCGCCGGCCGTTGACCGTCGACGCCGGCGAGGTCGCCAATTTCGCGGCGATGGCCCGCGCCTGGTGGGACCCCGGCGGCGAGTTCCGTCCGCTCCATCAACTTAATCCGGTGCGCCTGACCTTCTTGCGCGATCAACTCGCACGCCATTTCGGCCGCGATCCGACGTCGACGCGCCCGTTCAAAGGCCTGTCGCTGCTCGACATCGGCTGCGGCGGGGGCATCGTCGCCGAACCGATGGCGCGGCTCGGCTTCACGGTGACCGGCATCGACGCCGATGCGACCGCCATCCGCATCGCGCGCGCCCACGCCGCCGATGCCGGCCTCACCATCGACTACCGCCAAGCCGCCGCGGAGGATTTGATACGCCGGCGACAGCGTTTCGATGCGGTCCTGGCGCTGGAAGTGATCGAACACAGCACCGATCCGGCGGTATTCGTCGCCACCGCCGCCGCGCTGGTCGCGCCCGGCGGAGGTTTCGCACTGTCGACGCTCAACCGCACGCTCCGCTCGTTTCTCTTCGCGATCGTCGGCGCCGAATATGTGCTGCGCTGGGTGCCGCGCGGCACGCATCGCTGGTCGAAATTCGTGCGCCCTTCGGAAGTGGCTGAAATGCTTCGGAAAAATCGTCTCGACGTGGCGACGATCACGGCGCTGAATTACCGCCCGGATGGCAGCGGCTGGTTGCTCGGCGGGCGGCCCGACGTTAATTATTTACTATTTGCCAGCAAGCTGGCGGGGAAATAACCTTATGTATTGTGCCGAGTCCCGGACTAGATAAGTCCGGGAATGAGGGCATTTCACCAGTCTAAAGACGGATCTCAACCGTCGGTCTGGGATGGAATGTGGGGGGTTATTTTTCCGATGGTGCATCCATGAACGCATTTGCACCGCCGCAAGGCGAAGTCGCGCGGCTGTCCGGCAAAATCAAATGGTTCAACCGCAGCAAGGGGTTCGGTTTCATCGTTCCGGATGACGGAACGAGCGACGTCTTCCTGCCGCTGGCTGTCTTAGAGCGCTCGGGCTTCAGCGAAGCGCCGGACGGCGCCAGCATCACCTTCGAGTGGATGCAGGGACCGAAGGGCCGCGCCGCGATCCAGGTCCTCGACCTCGATGCCTCCACCGCGACGCAGCGGGCGCCGCGCGAACGCGGCGGGTTCCGCTCGCGCGACGGCGGTGGCGGCAACGACATGCCGGCAGGGCCGGCCGAATCGCTTGATGGCGTGGTCAAATGGTACGACCCGGCGCGCGGCTTCGGATTCATCCTGCCGAACGACGGCAGCAAGGACATCTTCGTGCACGTGACGGCGTTGCGCCGCTCCGGCATCGACGGCCTCGAACCCGGTCAGCCAGTGCGCATGATGGTATCGCAGGCACGGCGCGGACGCGAAGCTTCGTCCGTCGAATTGCTGTCGTACAACGGCTGACAATGGCCGTCACGCCGTCCGTCGGCCGACCGCAAGACCGGAGATCACCGCGGCCGCCGCGGCGATGAAGAACGCAATCCGATAGCTACCGGTGAAGTCGACGACGGCGCCAAACGCAGGCGGTCCGAGTAGCGCGCCGACGAACGTCAAGGCCAACGCGCCGCCGGTCGCCATGCCGGCGCCGCCCGGCGGTGCGAGCCGCGCGACTTCGGCGAGAAACACGCCGTTCCAGCCCAACGCCACGGCGCCGAGCGCCGCCGCCACGACGAGGACCAGCGCCAACGGCCATCCCGGTCCGACCAGCGCCAGCACTGCGCCCGTCGCACCGATGGCAAGACCGAGCAGGCTCAATGCCTGCCGCGCGCTGACCAGCCGGTCGGCAGTCCAACCCCACAGGATGCGGCCGACGATACCTGCCGCCTGCAGTACGGCCATCACGACGCCCGCCGCGACCAGCGCCATGTTGGCGTGCTCGGTCAGGAAATTGACGACGAACGCGCTGACGCAAAGCTGCATCGCCGAATAGGCGAGCGAGGCGAGCGCCAGGCGGCGCAACACCGGTTCGTCCAGCACCATGTTGACCGCGGCGAAGATGTGGCTGCCGCCGGCCGCCGCCGGATCGGCATCGTCGTCGAGACTTTTGTGCAGCGGCTCGCAGACGATCGCGAGCAGCGCGCCGACCGCCGCGACGACGAGCGCCGCACCCTTCCAGCCGAAGGGCAACGCCAACGGCGGTACGACGAGTCCGGCCAGTGCGCCGCCCAACGGCACGCCTGTCTGCTTGATCGAAAAAACGAGCGCGCGTCGCGCCGGCGGCGTCTGCCGGATCAGGATATGCGAACTCGCCGGCGTCATCGGTCCATAGCCGACGCCGATGAACACGGCGCCAACGAGACCGAGCCAGATCGAGGCGCTGGCCAGAAGTGCCAGGCCGGCGGCGCCGATCAACAGCGCCGCCTGGCTGACGCGGATCGCGCCGTAGCGCCGCACCGGTCCACCCGACATGCCGGTCGAGAGGCACGCCGCGGCGTAAACCACCGCGGTGAAGACGCCGATATGGTTGGCGTTAACGCCGAAGTCGGGCGCTGCAAGACCGGCGAACACAGGCGGCGCCAGCACCATCATGGTGGCCAGCGCCTGTATGGCGAGGGTGGCGATTAGCGTGAGCATGGTACTGGGCTGGGGCACGCGGATTTCGGCCGCTGCCGCCGCTGTGAATCCCGGGGATATCCGAATCGCCGGTATTGGCCGGTTCGGGTCCCCATGATACTGTATCTAGTGGTTAGACGATCTCTCACCACGATATACGGGGGGACGGCTTATGGAATCGATTTGGACGGCTGAACTCGTACAGAACCTTGCCCGACTCTGGGACGAAGGGCATTCGACGGCCGAAATCGGTCGCCGACTCGGAGTCAGCAAGAATGCCGTGGTGGGGAAGGCACATCGGCTGGCGCTGACGCCGCGGCCATCGCCGCTGAAGCGTCCGCCGATGCGTCGGCCCGCGCCGGCACCGGCGGCGACCGGCAGCGGCAACTGCTCCTGGCCGACGGGCCATCCCGGCGACAAGGATTTCGGTTTCTGCGGCAAGCGGACGCTCGCCGGCAAGCCGTACTGCATCGAACATGCAGCGATGGCGTATGTGCGGCCGAAGAACCACAACGCAGCTTGAATCGCGCTGAGACGAGTCAACCGGACGCTCCCGGCGACAACGCCGGGAGCGTTCGCGTTTCAGCGGAAGTACCATAGACCGCGTTTCGCCGATCGCGCCGCGCCCTGGGCCGGAAGGTAGTCGTAACTCTGGCTCGAATCGGCGAGCGCCAGCCCGTCGATGACGAGATAACGGCCGAGATCGTTGCCTTGCTCGTCGAGGCAGATCGCGCCGAGCGTTCCGCGCTGACCGGGCGGCACCCGACAGGCGACGATCGAATGGCCGGCCAGCTTCTGCGTCAACGCCACTTCGGCAACGACGGCGCAGGATTTCACCGTGCCGTTCGGCGCCGTGCAGCGATCGTCCGCGGTCGGCAGCGTAACGCCGAAGAGCTGCACGGTCTGACCTTGGACATCGAGGGTGAGCGGGCCGGCCACCCGGGCGTGACCGCTAAACACCGCCGGTCTGCCGACCGGCGCGAACACGTCGGACCGCGGCGGCGAAGACGAAGACGAAGCTGCCGGTGGCGGCGCGGCTGACGCCGTGCGCTGCGGTGTCGACGCCGGCGGCGGCGCCGCCGGCACGATCGTGAATGTCCGACCTTTGCGATCGCTCATCGTCACGGCGCCGAACTGCTTGGTATCCCGGTCGCTCGGCACGACATGGGTGCTCGGCAGCGCGACCGAAACGGTCGGCAGGTCCTGCACTGGTCGCGCGGCCGATGGCGTTGCGCCCGGCGGCGGCGTTTCTGGCGACGGCGGCGCGGTGGGTTGCGGCGCGGCTGCGGTTTCCGGCGTCGGCGTCTTAGTCGCGTCCGCTTTCGGCGTCGGGTTTTGCGTCGCGACCGCGGCGGTCTGGATCGCCGCTTTGTGATGCCGGACAATGGCGCCCGTCGCCCATCCGGTCAGGGCGACGCCGAGCGCGACCAGCAGCCACTTGCGCAGCACGAGGCTGCGGGCGTGCCGGGTCCAAGCCTTGCGGACGGGGCGGTTTTCGCTTGACATACGGTCGTTACGTCTGCGCCATCTGGTGCTTAAGGCTACCTCAACCGGACCAATTTCCGAGGTTTTACCATGGGTTCCTTCAGCCTGCTGCATTGGCTGGTCGTGCTCGTCATCATCGTCCTGTTGTTCGGCGCCGGCAAACTGCCGCGGGTCATGGGCGACTTCGCCAAAGGCATTAAGGCTTTCAAGGCAGGCATGCGCGAAGAAGACGAAAGCGAGAGCAAGCCGCCGCAACAGGTGCAGCCGCCTGCCACGCCCGCCGGCGACCGGCCGGCGCATGATCGCAGCTGAAACGCCGCGGGTTCCGTCGCCGACGACATGAGCGAACAACGGTTTCCGCCGCTCGCCGAGAGCGCGATGACGGCTGAGCAGAAACGCGTCGCGGCGGCCATCGTCGAGAACCGCAACACGCTGCGCGGCCCATTCCACATGCTGCTGCGCCATCCCGCGCTGGGCGACCGCGTGCAAAATGTCGGCCGCTATCTGCGCTTCGAGAATACGCTGCCGGACGCCGTCAAGGAGTTGGTGATCCTGGTCACCGCGCGCCATTGGGGCGCGCAGTTCGAATGGGCGGTGCATCGCGGCTTTGCGCTTGACGCCGGGTTGCCCGCCGCCGTGTGCAACGCGATCGCCATGGGCGCGACGCCGCGTGGCCTCACGGCTGAGCAGCAGGCCGCCTACGACTTCGCCAGCGAGCTGCTCGCCACCAAGGGCGTCAGCGATTTGGTTTTCGCCCGCACCCAGCAGATCTTCGGCGATGCCGGCGTGGTCGAGCTCACGGTCTGCGTCGGCTATTACGGGTTGATCGGCCTCGTCCTCAACACCGATCGCACGCCGCTGCCGCCCGGTGCCGAGCCGCTGCCGCCGCTCGCCTCCTGACGCGCGTGGGTTTCCCGCAATGCGGGTCGACGATTTCGATTTTCCGCTGCCACGCCGCCTGATCGCCGCGCATCCGATCGAGCCGCGCGACGCCGCGCGGCTGTTGATCGTCGGACCCGAGCTCGCCGACAAGCATGTGCGCGACCTGCCGGCCTTGCTGAAGCGCGGCGACGTGCTGGTGGTCAACGACACGCGCGTGATTCCGACGCGGCTTTACGGCCGGCGCGGCCAAGCCGCCATCGAGGCAACGCTTCATCGCCGCGAAGCACCGGCGCGCTGGTGCGCCTTCGTCAAGAACGCGCGGCGTCTCAAGCTTGGCGACCGGATCGAATTTGCCGCCGATTTCGCCGCCACGGTCGCGGCCCGCCACGACGAAGGCGATCTCAGTCTCGAGTTCGATTGCGGCGGCGACAATCTGCGCGCCGCGCTCGAGCGCTATGGCGCCATGCCGCTGCCGCCCTACATCAAGCGGCCGCGCGGCGGCGATCCGCACGATCGCGCCGACTATCAGACCATCTTCGCGATCAACGAAGGCGCGGTGGCGGCGCCGACGGCCGGGCTGCATTTCACGCCGGCGCTACTCAACGCGCTCGATCGCGCCGGCATTGCGCGGGTGACCGTGACCTTGCACGTCGGAGCCGGTACCTTCCTGCCGGTCAAAGTCAGCGACACGGCGGATCATGTGATGCACGGCGAATGGGGGACGGTCAGCGCCGACGCGGCGGCGCGGCTCAACGCCGCGCGTGCGGCGGGCGGCCGCATCGTCGCCGTCGGCACGACATCGGTCCGGCTGCTCGAAAGCGCCGCCACCGACGGCACCCTGAAGCCGTTCGAAGGCGAAACGAAGCTCTTCATCACGCCTGGTTATCGTTTCCACGCCGTCGATGTGCTGTTCACCAATTTCCATTTGCCGCGTTCGACGCTGTTCATGCTGGTGTCGGCATTTGCGGACCTCGAGCGCATGAAGCGCGCCTATGCCCATGCCGTCGCGACGGGCTATCGCTTCTTTTCCTACGGCGACGCCTGTCTCCTGCTGCCGGAACGGTCATGAGCCTCGGTTTTGCAATATCGGCGCGCGACGGCGCGGCCCGGCGCGGTCGCCTCAGCACGGCGCACGGCGACGTCGAGACGCCGGCTTTCATGCCGGTCGGCACGGCGGCAACCGTCAAGGCGATGCGGCCCGAGGACGTGGCCCAGGCCGGCTTCGCCATGATCCTCGCCAACACCTATCACCTGATGCTGCGGCCGGGCGCAGAGCGCATTGCCGCGCTCGGCGGTCTGCACCGATTCATGCACTGGCCGGGCCCGATCCTCACGGATTCGGGCGGCTTCCAGGTCATGTCGCTCGCCAAGCTGCGCAAGATTTCCGAGGACGGCGTCGTTTTCCAGTCGCATCTCGACGGCAGCCGCCACCGGCTTACGCCCGAGCGCGCGATCGAGATCCAGCGACTCCTCGATGCGGATATCACGATGGCGCTCGACGAGTGCACGCCATTTCCGGCGACCGAAGACGAGGCGCAACAGTCGATGGAGCGTTCGATGCGCTGGGCCGAGCGCTGCAAGCGCACCTTCCGCGACATGCCCGGCTACGGCCTGTTCGGCATCAACCAGGGCGGCGTGCACGGTGCACTACGGCTCGCCTCGGCCAAGGCGCTGACCGGCATTGGCTTCGACGGTTACGCCATCGGCGGCCTTGCCGTCGGCGAAGGCCAGGAAGCGATGTTCGCCGTACTCGATACGACGGTTACTGTTTTGCCAAATGACAAGCCGCACTATCTAATGGGCGTCGGCAAGCCGGACGACCTGCTCGGCGCGGTTATGCGCGGCATCGATCTGTTCGATTGCGTGCTGCCAACACGCTCCGGCCGCACGGCACAGGCCTTCACCCGCTTCGGCACCGTCAACCTGCGCAACGCGCGCCACCAGGACGACCAGCGGCCGCTTGAAGAGGGTTGCGATTGCCCGGCCTGCCGTTTCTATTCGCGTGCGTACCTGCATCATCTGGCGCGCGCCGGCGAGATATTGGGCGCGATGCTGTTGACCCACCACAATCTTCGCTACTATGCGCGGCTGATGGAGCAAATGCGCGCGGCCATCGAAACGCGGCAGCTTGCCGCGCTCGGCGACGAACTGACGCGCGACTGGGCGCGCGGCGACAGGTGACGCCGGATGAAACGACAGCTGAAAAACCTGTTGTTCCGATGCGGATTGGACGTTCGCCGTGCCGGGAAGCGGCGTACCCCTCATTTGCCGGAGTTCCTGGAGTCGCGCGGGATCGAGACCGTCCTGGACGTGGGCGCCAACACCGGGCAATTCGGACGCGGGCTGCGCCGGGCGGGATATCGCGGCCGCATCGTTTCGTTCGAACCGATCAAGGACGTGTTCGCGACGTTGAAAGGCGTGGCCGACCGGGACGGCAACTGGGAGGTCCACAACTACGCCCTCGGATCGGCGCTTTCGGTCAGAACCATGCGGATCAGCCAGGACACCGTGTTCAGCTCGCTGCTCGAACAGACCCCTGCCGCGCAGGAATTCGATCCGAGGGCGCGCGTTCTGCGCCAGGAATCCGTCGAGATCAAACGCCTCGATGACGTGCTCCCGTCGTTCCACGGCGGCCGCGTTTTCCTGAAGATCGACGCCCAGGGATTCGAACGGGCAATTCTCGACGGCGCGGCGGCCTCACTCGGGCAGATTCTGGGGATTCAGGCCGAGCTTCCGCTCCTGCATCTCTACCGAGGCGTCTGGTCCCTGCCGGACGCCCTGGAGTACCTGCGTCAGCGGGACTTCGTCCTCAGCCAAGTGCAGCCGACGAATTACGACACTAAGGATTGGGTGTCGATGGTCGAACTAGATTGTATATTCCGGCGGATGGATCCGAGAGACCGGATCCAGGACGTCGCCTGAAAAACCGGCGGAATCCCATGGCGAAAGACAGATACCGCGGATTGACCCTGCTCGGGCGGGCATCGTCCCTGCCCGCCTCGCCCAACGCGGCGGTGCTCGAGCGCGTAGCCAATCCGTATCCGGGCCTTACATATCTCATCCGCTTTAACGCGCCGGAATTCACCTGCCTCTGCCCGCTCACCGGCCAGCCGGACTTCGCGCACTTCGTCATCGACTACGTGCCGGCGAAGCACATCGTCGAGAGCAAGTCGCTAAAACTGTTCCTGGCATCGTTCCGCAGCCACGGCGGCTTCCACGAGGATTGCACGCTGACGATCGCCGACCGCATTCGCGCCGCGATCAAGCCGCGCTGGCTCCGGATCGGCGGCTACTGGTATCCGCGCGGCGGGATGCCGATCGACATATTCTTCCAGACCGGTGTGCCGCCGAAGGATCTGTGGCTGCCCGACCAAGGCGTGCCGCCGTATCGCGGCCGCTGAAATGGACGCGGCGCGGATCAAGGCGACGATCCGCGACGAGGCGCTGAAGCTTGGCTTCGACGCCGTCGGCTTCGCGGCGCCCGAAACCGCGATGGCCGCCCGCGCCGGCCTTGCCGATTTCCTGGCGCAAGGCTTCCACGGCGAAATGGATTGGCTGGCCGAGCGCGCCGAGCAACGCGCCAGCCCGACGGCGTTGTGGCCCGACGTCAAGAGCGTGGTCGTGCTCGGCCTCAACTATGCGCCGGAGAACGATCCACTTCCCGAGCTCGACATCCGCGACCGCGGCTACATTTCGGTCTATGCGCGCGGCCGCGATTATCACGATTTGATCAAGGGCCGGCTCAAGACACTGGCGCAGAAGATCGCGTCGCGCTGGGGGCCGGCGCTCAAAGTGTTCGTCGATACGGCGCCGGTGATGGAAAAGCCGCTGGCGCAGGCCGGCGGCATCGGCTGGCAGGGCAAACACACCAACCTGGTGTCGCGCGAATTCGGCTCGTGGCTGTTCCTCGGCGAGATCTATCTCGACCTGGCGTTACCGCCCGACGCCGCCGAAGACGACCATTGCGGCGAATGCCGTCGCTGCCTCGACGCTTGTCCGACCAACGCGTTTCCCGGCCCTTATCGGCTCGATGCGCGGCGCTGCATCTCCTATCTCACCATCGAGCACAAAGGACCCATTGACGCCGATCTCAGACCGCTGATGGGCACGCGCGTCTACGGCTGCGACGATTGCCTGGCGGTTTGTCCGTGGAACAAGTTCGCGGTCGCGGCGCGTGAAACCGGCTTGCAGCCGCGCCAGGCGCTGACCGCGCCGGCGCTGGCCGAGCTCGCGCGGCTCGACGACGCCGCTTTCCGCAAGCTGTTCTCCGCCTCGCCGGTGAAGCGCATCGGCCGCGACCGCTTCCTGCGCAACGTGCTGATCGCCATCGGCAACAGCCGCGATCCGGCACTGATCGAATCGGCGCGCACCAATCTCGACGATCCGTCGCCGCTGGTGCGGGCGATGGCGGTATGGGCGTTGAAACGGCTCGCACCCGACGATGCGGCTCAAATGCGCGAGCGGTGCTTCGTGTGCGAGCGTGATCCCGGCGTCAGGGCGGAGTGGACAGCGGTCTAGGCGACCTTCTGTGCCGCGCCCATCACCGGCAGCCGAACGGTCACCGCCAAGCCTGCGCCCGGCAGGCCGGCGACGCGCAACGTACCGCCGTCGCCTGTAGATCGCGCAATGTTTGGCGCCGTCCGCGCTCGGCAAATAGCCACGCCAGCCCACCGCCGACAAAGGCCGAGGGCAGCACGACGGCGGCAAGAGCGAGGAAATTCATGCCGCCAGTATCGGCCAGGAAGGTGAACGGAGGTTAAAGCAGCCGCGCCGGCTCGGCGGCCGTGGTTAACAGAGCCTGCAGCGCACGCAGGCGCCTGCGCGGCCGCGGCTTGGTGGCAGCGGCGCGTTCAGCAGCGTCGATGCGCTGCCAGCCGGCAAGGCTGACCGGGGCGCCGCCGCGTTCTTCGAGCAAGCGTGCGAGGCCGGCGCGGCCAGGCCGCGTCGACGGCGTGACCGCCGCTTCCTTGAGCACGCGGTCGGCAACCAGCCGCGCGTCGGCGATGATCTCGGCCATGCTGCCGGTCGCGCCGCGCTTCGCCCAGCCGGCGGCGTAGAGGCCGGGCGCAATCAAGCCGCGATCGTCGGCCAGCCGGTCGTAGGCGGCGGTGCGCTCGAAGCCAATCGCAGCGATCACCAGCTCGGCGCGCAAGGCCAGATTCTGGCCGAGCCGGTCGGGCCGGGTGAACAGCGCGCGTTCGACGCCGGCCGCACCGTCGAGGCGCAATGGTCGCAAATGAAAGTGGAAGCGGATCGGGAGGCGTGCTTCGTCGCGCGGCACGGCGGCCAGTGCGGCAAACGCCTTGAACAGCGCCTTGCGGTCGCGGTCGAGATCGCCGGCGACGGCTTCGGCCTGCGCCAAAGCCTCGCGATCGATCACCGGCTGGGAGCGGCCGAGCTTCTTGAGGTCGGCGAGATCGGGGGGCTGCACGCGCGAAGCCAGCAGATCGTTGCGGCCGACGACGTGAATCGCCTGCAGCGGCATCGCGGCGAGCGACGTCGCGATTTCGGGATCGAGATCGGCCTTAGCCAGCTCCTTCGGCGCGCGCGCCAGCAGCCGCGCCACTTCGAGCGCGACGCTGCCCTGGCCGACGATGATGACGTTGCGGACGCGATCGAGCGCCGGCGGCGCCGCAGCGATTTCGGGATCGCCGTTGAGCCAGCGCAG
>JAGXBG010000189.1 GCA_018971215.1 Alphaproteobacteria bacterium
GGGGCTTACTGGCAACGCAGCGATCGTTTCGACACCGTCCTTGATCTGTCGTTCACGCGCCCGGGCCTCGATGCCTTGTGCCGGGTGCTCGAACGTTGGGTTGCCCATTTTCTCGGCGTCGCGCTTCGGATCGAGCCGGTGCAGAAAATCCAGGACGAGCGCTGGTCATGGCACGTCGGCCTCGACAGCGAGTCATCGGCCATTCTCAATGCGCTTTACCGTGGCGAAGCTGTCGACGAGGCGCGGTTGCGACGGCTGATCGCGCTGTTCCGCGTCCAATTTGCTGATCCCGGCGACATGCAGTCTGCAGTTGCCGGGAAACCGATCTATTTCGGGCTGGCGACGGACGCCAACCAGCGGCTGCGCCTGAAGCCGCAGAACCTGTTGCGCAATCTGCCGCTGGCGCGCGAGACCTGAGGCGCGCCATGCGTTCGGCCGCTGCGCATCTCGATCGGCCCGCCGCACGGGCGGTTGCCGCCGTAATCGCGGCGATCGCGCTCGGGTTCATCGCGTGGCTGATCTATATAGACAACCGCGTGGATCCCGCCGTTGCCGTCTGCATCAAACAGCAAACCGCCGCCATCGAACAGGCGCGCGACCAAGGCGCCTTGCCGGCCGACGCGGCGCGCCGCTTTCTCGCCAACGTTGCGCAATCGTGCGCGGCTCAGGTCAACGGCGCGCGCTGAACGGCTACGGCTCGCTTTCGTCCGGTTTGCGTAGATAGTCTTCGGTGGTGCGCGGTTTCGGGCGCGGCTTGCCGGCAAACGGATCGCCGGAGCGATCCTTGATCTGCACGATGACGCGGCAATCTTCGCACATCTGGATGAGCCGCGTACGCTGTTCGTCGCGGAACATCGAGTGCTTGCCCGCGAGCTGGGCGATGATGCGTTCGATCGAGCTGCGCGTGCCGAACGGCTTGCCGCAGTTGATGCAATTGAACGGCGGCTCTTCTTTCAGCGTGACGGCGCTCGCCCCGCTGCCGGTGAAGTTGAGCCGCGGCGTCAGGCTGATGACTTTCTCGGGACATGTGGCCTTGCACAGGCCGCATTGGACGCAGGCGTCTTCCTGGAAACGCAGCTGCGGCATGTCGGGATTGTCGAGCAGCGCGCCCGTCGGGCAGGCGCCGACGCAGGCGAGACACAGGGTGCAGCCGTCGACCCTGATTTCGACGGCGCCAAAAGGCGCGCCCGGCGGCAACGGCAGGATGTCGCGGGGTTCGGGCGCGTTCGCATGTAGATGCGCCAGCGCCAGCCGCGTCAAGCCGCGCTTCTCGCCGAGCGACAGGAAGCGGCCGGCGGCAACCGACGCGACGTCCGGCAGACCGTAGAGCGCGGCCTCGGCCGCCTCAGGATCGGCCTCCACCAGCACGTGGAGCCGGCCGCTGCCGTAACCGAGGCCTTGCAGCATGCTTTCGGCCAGCCCGAGCTGACCCGCAAGCGCCACGAGCTCGTCGCGCTTTTCGGGATGAACGAGCACCGCGACCTGCGCCGCACCGTAGGCGAAGGCCAGCGCCAGGAACTCGAACCCGAGCTGCGTCACTTCGTTGACGGCGAACGGAATGACGCGCGCCGGCAAGCCTTTGCCGAACCGCGCCATGGCGTCGATCAGCTCGGCGCCTTTGCGCGGATCGTGCACCAGCAGCGCCGCTCGCTCGCCGCCGGCTTCGGCATAGGCCGCAAGCAAGGTCCGCAGCCGCGTCGCCAGGAAATCGACAGGCGGCATGGCGTAGGCCGCCGCGCCGGTCGGACAGACGCTGTGACACGCGCCGCAGCCGCCGCAGACATAGGCGTCGATCGCGACGCTGTCGCCGGCTGGCGTGATCGCGGCGGTCGGACAGACGTCGAGACAGCGCGTGCAGCCGATCTTTTGCGAACGCGAATGCGCGCAGAGCTCGCCGTGGAAATCGACGTAACGCGGCTTTTCGAATTCGCCGACCAGGTTGGTGAGCGTGAACAGGGCGGCCTGCACAGCCGCCGGATTCTTGGGATCGGGCCGCAGATAACCGTCGCGACGCTCGCCGCCGGCGAAGAGCGGCGTGCCGCCGCTGAGGTCGAGGATAAGATCGCAACGCGTCTTCGCGCCGTTGCGCGGTTGCTCGAATCCGAGCACTGATCGCGACGACGGGCTCGCCGGCGCGTAGTCGTCGACGACGATTTCGAACGCGCCGAGGTGGCCCCTGGCGGTGGCGATCGTGCCGCGGTGGATCGGCACCTTCATGACGCGCGGCGGCACGATGTCCGCCGGCTTCGACAGCAGCAGCGTGACGTCGAGCCGATCGGCCAGCTGCAGCGCCGCCGCCACCGCCGTCTCGTCGCGGCCATAGACCAGGCATAGGCCGCCGGATTTGAGCGTAAGCGCCGGCACGGGTGGCGTGTCGAGCGCCGCCTCGGTGAGCAGGGCCGCGACTTTGGGCAGCGCCTGCGCCGCCTCGTCGGACCACAGCGCGCGCTCGCGGATGTTCGCATAGCTGACGGCGACGCCGGCGCTGGCGAGCGCCTCGGCGAAGACCGGTTCTTCCTGCGTGCAGCCGACCACCAGCGGTTTGCCGGCCTTGGCGGCGTTCAGCAGCCGGTCGAGCTCCGCGCGGCATAGGTGGCGGCCGACGGCGCTCGGGCCGCTGGCGGCGCAGGTGCGCGCCACGGCCTTGCCGTCGAGCGGCATCGAGCCTTCGCAATCGCAGAGCACGATCGTTTTGCCGCCGATCTCCATGCTCTTAGCCCGTCATGGCCGCCGCCGGCGCGCGGCCCGGCGGTCGCGGCCGGTATCGGCAACCTTGATCCAGATCAACGCGCGCTCTTGTCGCGCCGTTTTTTAGGACAACATATCCAAGAGCGGCTGCACCGTTGCCACGGCGACGCACGGTCCCGCGCAGCAATCGGAAAGGAGCCCTATCGTGATCCATCGAACCTTGGCCGTCCTCGCGTTCCTCGCGTTTGCGGCCACTCCGGCGCTTGCCGCGGAAGATTGCGCCCAAGCGCTCAAGGATACCACCGCGAAGTTCAAGACCAGCACAATCGGCCCAGAGGCGACCGCCACCGTGGACGGTCTGATCGCCAAGGCCGGGCCGATGTGCGTGGGTGATGCGGCGCAGCAGGCGGAGGCGATTGAACTGCTCCAGATTGGTCGTATGATGATCGGTGAATGAGCGAGCCCTTGCCGGAACGTGCCGGCTCGGTGCCGGCACGGAATACGATCGTTCCGCTCGGCGTCGTCTTTGAACGCCGCCGCATTGCTCATACGTGGCAGGAATGGCGCTGGAAACCGGTCGCCGTCATTCCCGGCGCGCCGGCGATTGCGCAGCCGGCGTTGCTGCGCGAAGGCGACGGTTGGGCGTTGTACCATTTGGCAACGCTCGATCTCGAGCTCTTCGCCGACGAGACGAAAGACTATCGGCTCAACCTGTCGCAGAAATCGCCGCTGGTTTACGTGCTCTGGCGTTCCGAGGCGAGCATGCCCGACGGCCAGCCCGAGCCGTTCCGCGTCACCGTCTGTCATTCCGAGACGCAGGATTATCTCGACGGCGGCGACGTCGCCGCCGACGGTGTCGTGATGCCGGTGCCGGTGCTCAGTCTGCTGCAGGCCTACGTGCGCACTTATCACGTCGACGTGCCGTTCAAGAAACGGCAACGCACGCCGCTTGTGCGCGCCCGACAGGCGAAGGACGAGTATGGCTGAGCGCTCGGATTTTTTGACGCGCTGGTCGCGGCTGAAACGGCAAGCGCGCAAGTTGCGACCGCCGGACGCCGCGCCTGAAGAGGCGGTGGCATCGCCGCCGTCGGCGTTGCCGTCGGTCGAAACCCTCACCGCCGAGTCCGATTACGCCGTTTTCATGCGGCCGGGCGTGCCGGAAACCGCGCGCAACGCCGCTTTGCAGAAGCTGTGGCGCAGCGATCCCGTCTTCGCGAACCTCGACGGGCTGGTGGAGTACGGCGAGGACTATGCCGCCGCCTTCAAGAGTACGGCGGCAGTGCGCACGGTCTATCAGGTGCTCAAAGGCATGCCCGACAACGAGGCGCCTGCGACGGCGGGTGCGGCGCAAAACCCGGCGCCAACGGCGAAGACCCCGGGCGACGACAAGCCGTCGGCAACCACCGAGTC
>JAGXBG010000190.1 GCA_018971215.1 Alphaproteobacteria bacterium
CCGCGCGTCCAAGCGAAGATCGAGGCGATCGGATTGGTCGACGTCTCCTTGCCCTGCTGATAGAGGCGGAAGTGACGCGTCACCGTGCCATGCGCCGCTTCGGCTTCGACCGTCTTGCCGTCGGGCGTCATCAGCACGGAGGTCATCAGACCGAGCGAGCCGTAGCCTTGCGCGACGACGTCGGATTGCACGTCGCCGTCGTAGTTCTTGCACGCCCAGATGAAGTTGCCGTTCCACTTGAGCGCCGACGCCACCATGTCGTCGATCAATCGGTGTTCGTAGGTGATTTTCTTCGCCTTGAATTGCGCGACGAATTCCTTGTTGAACACCTCGTCGAACAGGTCCTTGAAGCGGCCGTCGTAGACCTTGAGGATCGTGTTCTTGGTCGAGAGATAGACCGGCCAGCCGCGCTGTAGCCCGTAATTGAAGCAGGCGCGGGCGAAGCCGCGGATCGATTCATCGAGATTGTACATGCCGAGCGCAACGCCGCTTTCGGGAAACTCGAACACGTCGTAGGTCGTCGGCTTGCTTCCGTCCTTCGGCGTGAAGGTCATGGTCAGCTTGCCCGGCCCCGGCACCTTGAAGTCGGTGGCGCGATACTGGTCGCCGTAAGCGTGGCGGCCGATAACGATCGGCGCGGTCCAGCCCGGCACCAGCCGCGGGATGTTCTTGATGACGATCGGCTCGCGGAAGATGGTGCCGCCGAGGATGTTGCGGATCGTGCCGTTGGGCGAGCGATACATCTTCTTGAGGTTGAATTCCTTCATCCGCGCCTCATCGGGCGTGATCGTCGCGCACTTCACGGCGACGCCGTATTTCCGCGTCGCAAGGGCGGAATCGACCGTGACCTGATCGTCGGTGCGGTCGCGCTCCTCGATGCCCAGGTCGAAGTATTTCAGCTCGATGTCGAGATAGGGCAGGATCAGCTTGTCTTTGATAAATTTCCAGATGATGCGCGTCATCTCGTCGCCGTCCATCTCGACGACGGGGTTCGCGACTTTGATCTTTTTCATGCGTGGCGGGCCTTTTTCTTGAGCGGACCGACAGAGCGCGGTGCGGTACCGGGCGGCCGCAGGCGGGCGCCCGTGCGGCGGCCGGGACAATAGCCACGCCTCCCGAGTCGCGCAAGCGGCCCCGGCGCCGCACCGCGGTGGTTTAGACCAGGCCGCTTTTCGCCGTCGCGTGCGGCCGCGGCGCCTTTAAAACCGCGTCGGGCAGATCTTCGACGCGCGGCAGCACCTGATAGAGAGCACGCGCATTGCGCGGCGCGAAACCGGAATCGATCACATGCTCGAACAGGTGCAGCAGCGGCACCCAGTATTCTTGGATGTCGATCAGGAAAATCGGCTTGTCGTGCAGGCCGAGCTGCCGCCACGTGATGCATTCGAGCGCCTCTTCCAGCGTACCGAAGCCGCCGGGCAGGATGGCGAAGGCGTCGGACATCTCGAACATGGCTTGTTTGCGTTCGTGCATGCTGCTGACGACGCGCAGCTGCGTCAGGCCGGTATGGCCGATCTCGCGCTCGTGCAAATGGGCGGGGATGATGCCGATGACCTCGCCGCCATAAGCCAAGGCGGCGTCCGCCATTAGGCCCATAAGGCCGACGCGCCCACCGCCATAAACCAGCCCGATGCCGTGCCCGGCCAGGACGCTGCCCATGCGGATGGCGGCTGCGCGGTAGGACTCATCGACGTTTCCGGAAGCGCCGCAATAGACGCAGATACGCTTGATCGAGGTCATGCTTCGTTACCTTCGTACTTGCATTACAGCATGCCCGCAAGCGGCCGCCCGGGTCGAGCGCTCAATGCGCGGCATTTCAGCGTCGGCGGATTTAACACCTACACCGGCGTGCGGCGGTTGCGCGGCGTATGCGCCGCCGATTTCCGCGGCCCGCGGAAACCGACACGGCGTTTGCGATGGTGACGGCAAAACAATCGAAAAGCCCCGTTAACCACGCCGCCAAGAACAGCGAAGGACGAGATGAAGCCCCTGATGTTGACCGCGCTGGCCGTTGCTGGCGCCTTAATCGCGACCGCGGCGGCCGCACTGCCATACGGCGGGCCGGCGCTTGGCGGCAGCGCCGGATTGGTGCTGACTGGCGCCGGCATGGTCGCCTTTGGAATGATGATCCACCGCCAGCGGCGCGCTGTTGTTGCGGCGACGCGCCCCGCAACGCCGGCGGCGCGCGCCGTCACAGCACCGGTCCGTTGAAGACCTGACGGCCCTCCCGGTCCTCGATCTCGACGACCCACACATCAGGGTCGCGCTTCACCTGGCGCGCGATATAGGCGTCGGCGGTCGGTTCGTCGACCGGCGCGTCGCCGGTGGCGCGCAGCCAGGCGAGCTCGCCGCTCTGGCTGCGGGTTTGCGCCAGAACGATGCAGCCGAGATCGGCGCGGTTAAGCTTGACCAGGATCGTGCCGGCGTCCTCATCGCCGCGTCGCGCGACGGTGATCGGCACCGCGCGCAGCGCGCATAGCCGCACCGCCGCCTGCACCACCAGCTTGGTCTTGAGCCGCGCTTCCAATGCGCGGCTCACGCGCTCTTCGGAAAGTTGAGCTCGATCATCACGCCGTTGGGATCGGGAAAGAAGATCTGCTGCACGCCGGCGCCGGGCGGATCGCGCTCCTCGAATTTGACGCCGCGGCTGGCGATGTGCGCGCGCATGGCGGCGAAATCCCGGCCGACGAAGGCGACGTGATCGAAATTGCCGGTATGCGCGCCGTCCGGACCGGCGCCGATCGCGCCGCTGTCGGGCACGAGATGAACCACCGGCTGCTCGCCGCAATAGAGCCAGTAGCCGGGAAAGGTGAGGGGCGGGCGCCAGCCGGCATGCAAGCCCAGCACGCTTTCGTAAAAATTCTTGGTGCCTTCCATGTCCCGGGTGCGCACGGTGACGTGGTTGAGCTGAGTCAACGGCATGGCTGTCTCCTGTTGCGCCGATTTTAGCGCAACGCCGGAGCCATGCGCTATTGCGCCGCCGCCACCCGCGTCTTGACCTGGTCGGCGATTTTGGCCGCAGTGTCTTTGGCGTTGCGGTCGAGGTCCTTGCCCGCCATGACGAAACGCGCCGCCGCGACATACGGGTTGAGCGTGACCACTGCGCCCGGGAGTTTGCCGCTCTGCGCGTTGGTGTCGACGGTATAAAGCGGCTGCGGCGCGGCGGCGCCAAGCTGGTCGATCGAAGTCGCCACCTGCAGGTCGGTCGCACCGGCGCCGAAGCCAAGCGCGGCGCGGCGAACTCGATTGCCGGCGTCGACCTGGAGAAAGACACCGCGCACCAGCCAGCCCGATACCGGCAACGGCACGCCCGGCGCCATGCGCTCGGCGGCGATGCCATCCTTGTGCAGATCGTCGACGATCGAATTCGCCATCAGATCGACTAGATCGCGCGCCTGCTGTTCCGGCGTACGGGCGATGCCAAGCGGACCCGAGCCGATGATGCCTGGACGGACGCGGTTGATCAGGCTGCCCGGCCCGGATTGTTGAACCTGACTGGCGTCGAGATCGAAATCGGTGACGTAAACCGTTGTCGGTGCCGCGGTGGGCGCGGCCACGGCGCCGGTGCCGGTGACTTTGGCGCCGCCGCAAGCGGCAAGCCCGGCCACGACGACACCGGCGAACAAAACGCTGAAACAATGTCGCATGCGACGATCCCCTGGTAACAGGCGACACGGCGATTAGAACAAGGTCACCGCCGCGCGTCCACCATGGCGACGTTTCAACCGCGCCGTAATACGCGTTTTGCCACGCCGGCCAGCATTGCGCCGCAGCCGGTGCGCCGTTGACCTTCAAGACGCCGAGCCGCAACGCGCCGAACTGGCACCGTGAGCAACGCCTTGGCCATTGCCCACAACGCGGCGGCGGGCGCAACGGTCTACGATTTTCTTGCGGGCGAGAATCAGCTTAAGGCGAGTTTTGCCACGGAGCGTTACGAATTGGCTTGGCAGATTGTGCGCCAGCCGCGGCTCAAGTACCGGCTGGAATCTGCGGCGCGCCGCGCCAAGCGGTGCCTGCGCGGACGGACGCCGCCGTAAGTGCCGCGA
>JAGXBG010000191.1 GCA_018971215.1 Alphaproteobacteria bacterium
TAGCCGGCCAGCACCGGCAGCACCGCGCCGTTCATGGTCATCGACACCGACATGCGGTCGAGCGGAATGCCGTCGAACAGGATCTTCATGTCCTCGACGGAATCGATCGCCACGCCGGCCTTGCCGACGTCGCCGACGACGCGCGGATGGTCGCTGTCGTAGCCGCGGTGGGTGGCGAGATCGAAGGCGACCGACAGGCCCATCTGCCCGGCGGCGAGGTTCTCGCGATAGAAGCGGTTCGATTCCTCGGCGGTCGAGAAGCCGGCATATTGCCGGATGGTCCACGGCCGGTTGGCGTACATCGTCGCGCGCACGCCGCGCGTGAACGGCGCCAGGCCGGGCAGCGCGTCGCGCAGCTCGAGCGCTTCGAGGTCGGCGGCGGTATAGAGCGGCTTGACCGCGATGCCCTCGGGCGTCTGCCAGGTCAGCGTCTCGGCGCCCTTGCCGCCGAGCTCCTTGGCGGCGAGAGCGGCCCAATCCGCCGGCGTTTTGCGCGGAAAATCGGCCATGGCGCGATATTAGCCCGGCGGTCCGCCGGGCGCGAGTTCACGCCGACGATGGCTCTAGGCGGGGCTGCCCAAGGCGTGGCGCACGACCAGGGCGGCGGTGATCACCAGCGTCGCGCCAAGCTGATGCGCCAGCGCCAACGGCAGCGGCACAACCAGCAGCAGCGTGGATATTCCCAACCCGACCTGGATTGTGACCAGCGTGAACAGCGCGTGCACCGCGCCGCGCGCGAAGCGCGACAGTTGTGCCTTGAACGAGCCGAGGAACAGCGCCAGCGCGCCGAGCCAGGTCGTGATCGCCAGCACGCGGTGATCGAACTGCACCGCTTCGGGATTCTCGAACAGGTTGCGCCACCATGGCGCCAGATGACCCCACGCCGGCGGCACGATGTGCCCATCCATCAGCGGAAAGGTGTTGTCGATAT
Source organism: Alphaproteobacteria bacterium (assembly GCA_018971215.1). Taxonomy (GTDB): domain Bacteria; phylum Pseudomonadota; class Alphaproteobacteria; order ATCC43930; family CGMCC-115725; genus REEB95. The sequence continues at coordinate 932 of JAGXBG010000191.1, forward strand.
AGCCGGCGCGCAAACCGGCGGTGAAGGCGCCGGCGATCAGCGTGCCGAACGCCAGCGCCAGCAGCGCGCTGGCGCCGCGGCGCATGCCGGGTGCGGCTTCGTGGCGTCCCGGCCGCAACAGGTCGAGCGCCACCCACAAGATCGCGCCGTAGATCACGATCGCCATCGCGAGATGCGCGGCGAGACGATATTGGCTGACCTCGATGCGGCTCTCGAGGCCGCTTTCGACCATCCACCAGCCGAGCGCGCCTTGGAACGCGCCGAGCAGGAACAACAGCATGAGCCGCGGCGCGAGGCTCGGCGGGATCTTCCGTCGCAGCAGGAAATAGAGGAACGGCAGCAGGAAGACGACGCCGATGAGCCGGCCCCACAGGCGGTGGAACCATTCCCAGAAATAGATCGTCTTGAATTGCGCCAGCGTCATGCCGGCGTGAATGGCGTCGTACTGCGGAATCTGTTTGTAGGCGTCGAACGCTGCCTGCCATGCGGCCGCGCCCAACGGCGGCAGCACGCCTGACACAGGCTGCCACTGGGTGATCGACAGGCCGGATTCAGTGAGCCGCGTCAGGCCGCCAAGCGCCACCATGACAAAGATCATCGCCGCGCAGACGAGCAGCCAGCAGGCGACGGCACGGTCGCGCGGCGCGTCGCTTGCGCCGGCGAGGCTGCGCTCGCGTCCGGCTTCGGTTGCGGTCATGGCGCGACACTCGTCCGCTCGGCGCGCTCTGGCAAGCGACGCATTGCCGCGCCGCGTTCGTGCTTAGTGCAGACTGAATGAAACCTGGGCGTGACTGAGCCGCGACGGCACCAGGAGCGGCGCCTGCGCCACTTTGACCGAGTGCAGCTTGCCGTCGAGATTGTGCGTCCAGAAATCGAGGAAGCGGCGCAGCACCGGAAAACGCGGCGCGATGTCGAGCTCCTGCCAGACGAAGCTTTGCAGCAGGCGCGGATGATCCGGCAGGTGATAGAGGATTTCGGCCGTGGTCAGCCGATAGCCACCGACGAGTTGCAGCTGCATTCGGTTCATGGCGCGTACCTCACAAAGTCAGAAAGTCAGACGGTCTCCATTCGCTTCCGTTGCCAACAGCGTTCCAGCTTGGCGCTCTTTCCTCAAGAAAATATTATTTATTTCAACGAGTTAGCAGCGCTGAACAAAAAGTGCTGCTAAATCCGAGTCGGCCCGTTGACAGGCCAAGGCCCAACCCCTATCTCACTGGCACTCAACGGCCGCGAGTGCTAACAGCCGCCTCGGAACGGGGGCCGTGGCCGTGTCTGGAAGACACCAACGAGGAGGGATTTTCCCATGAAGTTCAAGCCGTTGCAGGACCGTGTCCTGATCCGTCGTCTCGAATCCGAAGAGAAGACGGCGGGCGGCATCATCATTCCCGACACCGCGAAGGAGAAGCCGATGGAGGGCGAAGTCGTCGCCGTCGGTCCCGGCACCCGCAGCGAGGACGGCAAGCTCCACCCGCTCGATGTCAAACCGGGCGATCGCGTGCTGTTCGGCAAGTGGTCCGGCACCGACGTGAAGATCGACGGCGAAGAGCTCGTCATCGCCAAGGAGTCGGACATTCTCGGCATCGTCGAAGGCAGCGCCGCGAAGCGCAAAGCCGCCTAAAGACCTTTTCAAGGAGACATTTCAATGGCTGCTAAGGACGTCAAGTTCCACGGCGACGCGCGCGAGCGGCTGCTCCGCGGCGTCGACATTCTGGCGAACGCGGTGCGCGTGACGCTCGGCCCCAAGGGCCGCAACGTCGTGCTCGACAAGTCGTTCGGTGCGCCGCGCATCACCAAGGACGGCGTGACCGTCGCCAAGGAGATCGAGCTCGCCGACAAGTTCGAGAACATGGGCGCGCAGATGATCCGCGAGGTCGCCTCCAAGACCAGCGACACCGCGGGCGACGGCACCACCACCGCCACCGTGCTGGCCCAGGCCATCGTGCGCGAAGGCGTGAAGGCGGTCGCCGCCGGCCTCAACCCGATGGACCTCAAGCGCGGCATCGACAAGGCAGTCGACGCCGTCGTCGAGGACATCAAGAAGCGCTCGAAGAAGGTCTCGACCAACGACGAGATCGCCCAGGTCGGCACGATCTCGGCCAACGGCGACAAGGAAGTCGGCGAGATGCTGGCCAAGGCCATGCAGAAGGTCGGCAACGAGGGCGTGATCACGGTCGAGGAGGCCAAGAGCCTCGAGACCGAGCTGGACGTGGTCGAAGGCATGCAGTTCGACCGCGGCTACATTTCGCCCTACTTCGTCACCAACGCCGACAAGATGGTGGCCGAGCTCGAGGATCCGTACCTGCTGATCTTCGAGAAGAAGCTGTCGGGCCTGCAGCCGATGCTGCCGCTGCTCGAAGCGGTGGTGCAATCGGGCAAGCCGCTGCTGATCATCGCCGAAGAGGTCGAAGGCGAGGCTTTGGCGACCCTGGTCGTCAACAAGCTGCGTGGCGGCCTCAAGGTCGCGGCGGTCAAGGCGCCGGGCTTCGGCGATCGCCGCAAGGCGATGCTCGAGGACATCGCGATCCTGACCGGCGGTCAGATGATCTCGGAAGACCTCGGCATCAAGCTCGAGAACGTGACGCTCGACATGCTCGGCAAGGCCAAGAAGGTGCGCATCGAGAAGGAGAACACCACCATCATCGATGGCGCCGGCAAGAAGGCCGACATCCAGGCCCGCGTCGGCCAGATCAAGGCCCAGATCGAGGAGACCACGTCCGACTACGACCGTGAGAAGCTGCAGGAGCGGCTGGCCAAGCTGGCCGGTGGCGTCGCAGTAATCCGCGTCGGCGGAGCGACCGAGGTCGAGGTAAAGGAGCGCAAGGATCGCGTCGACGACGCGATGCACGCGACCCGCGCCGCGGTCGAGGAAGGCATCGTCGCCGGCGGCGGCTCGGCCCTGCTCTACGCCGCCAAGGTGTTGAGCAAGGTGCGGGCGGCCAACGACGACGAGCGGCACGGCATCGACATCGTGCGTCGCGCGATCCAGATGCCGGCCCGGCTCATCGCCGAGAACGCCGGCCAGGACGGTGCCGTCGTCGTCGGCAAGCTGAACGACAAGGACGACGCCAACTGGGGCTTCAACGCCCAGACCGGCGAGTATGTCGA
>JAGXBG010000192.1 GCA_018971215.1 Alphaproteobacteria bacterium
GGTTCGGCGCCGACGGCGAGTGGGCGAAGCCGCGCTATGTCTTCAGCCAGTGGCAGCATCTGACGGGCAACGATCTCGGCCAGCTTGAGGACCCGAAGCACGACGTCGTCGTGTGGCCGAACGCGTACAAGACCGGAAATCTGATCTTCCCGTACACCGACGCGCTGAAATAGCGCGGCGGCGTTACGACGCCGTGCGCCAGCGTTGGCAGAAATCCTCAAGCTGGGCCTTCTCGACGTCCGATACCGCCCACAACGCCATGCCGTTCTGGCGCCACCGAATCAAAGTATAGCCGTCGCGCTCGACGATGACCGGCGTGGTATTGGCGCCGGCTTCGGGCCAGGCGTAGAGATCGATGACGTGCTTGGCGCGCCCATAAACCATGGCGGCCACGCGGCGGCCGCCGAGATAATCCAGCCGTCCACCTTCGAGCGGAAAGCCGTCCGCCTTCAGATCCTTGACCGGCGGCGCAAAATCGAGCTTGCCGTCGAACCACGGCTTGACGGTGTGCTGATCGGTCGAGACCACATCCTCAAGGTGCCCGGGTTCGAGTCCGCGCAAATGGCCGGCGAGCACCTGATCGGCGATGCCGGGCGCGTTCGACGGCACGATGGCGAGCATCACCGACGCGGCGATCGCGCCACCGGCGACGAACGCGACGGCCGCCCGCCGCCACCCGGCGGCGCGCACCGACGGAACGCGCCGCGGCGCCGCTTGCGCCGCCAGCCGCGCGCGCAACGCGTCCGGCGCGCGGTGATACGGCGCCTGTTCGCGCAACGCCCGACGCACGCGGCCGAGCGATTCGGTGGCGGCCTGGCAAATCGGACAGTCGGCGCGATGGGCGGCAAGCGCCGCCGCCTGCGCCGCATCGAGCTCGCCGTCGAAATCGGCCTGCACGAGCAGGGTCATTTCGCACGCGCCGGAATCGTGCAGCCGCGTCATGGCACGGCCTCGCGTTGCGCCGCTTCCGCCAAGAGCCGCCGCGCGCGCCACAGGCGCGACATCACCGTGCCAATCGGCACGTCGGTGATCTGCGCGATGTCCTTGTAGGCAAGTTCTTCGAGCTCGCGCAGCACGATGGTCTCGCGCAATTCGACCGGCAGGCCGGCGAGCAACCGGTCGAGGCCGGCATGCGCCTGGATCTTCAGCAGCGTGTGTTCCGGATCATCGGCGGGATCGACGGGCGCGGGCGCGGCGGCTTCGGTCTCGTCGCCTGTCGCCAAGGGCACGGTCCGCAAACCGCGGTCGAGCTTCATCGAGGCATAGGCGGCGTTGCGTACGATCTGGAGGAACCAGCCGCGCGCATTGTCGCCCCGGAAGCTCGCGAAATAGGTCAATGCGCGCACCGCTGCCTCCTGTACGACGTCCTCTGCCGCCACGGGATCGCGCACCAGCCAGCGCGCGAGGTTGTAGGCCGCATCGAGATGCGGCAGCACCAAGCTCTCGAAATCGCGCGCGCCGTCGATGCGTCCCATGTCTCATTCCGGTCGCCGCAGCCGGCGTCAGTATAAGCCGCGGCACACACCGCGGCGACGGCACGAATAAGATCGCCCCGGCGGCCGGTTTATTCGCGATCGAGAATTTTTCGCTGGAGCGCGAATAAAGCGCGCCCGGCCGCGATCTACGTCTCCGCCACTCACAACCTTTGCCGCGGAGACCCGCCATGGACGATACCGAATTTGACCGCAATTCTGCCCCCGGCGGCGCACCATCGCGCCGCAAGCTGCTGCGCTGCATGGCGTGGGCCGGCGCCGGAACCTTGTGGAGCGTCGTCGGCGGCGTGCCGACGCCGTTCAGCCTCGGCACCGGCGAGGCGCAAGCCGCGCCCGCCGGCGGCTTCGCCTTCGTCCAGATCAGCGATTCGCATATCGGCTTCCACGGCGACGCCAACCCCGATCCGAACGGCACGCTGACCACGGCGCTGCAGCGCATCGCGACGCTGCCGCAGAAGCCGGCGATGATCGTCCATACCGGCGACGTCAGCCACCTGGCGAAGCCCGAGCAGTTCGACGCCGCCGAGCAACTGATGAAGACCGCCAAGCTGCCGGTGCATTACATTCCCGGCGAGCACGACACGCTGGTCGATGACGGCAAGCCGTTCTTCGCCCGCTTCAACCCCGGCGTCAAAACCGGCGGTTGGTACAGTTTCGACCAGGGCGGCGTCCATTTCGTCGCGCTGGTCAACGTCGTCGGCTTGCAGGCGGGCGGCCTGGGTCACCTTGGCGACGAGCAGATCGAGTGGCTCGAGCACGATTTGAAAGGCCGCAGCGCGAGCACGCCCATTGTGGTCATGGCGCACATGCCGATGTGGTCGCTTTATCCGCAATGGGGCTGGGGCACGGACGACGCCGACAAGGCGCTCGCCTACGTCAAGCGGTTCGGTTCGGTCACCGTACTCAACGGGCACATCCATCAGGTGGTGCAGAAGGTCGAAGGCCACGTGACCTTCCAAACCGCCTTGTCGACCGCCTACCCGCAGCCGACGGCCGGCCAAGGGCCGGGGCCGGGCCCGCTCAAGGTGCCGACGGAGAAACTCGCCGGCATGCTCGGCGTCCGCGAGGTTGCGGTTACCGGCCATGCCGTGCACTTGGCCGACACCACGTTGGGCACGTGAGATTGTCATGAGCTGGAATCGTCATCGTTTGGTTGGCGCAGCGGCAATTGCCGCCGTCGCGCTCGGCATCGCCGCCCCTGCGCCGGCGCGCGCAGAATATGCGACGCACGACATGAGCGGCATGGATCACATGGCGCCGGCGCCCGCCACCGCGGCGGCAACGCCGGTCGCCGGCCCCAACCAGGTCATCATCAACAATTTCGCCTTCGGTCCGACGACGCTCACGGTGAAGGCCGGAACCACGGTCACCTGGGTCAACAAGGACGGCGACGCCCATACGGTCACTGGCGTCGGCGCCAAACCGCTGTTCGGCTCGCAGCCGCTCGATACCGGCGACTCCTTCTCGTTCACCTTCGAGAAACCGGGCAGCTACGCGTATTTTTGCAAGATTCACCCGTCGATGAAGGGGACGGTGAACGTCCAGTAACCCGCGAAGGGGGGTTATGTCCCTGAGCTGACAGGGGGTTCTCGGACGCGCTTGCGGTCGCGCGGCGGAAGGGCTAAACACGGCGCCTTCCACACCTCCGCGCTTCGGCATTAAGCATCGTCTCGATGGCCCAGACGGCCGCGCTCAACGGGCACCAGCATCATCTGCGCCAGAATCTCTATCTGGGTGCGCTCGGCGTGGTGTATGGCGACATCGGCACTTCGCCGCTCTATACCGTCAAACTGTGCTTCGCCGAACTCGGCGGCGTGATCACCCACGCCAACGTCTATGGCGTGCTGTCGCTGCTCACCTGGGCGCTCATCGTCGTCGTCACGGTCAAGTACGTTTCGGTGATCATGCGCGCCGACAACCGCGGCGAGGGCGGCATCCTGGCGCTGACCGCGCTGGCGCTGCGCGCCGCTATCGGCCGGCCGAAACTGCGCTGGTGGATTCTCGCCGCCGGCCTGCTGGGCGCATCGTTGTTCTACGGCGACGGCGTGATCACGCCGGCAATTTCGGTGCTGAGCGCGGTCGAAGGCCTCAAGGTCGCGACGCCACTGTTCGACCCCTATGTCATTCCGATCACGCTGCTGCTGCTGCTCGGGCTGTTCGCCGTGCAGCGGCGCGGCACCGGCATGGTCGGCGGCCTGTTCGGCCCCATCCTGGTCGTCTGGTTCGTCGTCATCGGCGCGCTCGGCTTGGTCGAGATTGTGCGCCAACCGGGGATCCTGTGGGCGCTCGATCCGCTTTACGGCATCGAGCTGCTGTTCGACCATCCGCTGCGCGGATTCCTGCTGCTCGGCGCCGTGGTGCTGGTGTTCACCGGCTGCGAGACGCTCTACGCCGACATGGGCCATTTCGGGCGCCGGCCGATCCGTACCGACTGGATGGTGTTCGTGTTTCCGGCGTTGATGCTCAACTATCTCGGCCA
>JAGXBG010000033.1 GCA_018971215.1 Alphaproteobacteria bacterium
CGCCTCAAGGACCTCCGGCGCAACGTCATGGAGCTCTATATCTCCGACCATCCGCTCGATTGCCTCACCTGCTCGGCGAACGGCAATTGCGAGCTCCAGGACATGGCCGGCGCCGTCGGCCTGCGCGAAGTGCGCTACGGCTACGAGGGCGAGAACCACCTCAAGGCCGAAAAGGACACATCCAATCCCTATTTCACCTTCGATCCGGCGAAATGCATCGTCTGTTCGCGCTGCGTGCGCGCCTGTGAAGAGGTGCAGGGCACCTTCGCGCTGACCGTCGACGGCCGCGGCTTCCAATCGACGATCGAGGCCGGCATGGCCGAATCGTTCCTCGAATCCGAATGCGTGTCGTGCGGCGCCTGCGTCCAGGCCTGTCCGACGTCGTCGCTGATGGAGAAGACCGTCATAGAAACCGGTCTGCCCGAGCATTCGGTGGTCACGACCTGCGCCTATTGCGGTGTCGGTTGCAGCTTCAAGGCCGAAATGCGCGGCAGCGAGCTGGTGCGCATGGTGCCGTACAAGGACGGCAAGGCCAATCACGGCCATTCCTGCGTCAAGGGTCGTTTCGCGTGGGGCTACGCGACGCACCGCGATCGTATCCTGAAGCCCATGGTGCGCGAGAAGATCACCGATCCGTGGCGCGAAGTGTCGTGGGAAGAGGCGCTCGGCCGCGTCGCTTCCGAGTTCAAACGCATCCAGGGAAAATACGGCCGCGGTTCGATCGGCGGCATCACCTCGTCGCGCTGCACCAATGAAGAGACCTATCTCGTCCAGAAGCTGGTCCGCGCCGTGTTTGGCAACAACAACGTCGATACTTGCGCGCGCGTCTGCCATTCGCCGACCGGTTATGGCCTGAGCAAGACCTTCGGCACGTCAGCTGGAACCCAGGATTTCGACTCGGTCGAAGAGGCCGACGTCATCATGGTGATCGGCGCCAATCCGACCGATGCGCATCCGGTATTCGGCTCGCAAATGAAGCGGCGGCTGCGCGCCGGCGCCAAGCTGATCGTTATCGATCCGCGGCGCATCGATCTGGTGCATTCGGTGCACATCGACGCGAACTACCATCTGCCGGCCCGGCCCGGCACCAACGTCGCCGTGCTCAATGCGCTGGCGCACGTCATCGTCACCGAGGGCCTGGTGAACCGCGCGTTCGTCGAAGAGCGTTGCGACAAGGCGGCGTTCGCCGAATGGGCGAGCTTCGTCGCGCTGCCGGAAAACAGCCCGGAAACGGTCGCGCCGCTCATCGGCCTCGATGCCAAGGAAATCCGCGCTGCGGCCCGGCTCTATGCCACGGGCGGCAACGCCGCGATCTACTATGGCCTCGGCGTCACCGAGCATAGCCAGGGCACGACGGCGGTCATGGGGTTGGCCAATCTCGCCATGGCGACCGGCAATATCGGCCGGCGTGGCGTCGGCGTGAACCCGCTGCGCGGCCAGAACAACGTTCAAGGCTCGTGCGACATGGGTTCGTTCCCGCACGAACTCTCCGGCTATCGCCACATCTCCGACGACGCGACGCGCGCGTTGTTCGAGGCGGCCTGGGGCGTGACCCTCGAGCCCGAGCCGGGCCTGCGTATTCCCAATATGTTCGACGCCGCGCTCGATGGCAGCTTCCGGGGTCTCTACGTTCAGGGCGAGGATATCGTCCAGTCGGATCCCGACACCAAGCACGTCACCGCCGGCCTGGCGGCGATGGAATGCATCGTCGTGCAGGACCTGTTCCTCAACGAGACCGCGAACTTCGCGCACGTCTTCCTGCCGGGTTCGACCTTCCTCGAGAAGAACGGCACCTTCATCAATGCCGAGCGCCGCATCGGCATGGTGCGCAAGGTGATGCAGCCGAAGAATGGCTTCGAAGATTGGGAAATCACCATCGCCATCGCCAAGGCGATGGGCTTCGACATGAGCTATGCGCATCCGTCCGAGATCATGGACGAGATCGCGCGGCTGACGCCGACCTTCGCTGGCGTGTCGTTCAAACGGCTCGAAGAACTCGGCTCGGTTCAGTGGCCGTGCAACGACAAGGCGCCGGAAGGCACGCCGATCATGCACATCGGCACTTTCGTACGCGGCAAGGGCAATTTCATGGTCACCGAATATGTGCCGACCGACGAAAAGGTCGGGCCGCGGTTCCCGCTGCTGCTCACGACCGGCCGCATTCTCAGCCAATACAATGTCGGCGCGCAGACGCGGCGCACCGACAACGTCGTCTGGCACGAGGAAGACCGGCTCGAAATCCATCCGCACGACGCCGAGGAACGCGGCGTGCGCGACGGCGATTGGGTGCGGCTCGCCAGCCGTTCCGGCGAGACGACGGTGCGCGCCAAGATCACTGAGCGCGTCGCGCCGGGCGTGGTCTACACCACGTTCCACCACCCCAACACCCAGGCCAACGTCGTGACCACCGACTATGCCGACTGGGCGACGAGTTGTCCCGAATACAAGGTGACCGCAGTCCAGATCTCGCCGTCGAACGGCCCGACCGAGTGGCAGGAAAGCTACCGCGACATGGCGGAAAAGAGCCGCCGCATCGCCGTCAAGGTGCCGGCCACCGCCGCCGAATGAGCATGGACGGATTCAGCCCGGTCAAACGGGTGCCGCGGATCGCGTGGCGCGGTGGCGAGGCCGCGCCGGGCGAACGCGCGATTCCCGAGGAAACAGCGATCGCCTTGACCTACAACCGCGTCACGCACGCGGTGATGATGGCGACGCCGGCGGACCTTGAGGATTTCGGCGTCGGCTTCAGCCTGTCGGAAGGCATCGTCAGCCGCGCCGGCGACATCCACGACATCGAGATCGCGCCGAGCGATGAGGGCATCGACGTGCGCATGTGGCTTGCCGACGAACGCGCCGATTCGTTTACCGCGCGCCGGCGCTATCTCGCCGGTCCGACCGGTTGTGGCCTGTGCGGCGTCGACAGCTTGGCGGAAGCCATGCGCCCGCCGCGCGAGGTGGTGTCCGACTTCCGGGTTTCGGCCGAAGCGCTTGCCGCCGCGATCACGGCGCTGCCCGCCGGCCAACACCTCAACCGCCAGACCCGCGCCGTCCATGCCGCCGCCTACTGGGAGCCGGGTCGCGGCATCGTCGCGCTGCGCGAGGACGTGGGCCGGCACAACGCGCTCGACAAGCTCGCTGGCGCGCTGGCGCGTGACGACGTCCGCGCCGGTAGCGGTGCCGTGCTGCTCACCAGCCGCGTCTCGGTCGAGCTGATTCAGAAGGCGGCGATGCTCGGCGTGCCCGTTGTGGCGGCAGTTTCGGCCCCAACGGCGCTGGCCGTGCGCTTTGCTGAACGCGCGCGCATCACCTTGGCGGCGGTGGTGCGCGACGACGGCTTCGAGATCTTCACCAATGGCGACCGCATCATCCAGGAATCGACCGAACATGTCGCATGACAGCAACCTGGTCTACATGGCCAATCAAATCGGCAAGTTCTTCGCCCGTCAGCCGACGGACAAGGCGGTCGACAGCATCGCCGACCATCTTTTCAAGTATTGGGATCCGCGCATGCGCAAGGCGATCGTCGCGCATCTCGACGAACACGCCGGCGCCGGTCTCGATCCGCGTGCGCTCGCGGCCGTGCAGAAGGTCCGCGACCGCGATCGGCAGAAGCAATTGGCGGCGGTTCGGCGCTAACGCCGGATTCGGCTAAGGGCTGGAGCGGGTGAAGGGAATCGAACCCTCGTCGTAAGCTTGGGAAGCTTCTGCTCTACCATTGAGCTACACCCGCGGCCCAAGGCGTAAACGCACGGGGCGGATTAAAGCCGAAGGGCGCGCGGCGTTCAAGGCAGCCGCGGCCGCTCGCACGATAGGTTGCCGGCGTGTTAACCTCGGTTGAACCCGACCGGGAGGCCGGCGATGGAAAAGCTGCCAAAATTCGGCATCTCGCGCGCCGCGATGATGAAGCGCGTGGCGCGCTTCAAGGACCTCAAAGGCTCCGACGGCGGCCTGCCCGACAGCAAGATGCCCGGCTGCGAGCGCTTCCTCTATAACGTCATCGGCTTCCAGCCGCCCGAGACCGACGACAACGGCGCGGCGACCTCGCCGGTCGGCAACGATGCGGCGCGCCTGTCGGCAATCCCAATATCCGAAGGCTTCAATCTCGGCTTCTGCAAGGCCAAGCCGGGCCACGGGCCGATGATGCACAACCACGACACCAACGAGACCTTCATCCCGATGACCGGCCGCTGGCGCTGTTCCTGGGAAAGCGACGGCGGCGGCGTCGAGCACGTCGATCTCGATCCCTATGACGTCATCTCGTTCCCGGCGGGCGCCATCCGCCGCTTCGAATGCGTGACGCCGGGCGATCGAAATAAGGAGTATCTTCTGATGTTCGTCATCGGCGGCAACGCGCCGCAGGCCGAGTTCACCGACAAGGCGATGCGCGAACTCGAAATGGCCGGCGTCTGGCCGGCGCAGGGAGGTTGAATGCCGGGTACCACCAAAGTCAACGATCAGCTCACCGTTTCGGGCCAGATCAGTCTCGCCGACGTCGCCGAGATCGCCAAACAGGGTTTCGCGTCGATCATCAACAACCGGCCCGACGGCGAAGAGCCCGGCCAGCCCGATCACGAGGCGATCGCCGCCGAGGCGAAGAAGCACGGCCTCAAGTACCATTTTATTCCGGTGGTCACCGGCGGCATCACGCGCAACGACGTGGTGCAGTTCCAGAAGGCGATGCTGCGCGACGGTCCCGCCTTCGCCCATTGCCGCAGCGGCACGCGCTGTTACGTACTGTGGGGCTTGTCGCGGGCGCTGCTGGACGGCGAAAGCGCGCTGCCGCTGGTCGCCGACGCCGCACGCAAAGGTTATGATTTGCGCGCCCTGCCGGCGTTGATCGAAAAGCTCGAAGCCGAGAAGAACGCTTAGCCGCGCCAGCGCAGCAGCCGGCGCTCGAGCAAGCCGGTCAGGCCGAAGAGCAACAGCACGAAGCCCATGATCAGCACCACCAGCGCCAGCATCAGCGCGGCGTTGTAGCTGCTCTGCGCGAACGACAGCAGGTAGCCGAGGCCCTTGGTCGCGGCGACGAACTCGCCGACCACCGCGCCGGTGAAGGCAAAGCCGACCGCGACCTTGAGATTGCCGAGAATCCACGCGATCACCGATGGGCCATAGACCTCGCGCAACAGCGCACCGCGGCCGCCGCCGAGCGTGATCACGCGCTCGACCAGCCGGCGGTCGACGTCGCGGATGCCAGTGAAGACGGTGAAGAAGATCAGCACCGCGACCAGGATGAACGCCAGCGCGACCTTCGAGCCGACGCCGATGCCGAACCAGATGACGAACAGCGGCGCCAGCACGACGCGCGGCACGGCGTTGAGCGAAATCATCACCGGCGCCAACAGTTCGCCGACTAACGGCGTCAGCGCCGCAACCGCGCCGAGCACGGTGCCGACGACCAGGCCGACGACCAGGCCGCCGAGCGCGGCGCTGAAGGTGGCGATCAGGTGCGGCCAGATCGTGCCTTGCGCGAATAGCTGGAACAGGGCCACCGCCACCTTGGACGGCGCCGGCATATAGAGCGGATCGAAGTAGCCGAGATCGGCGCACGCCTCCCACACGCCGATCAGGATGACGAGCGCGACGGTCTTGCGCAGCCAGGCGGTGTTCGGATTCATGCCGCGCGCTCGCCGACCTCGCGCGACAGGTCGTTCCACAGCCGTTGCAGCAGCGGCGCGAAATCGGGATGGCTGCGCGCTTTGATCACGTCGCGCGGCCGCGGCAGGTTCACCTCGTAACGGCCGGAAATCCGCGCCCGCGGCCCGTGCGACAGCAGATATACGACGTCGGACAGCGCCAGCGCCTCTTCGAGGTCGTGCGTCACCAGCAGCACCGAAATGCCGCGCAGTTCGACGAGGCGGACAAGATCCTGCGTCACCCGCGCGCGCACGATGGCGTCGAGCGACGCGAAGGGCTCGTCCATCAGGATGAGCTGCGGCTCACGCGCCAGCACCTGCGCCAACGCCACGCGCTTGCGCTGCCCGCCCGAAAGCTCGCGCGGGAAACGTTCGCTGAGACCGTAAAGCCCGAGCCGCGTGATCCATTGCCGGGCGCTGGCGATCGCGGTGCCGGCGGCGACGCCCTTGAGCTTGAGGCCGAGCGCGACGTTCTGCTCGGCGGTGCGCCAGGGCAGCAGCGCGTCGTCCTGGAACAGCATGCCGATGTCGCCGGCGCCGATGTCGGTCTCGATGACGCCAGCCAGCGGCTGCTGCAGGCCAATGACGGCGCGTAGCAGGCTGCTTTTGCCCGAGCCCGACGGTCCGACCAGGCTGACGAATTTTCCGCTCGGCACCTCGAGGCTGGCGCCTTCGAGGACGGGCGTCGCGCCGTAGGCGAGCGCGAGCGAATCGACACGCAGCATGCGGCGTGGCTCAGCCGGCGATGGCGGTGTCGTACAGCCCCGAGGTCTTCGCGTCGTGCGGCAGCAGTCCGGCGATTTCGAGCGACTGGGCGACGCGGTTGGCGGCGGCAAGGTCGAGCTTGACGGTGGTCGGATAGAGCGATGCGCGGTACTTGGCGAGGATGTCGCGCATCGCGCCGGTGTCGGCGCCGGTGGTCATTTCCGGCGGCAGCGATTTGACGAGATCGTCGGGCGAAAGCGTCTGCACCGCCTGGAGCGCACCGGACAGAGCCCGCGCCAGCGCCTTCATCTCGTCCATGCGCGACGGCATCTCGGCGGCGCGCACCGCAACGCCCATGAACTCGTAATTGCCGCCGAGATATTTGTGCGCGTCGGCGGTCTGCATCGCGTTGACCAGCACGCGGCCGCCGGCTTTCATGATCAGCGTCAGCGCCGGCTCCTGCACCATGCCGGCATCGACTTGGCCGAGGCGCAAGGCTTCGAGCAGGTTCGGACCCATGGTCGCGAACTGGACGCGCGACGCATCGGCGCCGGCCTGGTGGAGCAGAAAGAGACACAGCGCGTGATCGGCATTGCCGAGGCCCGAGATGCCGACGGTGTGGCCTTCGAGCGCCTTGATCGAAGTGATGGTCTTCGCCTCTTTGGGCGCGACTGCGAGCGCGAACAGCGGCAGCTTGCCGGTCGAGATGAAGCGGCGGATCGGCGCGCCTTTCGAATACGCGGTCAGCGCCACGTCGAGCGCCGTGGCACCGTAATCGACCGCGCCGCCGACCAGCGCCTGCATCGCCGCGCCGCCGCCGCGCGCGTAGACCAGCTCAACGTCGAGGCCTTCTTTTCCGTAATAACCGTGTGCGCGCGCCACTTCATAGGGGATGATGCAGAGTAGTTGACTGCAGAACGCCAGCCGGATGCGCTTGCCGGCGGCGCGGGCGCGCGATGCGGCGAGCGTGCCGGCGAGCGCCGCCGCGCCTTTGAGCACCGTACGCCGGTGAAAATCCTTGCCGTTCCAGGCGGTCTGGTCGGAATTGCAGCAGCTCATGGCGTGATTCCTGCACCCGGCACCCGGGCGAAGTCGCCGGGCCGCCGCACAGTGTGCACACTGCCGGTACGATGTAAATTGCCCAGATTGGCCGCGAATCCGGCCTGTTAGGCCGGATCCCACGCCGGCGCCCACCCCACCGGATCGACCAGCCGCGTCTTGCCGCGCTTGGCATCGAGGACGGCGTGGTCCGCTGCCGACAGCGCGAAGTCGAAGATCGCGAAGTTGGCGGCCAGATGCGCGCGGCTCGACGATTTCGGAATCGCCGCGACGTTGGGCTGGTCGAGCAGCCAGCGCAGCGCCACCTGGCTTGGCGTCTTGCCATAGGCCTGGCCGATGCGGACGAGATCGCGGTCGCCGGCGACACGACCGCGGCCAAGCGGCGAATAGGCGGTCAGAAACAGTCCATACCGGGCCAGCGCCGCCAGCACCGGCCGCTGCGAAAGATAGGGATGATATTCGACCTGGTTGCAGACGATGTCGGCGCGATGGACTTCGATCGCCTCGCGCAGCAGCGCGACGGTGAAATTGCTCACGCCGATGAAACGCGTCTGGCCCTTGGCGCGCGCTTCGGCGAAGGCGCCCAGCGTTTCAGCCAGCGGTTCGCGGCGGCTCGGCCAATGGATCAGCAGAAGGTCGACGTAGTCGCTGCCGAGACGCTTGAGGCTCTGCTCGACGTTGCGGCGGATCTGCGGCGCGCGCAGCTCGCCCATCGGCACCTTCGTGGTGACGAAGATTTCGGCGCGCTTCACGCCGGAATCGTGGATCGCCGCGCCGACCTCGGCTTCGTTGTCGTAAAGCTCGGCGGTGTCGATGTGGCGATAGCCGATGGCGAGCGCGGTGCGTACGGCGTCGTAACAGCTGCGGCCGGAAAGCGCCCAGGTGCCGACGCCGAGTGCCGGCAATTGCGCGCCCTTGGCCGAAACAAATTGCATACCTCGTTCCCTTCGCAAGGCGACGGCCGAAGGCTAGCATGCGCGTCGCAAGGCAAGAGCAAAACATGCGCATTCTGGTTTTGGGTGCGGGCGCCGTCGGCGGTTATTTCGGCGGCCGCATGGTCGAGGGCGGCGCCGACGTCACGTTCCTGGTGCGCGACAGGCGCCGCGCTGCGCTCGCCCGCGACGGCCTGCTGGTCATAAGCGCCGTCGGCGACCTCAAGCTCGCGGTCAAGACGATCGCGGCCGGCGAAAAAATGACGCCGTTCGACATCGTGCTGCTGTCGTCCAAAGCCTACGATCTCGACAGCGCGATGGAGTCGATCGCGCCGGCGATGGGACCGGACAGCGCGATCGTGCCGCTGCTCAACGGCATGGCCCATCTCGATGCGCTGAGCGCGCGTTTCGGCGCCCGGCGCGTGCTCGGCGGCGCTTGCTATATCGGCGCGACGCTCGACGCCAACGGCGTCGTGCAGCACATGGGCCGCATGCAGTCGCTGGTCTTCGGCGAACTCGACGGACAGCCAAGCGCGCGCGTGCAGGCCTTCGCAGACATCCTTGCGCGCACCAAGCTCGATTTCGACGCGAGCCGGACGATCCGGCAGGCGATGTGGGACAAGTTCGTCCTGCTGGCGGCGTTGGCGACGACCACGACGCTGACGCGCGCGACCGTCGGCGAGATCATGGCGGCGCCTTCGGGCGAGGCGTTCATGCTCGCCGCGCTCGCCGAATGTGCTGCCGTGGCGAAGGCCGAAGGCTTTGCGCCGACGTCGGCCGCCTACGAAGGCGCGCGCGGCGCTTTGACCCAGCGCGGCTCCGGCTTTTCGGCGTCGATGATGCGCGACATGCTCAAGGGCGGTCCGACGGAGGGCGATCATGTCATCGGCGACCTGGTGCGCCGCGCCACGGCGCGGCGGGTCGATACGCCGATCCTGCGCACCGCCTTGACCAATCTCGAAGCCTACGAGGCGAAACGCGCGCAAAGCCCGGCTCTTGCAGCGCAAGCCTAGGGATTGGCGGGTTTCGCGCTGTTGTCCCGCTGCGGCGGTTCGCCGAAGATGGCCGGCGAAAGGTGCCCGCCGCCGATGCGGTTTCTCCCGATTCGATTGCCGGTTCTGTTTGTCGCCGGATCGCTGATGTGGATCGGCCCGGCGCACGCCGATGCCGATCCGGCGGCAATCACGGCGCTGCTCCAGCGCGGCAACACGATCGAACTGGCCGGCCGCCCAATCGACACCGAAGCGCTGCAGCGGATTTACGCCGCGCGCGACGATCGGCCGATCTGGACCACCAAACGCCGCGCCGCGCTGATCGCGGCGTTGGCCGAGGCGCCGTCGCACGGTCTCGATCCCGGCGCCTTCGCCGTGCCGCAAGCCGATCCGGCGGCGACCGAATTGCTGCTGACCGACGCATTCGTGCGTTATGCATTGGCGCTGGGGCGCGGCGTCGTTGTCATGGCGGACGTCGACAGCGACTGGTCGATGGCGCAACCCGCTGTCGATCCGAGCGCCGTATTGGCGCGCGCGCTGGCGCACGGCGTGGCACCGACGCTCGCCGCGCTGGCACCGCAAGACGCCGCATATGACCATCTGCGCCAAGCCTATCTGCGCTATCGCGATTTCGCCCAGCACACAGCCTGGAAGCCGATCGGGCTCAAGCTGCCGCTAAAGCAGGGCGCCAGCGGTCCGGACGTGGTCAAGCTGCGGCAGCGGCTCGCCGCCGAGGGCCTGATGCCGCCGGGCGACAGTCCGGACTTCGATGCCGATTTGTCGGCTGTCGTCGGCCGCTTCCAGGCCGCGCGCGGCTTGCCGGCAACCGGCGTGGTCGCATTTGCGACGCTGACCGCGCTCAACATCGCGCCCGGCGCGCGGCTGCGCACCATCCGGCTCAATCTCGAGCGCCGCCGCGCCATGCCGCGCAATCCACCGCCGACCCGCATCGAGGTCAACGTGCCGGGCTCGCATGTCGTGCTCTATCAGGACGGCGCGGCGAGCCTGACGATGCGCGCCGTGGTCGGTGCCTTGGAGCATCCGACGCCGGCGCTGCAAACGCGGATGACTGCGGTGACGTTCAATCCGCCGTGGGTCGTGCCGAGCTCGATCATCGTCAACGAGATCCGCCCGGCATTGCTCAATGATCCGGACTACCTGAAGCGGCACGACTACACCTATATCGACGTGCCGGGCGGCAAGCAGCTCATCCAGCGGCCGGGCCCGCAGAACGCGCTCGGCAAGATCAAGTTCGAGCTGCCCAATCGCTTCGACGTCTATCTGCACGACACGCCGCGCCAGGATTTGATGGACCGTTCGCGTCGTGCGTTGAGCCACGGCTGCATCCGGCTGGACAATCCGCGTGAGCTCGCGCGCCGCGTTCTGGCCGACGACGACGCCTGGACGCTGGACACGATCGACGCGGCGATCGCCACCGGCAAGACGCGGACGGTGCCGCTGCTTAAGCCGATTCCGGTCTATGTGCTCTACGAGACCGCGTATGTCGACGCCGACGGCACGGTCGAATTCCGCAACGACATTTACGATCGCGACGGGCGGCTCGACGAGGCGCTGGTGGCGCAGGATCTGCGCGAGCAGTTGCACGCACCGATGCCGGCAGCCACCGCCACGTCCGGCGGCAACTGACGGCGCCGCATGACCGCCGAAGTTCAGCCGTCCGAATCCGCCGCGGCGCAAGATCCCGGCCTGTGGGACCTTTTTCTGCATTTCATGCTGATCTCGGCGGTGGCGTTCGGCGGCGTGCTGCCGTGGGCGCGGCGCAAGCTGGTCGACGATCGCCGCTGGCTCGCCGAGCGCGAGTTCCTCGATACGCTCGCGCTCTGCCAGTTCCTGCCGGGTCCCAACATCGTCAATCTGTCGATTGCAGTCGGTGCGCGTTTCCGCGGCCTACCGGGATCGATCGCCGCATTCCTCGGCATCCTCGGCCTGCCGTGCATTGTCGTCATCGTTCTCGGCGCGCTTTACAGCCGTTATGGCAATCTGCCCGAAGTCGGCGGTGGGCTGCTGGCGGTTTCGGCTGCGGCGTCGGGCATGATCCTGGCGATGGCCGGCAAGATCGCGACGCCGCTGCTACGCCGCCGGCCGGTGGAAGCGGCGCCGGTCATCGTCGCGGTCTTCGTCACGGTCGCGTTGCTGCGTTTTCCGTTGCCGTGGGTGCTGCTGACGGCGGCGCCGGTCAGCATCGGCATCAGCTGGTGGCGACGCACATGAAAGGCTCAGGCGTTCTGACCGCGCTGGCGGTCAATTTCCTGATCCTGTCGCTGATGGCGTTCGGCGGCGCCAACGCGGTCATTCCGGAAATGCAGCGCCAGGCTGTGGAAGTGCAGCACTGGATGACCGGCACGCAATTCGCCGCGCTCTTCGCCATCGCCCAGGCCGCGCCGGGACCGAACGTCATGGTGGTGACGCTGGTCGGCTGGCAGGTCGCGGGCGTGCTGGGTGCGATCGTAGCGACGGCGGCGATGATGGGACCGAGTTGGGCGGTGACCTTCGCGGTGTTCCGCGTCTGGGACAAATTCAAGTACCAGCCGTGGTGCATGACAATCCAGAACGGCCTGGCGCCGGTCACCGTCGGTTTCGTCGCTTCGTCCGCCTTCCTTTTGGCGCGCGACGCCGATCACGACGCGATCACCTTCGTGCTGACGGCGGCGACGGCGGCGGTCGCCTATTGGACGCGGATCAATCCGCTGTGGGCCTTCGCGGTCGCGGCCGCACTTGGCGTTGCCGGCGTGGTGTGAGGACCGCTTGCCCACGGCATGGCTGGTTTGAGGCCGCGCCGGGCGAAATTGCTTGCCCGGCGCGCCGCCGCCTCGTTAAGGAATCGGCTCGCTTCGGGGGTGAAAATGACCACCGCGCCACAGTTGAAGATTGCTGGCATCGCCGGCAGCCTGCGAAAAGGTTCGTTCAACCGCGCCGCGCTCAAAGCGGCGGTCGAGCTCGCGCCTGCGGGCATGACGATCGAGATCGTCGAGCTCGGCACTTTGCCGCTCTACAACGACGACATTCGCGTCGAAGGTTATCCGCCGGCGGTGCACGCCTATCGCGAGACCATCCGCGCCGCCGACGGCGTGCTGTTCGCGACGCCGGAGTTCAACTATTCGGTGTCGGCGCCGCTCAAGAACGCGATCGACTGGGGTTCGCGAATTCCCGATCCGCCTTATGTCGGCAAGGCGACCGCGATCATCAGCGCGTCGGTGTCGCCGGTCGGCGGCGTGCGCGCGCAGTACCATCTGCGCCATATGTGCGTGTCGCTCAACTGCTTCTGCATGAACCAGCCGCAGGTCTATATCGGCGACGCGGCGAAGAAGTTCGACGCCAATCTCAAATTGATCGATGCGGGCGTGCGCGAGGAGCTGATCAAGTTCCTGGCGGCCTTCCGCGATTACGTGATCCGGCTCCAGCGCTGAGCCGTCCGGCCCAAACAACGTAAACGGGCGACCCGGTGCCGCCGTTCGTCATTTTCCTTTGCGCTTTCGGGCTGCTTGCCGGCAGCACGGTCAAAGGCGTGGCCGGCATCGGCCTGCCGCTGGTCGCCGTGCCGATCCTGACGGTCCTGGTCAATTTGAATACCGCGGTGACGGTGACGACGGTGCCGATCGTCGCGTCGAACTTCGTGCAGAGCTTCCAGGGCGGCCGGTTTCTGCACTCGGTCCGGCGGTTCTGGACGCTGCTGGTGCCTTTGTTCCTCGCGATCATCGCCGGCACGCGGCTGCTCGTCGTGCTGCCGGAACGCGTCCTCGACACCATCATCGGCATCGCCGTCATCTCGGTGCCGCTCTTTCTGCATTTCAGCCCGCATATCCGGGTGACGCGCGCCCACGAACGCTGGGCCAATCCGCTCATCGGCATCGGCAGCGGCCTGCTCGGCGGCATCTCGACCTTCTACGGGCCGCCGATCATGCTCTACGTCTTCGGCATGCGCCTGACGAAGGACGAATTCATTCCGACGATCTCGCTGATGTACACGGTTGCCGGCGTCGGCATGTTGCTGGGAATCTACGCCAACCAGGTCGCAACGTTGCCCGAGATCGGCGTCTCGTTCCTGATGTTGATCCCGACTGCGATCGGCATGTGGGTCGGCCGCTTCGTCCGCGTGCAGATCAGCGAACGCCGCTTCCAGCAGCTGATCGTCGTGATCTACGTCGCCACTGGCCTGACCTTTCTGGCGCGGGCGTTTTTCGGCTAGCCACGTGGCTCCAGTCCTTCCCGCAGCACCATGCGGCGGCTAAGATCGCCGCCATGGCACCGAAGAAGAATCCGCTCAATCTCAATCCGTTGCAGCTCCGCACGCTGGTATTGCTGCAGGCGCTCGCACGCGTCCCCGGCCAGGCACGGCCGGCTGGCGACGACGGCGCGCTGCTGGTCGGCAATCTGCCGCCGATCCACGGCGACCATTTCCATCTCGGCGACGCCGTGGTGATGACGCGCGACGCCACTGGCCTGCACAATCCGGCGGTCTGGGTCGCGCTCGAGCGCAAGGGCCTGATCAAGTCGTTCTTTCCCGACGCCGCGGCGGTGACACCCGCCGGCCTCGCTTACGAGACCGGCGTCGACGGCGCTATCCTGCATCGCGCCGATCACGCGGCGCACTGACGGATCACCAGCAGAATTCGCCCATTGCCGCGGTCGGCAGCGCATCGCTTGCGGCCGCGAGCGTGGCGATCCGGTGCGGGTCGAGCGGCGTCGCGTGCGTCAGGCCGATTTCGTCGGCGTGGATGCCGCTGGCGGTGAGCACGCTGGCGATGCCGACGCCCGCGGCGCCGGCGATGTCGGTGCGGAAGCTGTCGCCGAAGGCGACGATCCGCCGCCGGTCCGTCACGCCGAACTCGGCGAAGCGCGCGAAGCAGAAATCGTAGACCGAGCGATAAGGCTTGCCGTGCCAGCGCACGGCGCCGCCTTGCCGTTCGTAGTATTCGGCCATGGCGCCGGCGCAGATGCTGCGCCGGCCCTGGTGGACGACCACCAGGTCGGCGTTGGCGCACACCATCGGCAGTCCGCGCGCCAAGCCAGCGTCGAGCACGGGCGTGAAGGCGCTCAAATCCTCCTCCCAGTTGTCCGGTCCGACGGCGAGGAAGAAATCGGCCTGCGCCACGTCGGCGACCCGCTGGTAATCCAAGCCCTGCAGCAGCGGATCATCGCGCCGCGGCCCGATGAAGTAGCAGTGGCGGCCGAGCGCGCGGAAGAACGGATCGTCGCGGTGCTTCAAATGAAGCCAGGCTTCTTCGCCCGAGGAATGCACGGCGTCGTAGAGATTCATCGGGATGCCGATTTCGACCAGGCGCTCGGCGACCATGGTGGCGCGGCGCGGCGCGTTCGAGAGGATGACCAACTTCTTGTCCGCGGCCTTAAGGCGGCGCAGGGCGTCGAGCACCTCGGGAAACGGCTGACTGCCGTCGTGCAGCACGCCCCACAGATCGAGCAGGAAGCCGTCGTAATCGGCGGCGATCTCGCGGATGCCGTGCAGGATGTGCACGCTCATTGCAACGCCGTGCCGACCGCTTCGCCAACCGAGACAAAACCGTCGCGTCGCAATAGGCGCGCGAGATCGGTCTTGATGCGCGCGACCAGCCCCGGACCTTGATAGACCAGCGCGGTATAGAGCTGCACCACGGTCGCGCCAGCGCGGATCTTGGCATAGGCATCGGCGCCCGAAGCGATGCCGCCGACGCCGACCAGCGGCAGGCGGCCGCCGGTGAGGCGGTACATCTCGGACAACAGCGCGGTCGACGGTGCGAACAGCGGCTTGCCCGTCAGGCCGCCGGTTTCGCACGCCCGCGCGCTTTTGAGCGACGCCGGCCGCGCCACCGTGCTGTTCGAGATGATCAGCCCGTCGAGGCCGGAGAACAGCGCCACCTCGGCGATCTCGTTGCGTGCCTGCGGTTCGAGATCGGGCGCAATCTTCAGCAAGAGGGGCGGCGGCCGGCGCGGCGTCGCCTTGGCGCGTGCCAGCTGCAAGCGGGCGATGAACTCGGGCAGAACTGTCTTGCGCTGCATGTCGCGCAGGCCCGGCGTGTTGGGCGACGAGACGTTGACCGCGAGATAGTCGGCATAGGGCGCGAGTGCGGTGACACCGGCTTCGTAATCGGCAATCGGATCGTCCGTGTCCTTGTTGCGGCCGATATTGACGCCGAGAATACCGCGCGAGCGATCGCGCGCCGCCAGTCGCCGGGCCACCGCGACGAGTCCCTGGCTATTGAAACCGAGCCGATTGATCGCCGCGCCGTCGTCGCTCAACCGGAACACGCGCGGCTTGGGATTACCGGGCTGCGGAAGCGGCGTCACCGTGCCGACTTCGACAAAGCCGAAGCCGAATCCGAACAACGGATCAATCGCCTCGGCGTTCTTGTCGTAGCCGGCGGCCAGACCGACCGGATTGGGAAACACGTGGTCCCACGGCTTCACCGCCAGCACCGGCTGATCGGCGGCGGCGGCGCGGCGCGGCAGGGTCTTGAGCGCCCACAGACTCGCGCGGTGTGCCGCCTCGGGCGGCAGCGCGCGCAATACCGGAAGCGCGAGGTCGGTCAAGGCGAGCATTGGCGCGCACGCTAACGGCGGCCGCGGCAAATTGGAATACCGACTCCGCAGCTGCGGCTTTATGCTCCGTGCATGAGTGCCGATGGCGGCGTTGCCGGTCCCGTTCGCTTGCCCAAGGCCGCGTCGCTGGTTGCCGGTGTGACCCAGGCGGCGTGGCTGTCGCCGGAAGGCGAGATCGCGTTGCTGCCGCTGGCCGAAGCGGCGCGGCGCGCGCGGTCTGCGCCGCCCTTCGTCTGCCATGCGCGCGCGACGGCGCGGCGACTCGGCGTGACGCCGTTTCCCTGCTTTGACCTGCTCGAACTGTTCGCTTTCGTGCGGCCGGCGCGCTTCTGCGTGCCGACGCCGCGCGGCATCGCTGCCGCACTTGATCTCGACGTGCCCGCCGGCGGCGACCTGGCGGGCACGGCCGAGGCGTTGCGTGCCAGCGTTCGTGGTTTGCTGGACGAGCTGCAAATGCAATCCGGCGACGGCGACGCGCGCGCGATTGCCGAGGCAATGGGCAAAGGCGGCTGGCCCTGGGCCGAAGCGGTGCTGGCGGCGCTCCCGCCCACCGCGACCGCCGATACGTCGCCGCCTGCCGGCCTTGCCGCCTGGAATCGACTCGGCGAATGGGCCGAGCACGCGCCCGAGCCGCCGCCCGGCAACATTCCGGTCGGCGAGGACGAGGCGCGGCTGCGGCTGGCCGAACTGGTCGGCGAGCGGGCCGAGCCGCGGCCGCAGCAGGCGGATTATGCCGGCGCCTGCGCCTATGCCTTCGCGCCGCGCGACGACGCCGAAGCGCCGCGCGTCCTGCTCGCCGAAGCCGGCACCGGCGTCGGCAAGACCCTGGGCTATATCGCGCCGGCCAGCGTCTGGGCCGAGAAAAACGCTGGCGCGGTATGGATCTCGACCTTCACCCGCAACCTTCAGCACCAGATCGCCGCGGAGCTCGACCGGCTCTATCCCGATCCGGTGGTGAAGGCGCGGCGCGTCGTCGTACGCAAGGGCCGCGAAAATTATCTTTGTCTGCTCAATTTCGAGGACAGCGTTGGCGGCCTGGCGATGCGGCCACAGGACGCGGCGGCAGCCGGACTGGTGGCGCGCTGGGTGGCAGCGACGCGCGACGGCGACATGGTCGGCGGCGATCTGCCCGGTTGGCTACCCGAACTGGTCGGCCGCGTTGCGACCGTCGGCCTCACCGACCGGCGCGGCGAATGCGTGCACAGCGGCTGTTCGCATTATCACCGCTGCTTCATCGAGAAGAGCGTGCGGCGCGCGCGGCGCGCGCGCATCGTTGTCGCCAACCACGCCCTGGTGATGATCCAGGCGGCGCTCGGCGGCCTCGACGATGACAATCTGCCGCGGCGCTACGTCTTCGACGAAGGCCATCACGTCTTCGACGCCGCCGACGGCGCTTTCTCGCTGGGGCTCACCGGCCGCGAAGCCGCCGAGCTGCGGCGCTGGATCCTGGGCGCCGAGGACGGACGGCGCAGCCGCGCGCGCGGCCTGAAGCGGCGGCTCGATGACCTGCTGGCCAACGACGCCACCGGCCAGGAGGCGCTCGATCAGGCCATCGACGCCGCACGCAACACGCTGCCGGCCGAAGGCTGGCTCAAGCGCATCGCCGACGGCCGCGCGCAACGCGTTTGCGAGCGCTTCCTGGCGCTGGCGCGCGATCAAGTGCTGGCGCGGACCGGTGACGCCGACCAGGGCTACAGCCTCGAGACCGAGCCGCGGCCGCCGATCCCCGGCTTGATTGAAGCCGCGCGCGAGTTGGCGAGCGAATTGAAACGCATCGAGACGCCGCTCAAGGCGCTGGCACAGCGGTTGCGCGCCAAGCTTGCCGACGAGGCAGCCAAGCTCGACACCGCCGTGCGCATGCGGATCGAGGCGGCGGTGCGCGGCCTCGAGCGCCGCGCCATGCTCGAACTCGGCGGTTGGCGGCGCATGCTCGAAGAGCTGGAGCGCGAACCGCCCAGCGAGTTCGTCGACTGGCTCGCGGTCGAACGCGCCGACGGTCATGCGGTCGACATCGGCATGCACCGGCACTTCGTCGATCCGACCCGGCCGTTCACCGAGTTCGTCGTCGAACCGGCGCATGGCGTGCTGGTGACGTCGGCGACGCTGACCGACGGCAGCGGCGACACCGAAATGGATTGGCTCAGCGCCGAGGCGCGCACCGGCGCGCGGCATCTCAAGGCGCCGGCGATGCGCGCGCGCGTCAAATCGCCGTTCGATTATCCGGCGCAAACGCGAGTCTTCATCGTCAACGACATCAACCGCAACGATGTCGACCAGATCGCCGCCGCCTATCGCGAGCTGATCGTTGCTTCGGGCGGCGGCGCCTTGGGCCTGTTCACCGCGATCCAGCGCCTTCGGGCGGTGCATAAGCGCGTCGCCGCGCCTTTGGAAGCCGCTGGTCTCGCCCTGTTGGCGCAGCACGTCGACGCCATGGACACGGCGACGCTGGTCGACATCTTCCGCGCCGAGGAGGATTCGTCGCTGCTCGGCACCGATGCGGTGCGCGACGGGGTTGACGTGCCCGGACGGTCGTTGCGGCTCATCGTCTTCGACCGCGTGCCGTGGTCGCGGCCCGACATCCTGCACCGCGCGCGCAAGGCGCAGTTCGGCGGCGCTGCCTACGACGACGCGATCACGCGGCTCCGTCTTAAGCAGGCGTTCGGACGGCTGGTACGCCGGTCCACCGATCACGGCGTCTTCGTGCTACTCGACCGGGCGATGCCGTCGCGGCTGCTGGGTGCGTTTCCCGAAGGCGTCGCGGTGGCGCGCCTCGGTCTCAAGGACACGATCGCGGCGACGGCGGAATTCCTCAAGACGGCGGCGCAGACGCCGTAGATTGCGTGCGACGCGGCGGACGTGCAAAGTTCACGCGCTGTCCGTCAGGAACCGGGGGTTTTGATGCGGGGGATAAGCGTTTTTGTCGGTGTCGCGGTCGCGATGCTGGTCGTCGTAGGCAGCGCGCAGGCCCAGAGTCTTTTTCAGCTCCAAAGATGGTGTTCAAACGACAATAGCGATGAGAGCATGAAGGCCTGTACCGCCATCATCGAATGGGGGCGGCCGATGGCGCCCAAAAGGCTGGCGGATGCCTATGTAAACCGCGGCGATGACTACGCCGATCGCAGCATGCCGGAAAAAGCGATCGCCGATTACACAGCGGCGATCAAGCGCGATCCGACGCGCGACGACGCCTTCGCCGGCCGCGGCATCCAATATTACCAGTCGCACGATTACAAACACGCCGTGGCGGATTTCGACGCGGCGATCAAGCTCAATCCCAGCGAAGCGGCCGACTGGGCGTGGCGCAGCCGCGCGAAGGGGCGGCTGGGCGACGCGAACGGCGCCAACGCCGATATGGCACATGCACTCGAGCTCGATCCGCAAGTCGAGGGGGAACTACCGGACGAGGATTAAGCGGTCGCGTAAACAAAAAGGGCCGCGGATTGCTCCGCGGCCCTTTGATTAGCTTCGCACGACGCCGAAGGCCGTGTGTGGCCTTCGGCTGTGCTTCGCGGGCTAGAGTTAGTACATCCCGTCCATTCCGCCCATGCCGCCGCCGTGGTCGTGGCCGCCCATCGCGGGCGCCTTCTTCTCCGGCTTCTCGGCCACCATCGCTTCGGTGGTGACGAGCAAGCCGGCGACCGACGCCGCATCCTGCAGCGCCAGGCGAACGACCTTGGTCGGGTCGACGACGCCGGCCTTGACCATGTCGACATACTCGCCGGTCTGGGCGTTGAAGCCCCAGTTGGCGTCGTCCTTGTCGTTCAGCTTGCCGACGACGACGGCACCGTCCTGGCCGGCGTTCTCGGCGATGAGCCGGGCCGGCATCTGGATCGCGCGACGCACGATGTCGATGCC
>JAGXBG010000034.1 GCA_018971215.1 Alphaproteobacteria bacterium
GAGCAGGCCTATTTCCGCAAGACCAAGATCTTCCCGATCATGCACGTCGTCGCGCTGCGCCGCGATCTCTATGAAGCCAATCGCTGGATCGCGGTGTCGTTGATGAAGGCGTTCGTCGAAGCGCAGCGGCGCTGCTACGCCGATCTCGAGATGATCGCGTCACAGAAGACCATGCTGCCGTGGCAAAGCGCGCACCTCGAGGAAACCAAGCGCGTCATGGGCGCGGCATGGTGGCCTTACGGGCTCGCCGCCAACCGCCATACGCTCGACACTTTTCTGCGCTACCACCACGAGCAAGGGCTGTCGCAGCGGCGCCTGACGCCTGAGGAGCTGTTCGCGCCCGAGACCTTTGAGGCGTTCAAGATTTGACGCTGGCCAAGTTCACGCTCGCGCTTCTTGCCGCTACCGTGTTCGGCAGCTCGGCGTGGGCGCAGGCGGACCGGCCCAGTACCGCGCACCGTATTTCCGCCGACCTGCCGCCGCCTTATGCGACGCCGCCGGCAGCCAATCCGCCGCGCATTGTCGCGCGGCCGGCCGATGCCGTGCTTGCCGCGCCACCAGGCTTCAGCGTCAGCGAGTTCCTCGGCGGCCTGACGCGGCCGCGGCTGCTCACCACCGCGCCCAACGGCGATATCTTTGTCGCCGAAAGCGCCGCCGGTCGCGTCACGGTCGTGCGTGCGCCTACTGGCGCGCCGCAGGCGGGACAGCACGAAATCTTTGCTGCCGATCTCAACCGACCGTTCGGCATCGCCTTCTATCCGCCCGGCCCCGATCCGCGCTGGGTCTATGTCGCCAACGAGGAATCGGTGGTGCGGTTTCCTTATCGCAACGGCGACCTGCGTGCGAGCGGCCCGCCGGAGACCGTAATCCGCAATCTGCCGGCTGGTGGCCACTGGACGCGCTCGCTCGCCTTCACGCCCGACGGCAAGCACCTGCTGGTCAGCGTCGGCTCGGCCAGCAACGACGCCGAAGCCGGCATGGCGCTCGAGGCCGACCGCGCCGACATCCTCGAATTCGATCCCGATGGCGGCCACAAAACCATCTACGCCTCGGGCCTGCGCAACGCCGTCGACATCCGCTTCGACGGCGACGCCTTGCTCGCCGTGGTCAACGAGCGCGACGGGCTCGGCGACGATCTGCCGCCCGACTATCTGACGCGCGTTCAGCCCGGCGGCTTCTATGGTTGGCCGTGGTACTACATCGGCGCTCATGCCGATCCGCATCATCGCGGCGAACACCCGGAGCTGGCGCACGCGGTGTTGACGCCCGACCTGCTGATCCAGCCGCACTCGGCGCCGCTCGGCCTCGTGGTTTATGAGGGCGCGCAATTCCCGCCGGAATACAAAGGCGACGTCTTTGTCGCGCTGCACGGCTCATGGAACCGAAGCGTCCGTACCGGCTACAAGGTCGTGCGTGTGCGGATGAAGGACGGCGCACCAACCGGCGAGTATGACGATTTCGTCACCGGGTTCCTGTTGCCGAACGGCACGGTCTGGGGCCGGCCGGTCGGCGTCACTGTGGCGCGCGATGGCGCGTTGATCTTCAGCGACGACGGCTCGGGCACGCTCTGGCGCGTGGCGTATATAAAATAAAAAAAGTGAGCGGCGCCGTCCCAGCGCCGCTCACCGGCAATGCGCGTCCGACTGCTACCTAAAACACGGCCGGGACGCTGCGGCCGTAGGCTTCGCGATCAGCTCGCGGCCAAGGCGGCGGTGACGACCTCGGCATAGGACTGGCACGTGCTCGCCACCGGCGCCGATGCATCGGCGGCGATGCAGCTCAGGGAGCGCTGCTCGGCGGCTTCGGAAATCTGTGCAGAGGTCACCGCCAAGCCGGTGCCGGACCAGAGCGTCAGGACGACGAGCGCCTTCGAGAGGAACGGGTGCATGGACATTCTCCTTTTTTCGACGTGTCCACGCTATCGCGTGCAACTGACACGCCTCTGACGCTCCCAAATTTTTTTTGCTGCCGCGGGTGGCGCTAGGAATAGAAGCCGCGGCCTTCTTTGACGCGCCGCTCGATCAGCGGCGCCGGCGCCAGTGCCTTCTCGCCGAGTTCGCGCGCCAGGTGCGCCAATCGGTCGCGCACGTTGGCGAGGCCGACCTGGTCGGCATAGAACATCGGCCCGCCACGCCATGCCGGAAAGCCGTAGCCGTTGATCCAGATCAGGTCGATGTCGCCTGGCCTGAGGGCAACACCGGATTCCAGGAGCCGCGCCGCCTGGTTGACCATCGGATAGATCAGCCGCTCGACGATGACGCCAGCGGCGACCGGCCGCGACGTGACGCCGAGCCGCTCGCGCACGCTGGCGACGATGCGTTCGGTTTCGTCGTCGGCCATGCCGTCGCGGCTGCCGCCGTCGTAGCGGTAATAGCCTTTGCCGGTCTTCTGGCCGAAGCGGCCGGCTTCGCACAACGCGTCGGCAACCGGAAACGAAATGCCGCGCGCCTTGCGCATGCGCCACGAGATGTCGAGCCCGGCGAGATCGGTGGCGGCGAACGGTCCCATCGGGAAGCCGAATTCGACCATCGCCTGGTCGACGTCGCGCGGCAGCGCGCCGTCGCGCAGCAGCCGGTCGGCTTCGCGCGCGCGTTCGAACAGCATGCGATTGCCGACAAAGCCCGGCGCCGCGCCGACCACCACCGGCAGCTTGCGCAGCTTGCGCACCAAGGCGAGCGACGCGGCGAGCACGGCGGGCGCGGTCGCGCTCGCGCGCACCACTTCGACCAGGCGCATCACATGCGCCGGACTGAAGAAATGCAGGCCAAGCACGTCCGCCGGCCGCTTGGTCGCGGCGGCGATCAGATTGACGTCCTGGTACGAGGTGTTGGTGGCCAGGATCGCCCCCGGCTTGGCGATCTCGTCGAGCTTGCCGAAGATGCTCTGCTTCAGGGGCAAATCCTCGAACACCGCCTCGACGACGAGATCGGCGGACGCCGCATCGGCCAGCCGCAACGACGGCTTGATCAGGCCGAGGCGCTTGTCGAGTTCGGCCGCCGGCAGGTTGCGCCGTCGCGCGCTCGATTCGAAATTGCGGCGTAGCGCCGCGAGCCCGCGCTCGAGCGCGGCACGGTCGCTGTCGATTAGCGTCACCGGAATGCCGGCGTCGGCGAAGCACAGCGCGATGCCGCCGCCCATCGTGCCGGCGCCGACGATTGCGGCTTGCGCGATCTCGCGCGGCGGCAGGTCGGTTGGCAGGTCGGAGATCTTCGCCGCCTCGCGCTCGGCAAAGAAGACGTGGCGCAATGTGCCGAACTGTGGACCGCGCAGCAGCTCGGCGAAGATCGCCTGCTCGCGCTTGAGCCCGTCGTCAAAGCACGTCATCGACGCCGCCACCGCGTCGACGGCCTTGAGCGGCGCCTCGAAGCCGCGATAGCGGCGCGCCGCGTCGCTGCGCGCGCGGGTGAACAGCTCCGCCGGCACCGGCGGCACCGCGCGGTCGCGCAGCCGTTTCGGCGGCCGTTTCTCGGCGACGATGCGCCGGGCCAGGGCCACCGCCGTCGCGCGCAGATCGTCGCGCGTCGCGAGCGCGTCGACCAAGCCGGCTTCGAGCGCCGCTTGGGCGCCGATCGTGTCGCCGCTGACGATCAGGTCGAGCGCCGGCTTGGCGCCGATGGCGCGCGGCAGGCGCTGGGTGCCGCCGCCGCCGGGAATGATGCCGAGTTTGACTTCTGGCAGACCAAGGCGGGCGTCGGGCGCAGCGACGCGCCAATGGCAGGCAAGGGCGAGCTCGAGCCCGCCGCCGAGCGCGGTGCCGTGGATCGCCGCCACCACCGGCTTCGCGCAATCGTCGAGCTGCGCCGCGATGTCGACGGTCAGCGGCGGCGAGCGCGGCTTGCCGAGTTCGTTGATGTCGGCGCCGGCAACGAAGGTACGGCCGGCGCAGGTGATCACCACGGCCTTGACAGCATCGTCCGTCATGGCCT
Source organism: Alphaproteobacteria bacterium (assembly GCA_018971215.1). Lineage (GTDB taxonomy): Bacteria > Pseudomonadota > Alphaproteobacteria > ATCC43930 > CGMCC-115725 > REEB95. Next base: position 3,927 of record JAGXBG010000034.1, read on the forward strand.
CGTCAATGCGTGATGCCAGCGCCGCGCGGACCGCATGGCTCAGCGCGTTAACCGGCGGATTGTCGATTTCGATGATGGCGATCTCGCCCGCCCGTTCGAGCCTTACCTCCGCCATCCCTTGTCCCCGGCTATCCCCCGAAAGCGACCTTTTGGGCGGGTGCCCGCGGCCTGTCAAGCATGCCCGACGCGGGCGCCGGTCAGGTCTGCGCCGACCGCCATTTCGACCAGGGATTGCGTTTGCTATATCGGTTGCCATGTCCGGCAACCCGCCCTCAGACGATAAACGCTGCACGCACAAGCTCACGCGCGAATCCGTATTGAGCGGCGAAATGCGCCGGCTGATCGAACAACACGATCCGTCGGTGCGCGTCATTCCCGACGCCGAGCATTGCGCCTCGGTCGCCGCGATCCTCGATCGTCGTCCCGACGGCGCCGGCGACGTCTGGCTGTTCGCCTACGGCTCGCTCATCTGGAATCCGATGATCCACTTCGTCGACAAGCGGATCGCGACGGTACACGGCTATCACCGCCGCTTCTGCCTGTGGACGCATCTCGGCCGCGGCAGTGCCGAGGCGCCGGGCTTGATCCTCGGCCTCGATCGTGGTGGCGCCTGCCGCGGCGTCATCTACCGCATCGCGGCGGCCACCGCGCAGGCCGAGCTCGAGCTGCTCTGGCGGCGGGAGATGATCACCGGCGCCTATTGTCCGCGCTGGGTCCGCGTCGCCACCGAGGAAGACAATCCCGTGTGGGCCATCGCCTTCCTCATCAACCGGTCGCATCCGCGTTATGCCGGTCTGGTGCCCGAAGATCGCATCGTCGAATCGATCGCCCGTGCGCATGGCGCGCTCGGCCCGTGCGCCTCTTACCTCTTCGACACCGCCCAGCATCTCCAGGACCTCGGCATCCGCGACACACGGCTCTCCCGCCTGCGCGACCGCGTCGCCCAAGTGCTTGAACGCCATAAGAAAAGGCTGGAATAAGCTTTACGCGGGCATCGCCGCCGCTTTATCAATAAAATGACGGCGCGGATAACGGGCAAACCGGACAGGGAGCAAGCGGCGAATGACGGCGGCGCAGCAACGGCGCGTGACGATCCTCGGCTCGACCGGTTCGGTCGGCTGCAACACCGTCGAGCTGGTGGAGGCGGATCGCGCGGCCTATGCCGTCGAGGCGCTGGTCGCGCGTAGCAACGTCGCGCGCCTCGCCGAGCAGGCCAAGCGTCTCAATGCGAAATTCGCGGTCGTCGCCGATGACCGTCACTACAACGCGCTCAAGGACGCGCTCGCCGGCAGCGGCATCGAAGTCGGCGCCGGTGCGACGGCGGTGGTTGAAGCCGCGGCGCGGCCGGCCGATTGGGTGATGGCCGCCATCGTCGGCGCCGCCGGTCTGGCGCCGACGCTCGCGGCGGTGCGCCGCGGTGCCATGGTCGCGCTCGCCAACAAAGAGGTGCTGGTCTGCGCCGGCGCGCTGGTCACTGCCGAAGCGAAGCGCTGCGGCGCGCGGCTGCTGCCGGTCGACAGCGAGCACAATGCGATCTTCCAAGTCTTCAACTTCGAGCATGCCAAGGCGATCGAGCGCATCGTGCTCACCGCCAGCGGCGGCCCGTTCCGCGAGCGTGCGCGCGAGGCGATGCGCGACGTGACGCCCGAGCAGGCGGTGGCGCATCCCAACTGGCGCATGGGCGCCAAGATCTCAGTCGATTCCGCGACCATGATGAACAAGGGCCTCGAAGTGATCGAGGCGCACCATCTCTTCGGCCTCAGCTCGCGCCAGATCGAGGTGGTGGTGCATCCACAATCGGTGGTGCACGGCCTGGTCTATTACAGCGACGGCTCGGTGCTGGCGCAACTCGGCTCGCCCGACATGCGCACGCCGATTGCCAACGCCCTCGGCTGGCCGGGGCGTATTCCCGCGCCGAGCCCGCGGCTCGACCTCGCCAAGCTCGCCAAGCTCAATTTCGAAGCGCCCGATCCGGCGCGCTTCCCGGCGTTGCGTCTGGCGCGCGCGGCAATGGAAGTCGGCGGCGGCGCACCCTGTGTCCTCAATGCTGCCAACGAGGTCGCGGTCGCCGCCTTCCTCGACCGCCGCATCGGTTTCCTCGAAATCGCCGACACCGTCGAACGCGCGCTCGACCTGTTGCCCGGTCGCACGATCGGCACGCTCGACGACGTCTACGCCCTCGATCGTGAGGCGCGCGCGGCGGCCGGCGGCTTCATCGCCAGCCGCGCCACACCCAACGCGCCGCGCACGGCGGCGGCTGGCTAGGAGCGGCACCCGGACATAGCCATGGTTCAAAGCGACAAGCCCGTGCTCGTCACCGGCGCGTCGGGCTTCGTCGGCGCGGCTGTCCTTCGCGCGCTGCTCGCCGCCGGCCGCAAGGTCCGCGCGCTGCTGCGCCCGTCGAGCGATCGCCGCAACGTCGAAGGCCTGACCGTCGATGTGCGTTTCGGCTCGCTGACCGAGCCGCGCTCGCTCGCCACCGCGCTCGAAGGCTGCGGCGCGCTCTATCACGTCGCCGCGGACTACCGGCTGTGGGTGCGCGATCCCAAGCCGATGTACGCCGCCAACGTCGACGGTACGCGCAGCCTGATGGAAGCGGCGCTGGCAGCCGGCGTCGGCCGCGTCGTCTACACCAGCAGCGTCGCGACGCTGGGCTGGCGTCCCGACGGCGGCGTCGCCGACGAGACCACGCCGAGCGATCTGGCCGACATGGTCGGCCATTACAAGCGCTCCAAGTTCCTCGCCGAAGCGGCGGTGCGCGAGCTCGTGCAGACGCGCAAGCTGCCGGCGGTGATCGTCAATCCGTCGACGCCGGTCGGGCCGCGCGACATCAAGCCGACGCCAACCGGCCGCATCATCATCGAGGCGGCCGCCGGCCGTATGCCGGCCTACGTCGACACCGGTCTCAATATCGTCCACGTCGACGACGTGGCGCGCGGCCATCTGCTGGCCGAGGACAAGGGCCGCGTCGGCGAGCGCTACATCCTCGGCGGCGAAAACCTGACGCTCGGCGAGATCCTGCGGCTGGTCGCCGGCATCGTCGGCCGCAAGCCGCCGACGGTCCAGGTGCCGGCCACGCTGGTCTGGCCGGTCGCTATCGTCGAAGAGGCGCTCGGCTGGCTTATCGGTCGCGAGCCGTTCGCCACCCGCGAAGGGCTACGCATGGCGCGACACAAGATGTTCTTCTCGTCGACCAAGGCGGAACGCGATCTCGGCTATCGGGCGCGGCCGGCGCGCGAAGGCCTGGCCGACGCCATCGCCTGGTTCCGCGCGGCGGGGATGGTGCGATGACCGCCGGCCGCTTCGTCGCGCTGCTCGTGCTACTGATCTGGAGCTACCTGCTGCTCGGCCGCGGCTTGTTCTGGCTGCCGCGTATCGTGAAGGCCGCGCCGGCGCTGAAAGCCTCGCCGCGCATCGTCGCCGTCGTGCCGGCGCGCGACGAAGCGGCGACGATTGGCGCGGCGGTGACGTCGCTGTTGAAACAGGAATATGCCGGCGAGTTCTCGATCGTGCTGGTCGACGATCACAGCAGCGACGGCACCGGCCGGATTGCGCACGAGGCCGCTGCCGCACTCGGCCTGGCGAACCGGCTGCGCGTGGTTGCCGCGCCGCCGCTGGCCGACGGCTGGAGCGGCAAGCTGTGGGCGATGGCGGCCGGCGTGCGCACGGCGGATGAGGGCGGCGCGCCCGACGCCTATCTCTTCACCGACGCCGACATCGCCCATCATCCGCGCAATCTGAGCGAGCTTGCCGCGCGGCTCGAGACCGGCTACGACCTCGTCTCCCTGATGGTCAAGCTGCACTGCCGCTCGCTGGCCGAGCGCTTCATGATTCCAGCCTTCGTGTATTTTTTCGCCATGCTCTATCCCTTCGCCTGGGCCAGCGACCCGCGCAAGCGCCTGGCCGCCGCCGCCGGCGGCTGCATGCTGTTGCGGCGCACCGCCTTCGAGCGCATCGGCGGCTTGGAATCCGTCAAAGGCGAGTTGATCGACGATTGCGCCTTGGCGCGCGCGGTCAAGCGCGGCGGCCGCATCTGGCTCGGTCTGACGCATGACACCGTGAGCCTGCGCGAGTATCCGGACCTGGCGTCGATCTGGAACATGATCGCGCGCACCGCCTATGCGCAACTCAACTATTCGGTGCTGATCCTGATCGCGACGGTGCTGGGACTGGGCATCACGTTCCTGTCGCCGATTGTCGTGCTGCCGTCCGGCCGCCTGGCGACGGCGCTGGCGATCGGCGCCTGGCTGGTCATGAGCGTCACGTATGCGCCGATGCTGCGCTTCTACGGCGTGAGTATAGTGTATGCGCCGTTGCTGCCGGCGGTGGCGGCGGTGTATCTGGCGGCGACGGTCGCTTCGGCGTGGCGCCATTGGCGCGGCCGCGGCGGTGTGTGGAAAGGTCGAGTGTCATGGCAGAGCCGGCCCTAAACGGCGTGGTCGAGACGCCTTCGGGCAAAGGCCGGGGCGACGAGAATTTCCCCGTCGGCTCGTGGCTGATCCGGCGCGACCTGCGCCCGCACGTGCACGCCTTCTATCGCTTCGCGCGCGAAGCCGACGACATCGCCGACAACGGCGATCTGCCGGCGGCCGAGAAGGTTCGCCGGCTCGAACGCATGGGGTCCGTGCTCGACGGTGCGTCTGGCGACGACGCGCCCTCGGCGGCGGCGATGCGCCAAAGCCTGCGCGCCACCGGTGTTACGGCGCAGCACTGTCACGATGTATTGACGGCGTTCAAGCAGGATGCGACCAAGCTGCGCTATCGCGATTGGGACGATCTGATGAATTACTGCCGCTATTCGGCGTCGCCGGTCGGCCGTCAGTTGCTCGACCTGCACGGCGAAAGCCGTGCGACATGGGTTCCAAGCGACGCGCTGTGCAGCGCGCTCCAGGTGCTCAACCATCTGCAGGATTGCGCTGTGGACTATCAGCAGCTCGACCGCGTCTACCTGCCGGCGCCGTGGCTGACCGCGGAAGGCGCCGGCATCGAAGAGCTGCGTGCCGCTTCGTCGAGCCCGGGCCTGCGCCGTGTCATCGACCGGCTGCTCGACGGCACCGACGCGCTGATCGCGACCGCGCGTTCGTTGCCGGGCGCGGTCAAAAGCCCGGGCCTCAGCCGCGAATGCGCCGCCATCGTCGCGCTTGCCGGCCGGCTGGCGGCGCGGTTGCGGCGCGGCGATCCGCTGGCGATGCGGGTCAAGCTCAGTCCGATCGACTTCGCGCTGGCGACGCTGACCGGCCTCGTGCGCGGCGGCCGCGCATGAGCGCGCTCGTGCAGCCGACGCGCGAGGAACGCGCCGACATCAAGGCGCAAGTGACCGCCGCGCACACATCGTTCTATTGGGCGATGCGCTTCCTGCCGAAGCCGCGGCGCGAGGCGATGTTCGCGGTCTATGCCTTCTGCCGCGCTGTCGACGACATTGTCGACAGCGACGATCCGCCAGTGACCAAGCTGGCGGCGCTGGCCGGCTGGCGGCGCGCGGTCGACGCGTTCTATGCCGGCCAGGCCAATGACGTATTGGCGCGCGCACTCGCCGACGCAGCGGAAAAATACGCGTTGCGCCGCATCGATTTCATCGGCGTGATCGAAGGCATGGAGATGGACGCGCGCGCCGACATCCGCGCGCCGTCGCTGGCCGAGCTCGATCTCTATTGCGACCGCGCCGCGTCGGCCGTCGGCCGGTTGTCGGCACGCATCTTCGGCGCTCCGGGCGACCAGGCCGATCGGGTCGCCAACGCCCTCGGCCGCGCCTTGCAGCTCACCAACATCCTGCGCGACCTGGTCGAGGACGGCGCGCGCGGTCGCCTTTATCTGCCGCGCGAGCTGCTCGAGCGCCACGGCATCGTCGCGCGCGAACCGGTTGCGGTGCTGGCGCATCCCCACCTGGCGGCGGTGTGCGAGGACGTGGCGGCGATGGCGCATGCGCAGTTCGACGCGGCGCGGCGCGCGATGGCCGAGTGTCCGCGCGGCACCATGCGGCCGGCTGCGGTCATGGGCGCGGTCTATTCCGCGATCCTGACGCGGCTGGAGAAACGCGGCTGGCGGCAGATCGAGGTGCATGTGCGGGTGCCGACGTCGCGCAAATTGTGGTACGCGCTGCGCCACGGCCTGTTATGAGCGGCCGCGTCCACGTCGTCGGCGCCGGCGTGGCGGGACTGGCCGCCGCCGTGCGCCTCGCCGAGGCTGGTCGCGCCGTGACGCTCTACGAGGCGGCGCCGCAAGCCGGCGGCCGGGCGCGCTCCTATTTCGACCAGGCGCTCGGCTGCCGCATCGACAACGGCAACCATCTGCTGATCGCCGGCAATCGCTCGGCGCTCGGCTTCATCGACGCCGTCGGCGCGCGCGGCACACTCACCGGACCGGGCGCGCCGGCCTATCCGTTTCTCGACCGCGCCACCGGTGAGCGCTGGACGCTACGGTTCAATCGGGGCCGGATTCCCTGGTGGATGGCGTCGCCGGCGCGGCGCGTGCCCGGCACCAATCTGGGCGACTATCTCAAGGCGCTGGTGCTGCGCCGCGCGCGGCCGGACGATCGCGTCGTTGACCTCCTGCCGCCCGGCACGCCGATCTACCGCCGCCTGTGGCAGCCGCTCGCGGTCGCCGCGCTCAACACGCCTCTCCATGAAGCTTCGGCAGTCTTGCTTGCGCGCGTGCTGGCCGAAAGCATCGGCGCCGGCGGCGCCGCCTGCACGCCGCTGGTGCCGCGCGAAGGTCTGTCGGAAACGCTCGTCGATCCGGCGTTGACGCAGCTGCGGCAGCGTGGCGCGACGATCCGCTTCGGTGTGCGGTTGCGCGCCATCGAATTCGCCGCCGAGCGCGCGATGGCACTCGATTTCGATGACGGTCGCGAAATGCTCGCCACGTCGGATGAAATCGTGCTCGCGGTGACCGCGCCGGTGGCGTCGCGGCTGGTCCCCGATCTCGTCGCGCCCGACCAGTATTGCGCCATCCTCAACGCCCACTACCGTGTCGCCGCGCCCGACGGGTCGCCGTTCTTCGTCGGCATTATCGGCGGCACGGCGGAGTGGGTGTTCCGCAAGGCCGGCGTGCTGTCCGTTACAGTGAGCGCCGCCGACCGGCTGCTCGATACGCCGGAAGACGAGCTTGCCGTCACGTTGTGGCGCGACGTCGCCGCCGCCTATGCGTTGCCGGTGGCGCCGGTGCCGCCCGTGCGCATCGTACGCGAGCGCCGCGCCACATTTGCCGCGACGCCGGAGCAGGTAGCGCGCCGGCCCGGCGCGCGGACGCGTTGGCGCAATCTGACGTTGGCTGGCGACTGGACCAATACCGGCCTGCCGGCGACCCTCGAAGGCGCCATCCGCTCGGGCTTCGCTGCGGCGCAGATTCTCGGCGCTGGCCGCCGGGATGCGGTCGAAAAATCCTTGAGCGGCAAGGGCTTCGGGTTCAAGGTAGCGCCGCCTTCGCAGCCGTTCGAACCGCGCCTCTGTCCCTGATGTCAGACGCCGCCACGACCGATTCCCGCGCGCGCGCCGCGCCCGTTTCCGCGCTCGATCAGGCCGTCGACCGCGCCGCCGCGGCGATGATTGCGCACCAGAACGCCGACGGCCATTGGTGCTACGAACTCGAAGCCGACGCGACGATCCCGGCCGAATACATGCTGCTGCAGCATTATCTCGGCGAGATCGACGACGATCTGCAGCAAGAGTTCGCTGTCTATCTGCGCGCCACACAGGGCGAGCACGGCGGTTGGCCGCTGTTCTACGGCGGCGACGTCGATCTGTCGGCGACGGTGAAGGCCTATTTCGCGCTCAAGGCCGCCGGTGATTTGCCGGACGCGCCACACATGGCGAAGGCGCGCGCCGCGATCCTGGCGCGTGGCGGCGCCGCCCGGAGCAACGTTTTCACCCGCATCCAGCTCGCGCTGTTCGGCGAATTGCCGTGGACGGCGGTGCCCGAGATGCCGGTCGAGATCACGCTGCTCCCGCGCTGGTTCCCGTTCCATCTCAGCAAGGTGTCGTACTGGTCGCGCGCCGTGATCGTGCCGCTGCTGGTGCTGATGGCGCTGAAGCCGCGCGCCAAGAATCCGCGCGGCGTCGGCGTGCGCGAGCTGTTCGCGCCGGGCACGCAGGCCAAACCGCCGCGCGCATCGGGATCGCCCTGGGCCTGGGTGTTTAACCGCATCGACGACGTCCTGCGCTTTGCCGAACCCTACATGCCGGCGGGAAGCCGCCGGCGCGCCATCGACGCCGCGGTGCGCTTCGTCGTCGAACGCCTCAACGGCGACGACGGCCTGGGTGGGATTTATCCGGCGATCGCCAATTCGGTGATGATGTTCGAGTGCCTCGGCTACGCCAAAGACGATCCGGCGTTGCGCACCGCCAAATCGGCGCTGCGCAAGCTGGTCGTGCGCGCGCCGCAGCGCTCGTACTGCCAGCCGTGCCTGTCGCCGGTGTGGGACACCGCGCTCGCCGCGCATGCGCTGCTCGAGGTCGGCGACCGCGCCAGTGACGCCGCCGCGCGGCGAGGGCTCGACTGGCTCGCCGAGCGCCAGGTCGTCGACCTGCCCGGCGACTGGGCGGCGTGGCGGCCGAACGTGCGACCTGGCGGCTGGGCGTTCCAGTATGCCAATCCGCATTATCCCGATCTCGACGACACCGCCGTCGTCGCGATGGCGTTCGATCGCGCCGACCGCGCCAAATGGCGCGAACCGGTGGCGCGCGCCAGCGAATGGCTGGTCGGCATGCAGTGCCGCACCGGCGGCTGGGCGGCGTTCGACGCCGACAACGAATATTACTATCTCAACTACATCCCGTTTGCCGACCACGGCGCGCTGCTCGATCCGCCGACCGAGGATGTCAGCGCGCGCTGCATGTCGCTTTTCGCCCAGCGCGGTGACAAGGGCGCCGCTTTCGCGCGTGGACTCGATTATCTGCGTCGCACCCAGCTGCCCGACGGTTCGTGGTTCGGTCGTTGGGGCACCAATTACATTTACGGCACCTGGTCGGTGCTGTGCGCGCTCAACGTCGTCGGCGTCGCTGCAGACGACCCGATGGTTCAGCGCGCGGTCGCCTGGCTGGTCAGCAAGCAGCGTGCCGACGGCGGCTGGGGCGAAGACGGCGCGTCCTACTGGCGCGACCGGCCGCGCGGCGAGGGCAAGGCGAGCACCGCGTCGCAGACGGCATGGGCGCTGCTGGCGTTGATGGCGGCCGGCGAGATCGACAATCCGGCGATGACGCGCGGCATCGAATATTTGCTGCGAACACAGCAGCCGCACGGCCTGTGGGACGAGGCGTGGTACACCGCCGTCGGCTTTCCGCGCGTCTTCTATCTCCGCTACCACGGCTATCGCGCCTATTTCCCGCTGTGGGCGCTGGCGCGGTATCGCGCGCTGCGCCGCACCGGCGCGCGGCGCACGATTTACGGCATGTGATGCGCCTCGCGGCGCTCTGCGGCTTCGCGGCGGAGTGTCGGCTCGCGCGGCGCTTTGGCCTCGCGGTCTTCGCCACCGCCGGCGACGCGGCCCGCGGCCGGGCGCTGGCGGCGCGCGCCGCCGAAACCGCCGACAGTCTGCTCAGCTTCGGCATCGCCGGTGGTCTGGCGCCGCGTCTCGCGCCCGGAACTTTGCTGCTGCCGCGCGCGGTGATTACCGCAAGTGGCGAGCGCTTGGCGGTCGATGCCGATCTCCATCGCCGCCTGTTGGCTGCGCTCGCCGCGGCGGGTCTGCACGCCGAGACCGGCGACATGCTCGGTCTCGAAGCGGTCGTCGCCACGCCCCAGGCCAAGACGGCGCTGCACGCGCGGCACGGCGCGCTGGCCGTCGATCTCGAATCGCTGCACGTCGCGCATGCGACGCAGGCCGCCGGCAAACCGTTCCTGGTGCTGCGTGCGGTTGCCGATCCTGCCGGCCGCGGCTTGCCGGCGGCGGCTTTGGTCGGCCTGCATCCGTCGGGCCGCGCCGCGCCCGGCCGCGTGCTCGCCGCGCTGCTGCGGCAGCCGGGCCAAATTCCTGACCTGATGGTGACAGCGCGCGATACAAGGCGGGCATTGTCGACGCTGCGCGCTGCGCTGGCGGCGCTCCGCGGCGTCCTTTAGCTCAAAAGCAAACGGGCCGCCCGAAAGGCGGCCCGTCGCTCGATGAGACGACGTCTATTCGAACAGTTTGAGCGAATGGAGCAACGTCTCGATCACGCCCCACGCCAGCGGAATGCCGACGAAGAGCCAAGCCAACGTAAGCTTGAGACCGTTGTTATGTTCCTGTTGCGTATTTGCCATGGTGCTTTCTCCTCGTTCCGGATCAGGCCGCTGCCTGCGCTTCCTGCTGGGCCGTCATGTGGTGACGCTTGTTCACCGCGCGAACCGCCAGGTTGCAGAAGAAGCCGATCACCAGCAGCACCGCCATGACGTACATCGTCGTGTTGTAGGCTTGCGCCTTGGCGACGCCGTGGGTGACGTTGTACTGGCGGATGTAGTTCACCAGCACCGGTCCGAAGATGCCGGCCATCGACCAGGCCGTCAGCAGCAGGCCGTGGATCGCGCCGACATACTGCGTGCCGAACATGTCACGCAGATAGGCCGGCACGGTCGAGAACCCGCCGCCGTACATGCTGATGATGATCAGGAAGCAGATCACGAACGCCGCGACGCTGCCGGCCTCGCCGGTTTGCGGCACCAAGATATAGAGGATGGTGCCGAGGACGAAGAACACGGCATAGGTGTTCTTGCGTCCGATATAGTCGGACAACGTCGCCCAACAGTAACGCCCGCCCATGTTGAACAGACTCATCAGGCCGACGAAGCCCGATGCGGCGATCACCGTGACCTTGCCCGGAAAGATTTCCTGAATCATCGCCGAAGCCTGGCCGAGCACGCCGATGCCGGCGGTCACGTTCAGGCACAGCACCCACCAGATGAGCCAGAATTGCGGCGTCCTCAACGCCTGGTAGACATAGACGTTGTTGGTTGTGACCAGCTTCTTGGGCTGCGCCGGGGCGGTCCAGCCTTCGGGCTTCCAGCCGGGTGCCGGAATGCGGACGATGATGGAGCCGACGGACATGAAGCAGAAATAGATCACGCCGAGGGCGATGAAAGTTTCCGCGACGCCGACATGCGTCGGAGTCGAGAACTGGGCCATCAGCCACACCGACAGCGGCGAGGCGATGAAGGCGCCACCGCCGAAGCCCATGATGGCCATGCCGGTGGCCATGCCGGGACGGTCGGGGAACCACTTGATCAGCGTCGAGACCGGCGAGATGTAGCCGATGCCCAGCGCGAAGCCGCCGACGACGCCGTAACCGATGTAGATCAGCCAGATGTTGTGGATGTAGGCGCCGATCGACGAAATGATGAAGCCGCCGCCCCACAGGCACGCCGCGGTGAACATCGCCTTGCGCGGACCGTTTTCCTCCACCCAGCGGCCGAAGATCGCTGACGACACGCCGAGGAAAAAAATCGCCAGACTGAAGATCCAGCCCAGGTCAGTCAGCAACCAGTCGCCCGGTGCCGATTTGGTGATGCCGATGAGTTTAGTCATCGGCAGGTTGAACACGCTGAAGGCGTAAGCCTGCCCGATACAGAGATCAACGCAAAGCGCCGCCGGCGGTATCAGCCACCGGCTGTAGCCCGGCGGTGCGACCGTCCGGCTCTTATCGAAAAACGACATTTGGGTTCCCTCCGAGGTGCTTTTGCTTGTTACGCAGCCGGCCCGTTGGTGAGCGCGGCGCCTACTTGGTTAGCGCCGATTGTGAGCGCCGGCTAACAGTTTTTTTATCGTGGTGTACCACGGCTTTTTGCTCGCAAAATTATGCTGCAAAAACAGATCAGTCCGAACTTGGTAATTCGCGCCATCCTATGCATAGTTGTGCGGGAAGGCTCATGCGCGAATTTTTCAATACGGCCGAGGTCGCCGACTACCTCCGACTCAAGGAACGCACGATCTACGAACTGGTGCGCACCAAGCAGATTCCGTGTTCGCGCGTCACCGGCAAGCTGCTGTTTCCGCGTCAGCTGGTCGATCTCTGGGTCACCCGCCAGACCGAGTTCGCCGGGCCCGATTTGCGGCCGGCGCCGCCGGTGGCGGCTGGCAGCCACGATCCGCTGCTCGAATGGGCGCTGCGCGAATCCGGTTCCGAACTGGCGCTCCTGGCGGGCGGCAGCGACGACGGCCTGCGCCGGCTGGTCGCCAACAAGGCAATCGTCGCCGGCATTCATCTGCTCGACCCGGTGAGCGGCGAATACAACCGGCCGGCGGTCCGAGCGCTGGGCGGGCTCGCCGATGTCGTGCTGATCGAATGGGCCAAGCGCGAACAGGGGCTGGTCGTTGTGCGCGACAATCCACACCGCATCGCCACGCCGGCCGATCTCGGACGCAACGGCGTGCGCGTCCTGCGCCGCCAGGACGGCGCCGGCGCCCAGGTGCTGCTGCGTTACGTGCTCGCCGAGGCCAAGCTGCGGCTCGAAGACCTGCCAGGTCCGGTGCAGCCGGCGTTGACCGAGACGGACATTGCCGCCGCGATCCTCGACGGCAAGGCGGATGCCGGCGTCGCGGTGCGCGCCGTCGCGCAACGCCACAAGCTCGGCTTCGTGCCCTTGCGGTGGGAGCGCTTCGACCTGGCGATGCGGCGGCGCGATTATTTCGAGCCGTCGGTGCAGAAGCTGTTGCGCTTCGCGCGCACGCCCGAGTTCGTCGAGCGGGCACAAATCCTCGGCGGCTACGATCTCGTCGCCGCTGGCACGGTCACTTACAACGCTTGAGCGTTACATCGGTCCGCCCGGCGCCTGATACCAGGTCGGATCGTCGTAGACGCCGACGGTATAGGAGCCGGTGCCGTACCAGTGCGTCACCATCGGCGTCTCGGCGCCGCGGCAGGCGGCAAGCATGACGGCCAGAGTGAGCGCAGCAACGGTCAGACACTGTCGCGACATGGCCGAAATCTCCTAATTGGTCGGGCTGCGATAGGACTCCGGCGTGTCGTAAACGCCGGTGGTGTAGGAGCCGGTGCCGTACCAGTGCGTCACCATCGGTGTTTCGGCGCCGCGGCAGGCGACGAGCGCGAGCGACGTTGCGAGCGCAACGGCGGCCAAGCGTGTTTTCGACATGGCGGCGCCTCCCTCTAGTTGGTCGGGCTGCGATAGGAATCGGGGCTGTCGTAGATGCCGCCGCCGGTCCAGATCGGCCATTCGCGTCGCGGCGCCGGCCCGCACGCGGCGAGCGCGACGAATGACAGCACGAGCGATGCGGCAACGACACGGCGCATGAGATCGCTCCGGGATGCCGGATTATAGCGGCGAGCCGCTCCCGCCGGCCGCACACGTTGACGTGAGCCCGACGCGCACCACACGCCGCATTCGCAGCCGCGGCCGTTCGCCGCAGGCGAAAAAACTTCTCGCGCGGCCTGTGTTCCTCAGCGACGGCGTCACGAATCCGTAACAAAACTGAAAGTTAGCTGTCGCTAACGAACCGTATGGTCCGCGGGCATTGCTGCGCCGAAGGCGTCGCAATTCCGTGGGGGACAATGAAAATCAGTGAAAGGATGAATATGTCGTTCGGGAGATATTTTCTCGGCAGCGTCGCCGTGGGTGCGCTGCTGATGACCGCGGTGCCGGCCAAGGCGCAATCAATCAACACTCAGATGCAAAGCCTGAAGGCGCAGATCCAGCAGCTCAATCAGCAGCTGCAGAATCTGCAGAATCAGGTCCAGCAGACGCAGCAGAAACAGGCGCAGACCGACGCTACCGTCGATCAGATCAAGACCGCGCCGGCCACCGCGCAAGCGTCGGGCGGCGCGCCCTTCCTGAAGATGTCGGGCATCTCGCCGACCTTCTCGAGCGCGGACGGCAACTACACGCTGTCGCCCACCGGTCGACTCCATTTCGATATGGGTGACTATCTCCATTACGGCAAGGCGTCGAACCTTACGACGCCGAACAATCTCCAGAGCGGCGTGAGAGCACGCCGCGCGCGTCTCGGCGTCCAAGGCATCATCGACAAGGATTTCGGGTACGCCTTCATCGCGGATTTCGGCGGCTCGTCGACCGACAACGGCTCGACAATCGAAAATGCCTACATCACCTATAACGGTCTACCGGTCCACTTCATCGTCGGCTACCAGGACACGCCGTACACCATCGATGAAGCGACCAGCTCCAACGACATCATGCTCATGGAGCATTCATCCGCACAGGTGATCGCGACTGAATTCGGCGCCGGCGACAATCGTTCGGCCGTCGGCGCGTGGTGGTACAACGACCGCGCCTGGGCCGGCGTCTTTGGAACCGGCAATGCGTCGGGCACCGCCAAGGGCGTCGCGTCACAGTTGGGTATGACCGGCCGCTTGACGTATAACGTGGTGCAGACTCCGAATGCGACCTTGCATATCGGCGCTGACGTGGCGGCGCTGCTCAAGCCGCCGGTCACCGCTGCGGACAGCTTCCGCAGTTTCACGCTTAGCGATTCGCCAGAACTCCGGATCGATAATCAGACGCTCCTGAACACCGGGGCCATCGGCAGCGCGGCCAATCCGTTGACCGGCGGCCATGTCTTCGGTCCTGAGCTCGCGGGCAATATCGGCCCGCTCTACGCCCAGGCCGAATATTTCCATTACACCGTCGAACGCCAGGGTCTGACGGACTCGAATTTCGACGGCGGCTACGTCGAAGCCAGCTACACGCTGACCGGCGAACAGCGACACTACAAGCCGTCGTCCGGCGCTTATTCCGGCATCACGCCCGCCCATCCGTTCTCGCCTGGGTCCGGCGGCTGGGGCGCGTGGGAAGTGGCCGCTCGGTACAGCATCGTCGACCTGAACGACGGTTTGGGCAGCTCGACCGGCATCGCCGGCGGCAAGCAGCAGGTTTACGCGTTCGGCCTCAACTGGTATCCGAGCACGAACCTGCGCTTCATGCTCGATTACCTCCACGCGAAGGTTGACAAGCTGAACAGCCCGACGGGTAGCACCGAGATGGGCGCGACTACGGATGCCATTGCGCTACGGTCGCAGTTCGCATTCTGAGCAGGGTCGCGAAGCGGCCGGCAGTACCCCACACCGCCGGCCGCTACTCGCGTTCGATTGCGGGAGCTGCGCCTACTCGGCGGCTTCGATCCGTTCCATCGCCTCTTCGACGTGGCGCGAGAAGGCGTATTGCGCCGGCCACTGCTTATCGAGGGCGATTTCGTCGTTCATTTCACAAACACCCAAGCCGGCTGCAGCAGCGGGAAGGCGACGAGACCGATAATGGCCGTTATGGCCATGAGCAATGGATTGCTGATCTTCCAGCGGAACAGCGCCGCCAAGCTCGCAACACCGATCAACGCCGTCAGCCAATCCCCGATCGCGATTTTGCCGAGCAGCACGCTGGCGCCCAGAATTGTGCCGATCGCTGCGGCATAGGCACCCTTCACGAACCCCCGAACGTTCGGATTGGTTCGATGACGAGCCAGGATTGGAGCGACGATCAGAATCAGCAAGAACGAAGGCAGGAAGATGCCGATGGTCGAGACCAGGGAACCCCAGAATCCGGCGACGAGATAGCCCACGAACGTGGCCGTAATCACCACCGGGCCGGGACTGATCATGCCGACGGCAACGGCGATGAGAAACTCTCGGCCGCCGAGCCAGCCGGTTTCCTGCACAAGACCCTTTTCGAGAAACGGTACGATAACGAGGCCACTGCCGAAGGTCAGGCTGCCGGCCTTGAGAAAGAAGCCAAGAAGCTGGCCAAGGATCGAGAGATTGGCGATTTTAGTTGTGCCGAGGGCGAGGGGTGCGGTGGCGAGCGCCCCGCTG
>JAGXBG010000193.1 GCA_018971215.1 Alphaproteobacteria bacterium
TGCTGCACGTTGAACGCCGTGTTGGGCGGCAAATCTGGCAGCTTCTGCGCCATTGCCCCCTGGACCGCGAGCAGTGCGCGCGGCATGTCCCAATCCCAGGGGAAGTCGATGAAGATCTCCGCCGAGCCGCGCGAGGTCGTCGATTCGACATCGGTCGCGCCAGGAACCGCGCGACCGACCTCTTCCAACGGTTCGGTTACGTCGATCAGCATCTGCTTGGCCGGCATGCTGCCGCTGTCGACGACGACCCGGATACGGGGAAAGCTCACAATCGGAAACAGACCGACCGGCAACGCGCCTGCGGCGACAAATCCAGCCAGAGTCAGCGACAACGCGACGAAGAGCAGCGAGCGGCGGTGCTTCTCGATCCAATCGACGAAATACACTTTCCGATCTCGCTTCTCTTAAGGAATTCGCGGCACAAAACCTTGCAATCGGCCGGCACGAGAACGTTTCGCGGACCGTGTGTCTCGGCTATTCGGTCGTTCGACGCTCATCTCGGACACGCTGCGTCGATACGCCGGGTCGAAAAACGCCGTCTGACACCGTCCCAATGCGCCGCAGTTATACTTGCCGCCGAACGCCGTCAATGCTCGGCGTCGTGCGCGAATTTGACGCCGGCCGTTTCCATGATGTGCTGGACGTTGTGGAAGCCGTCGGGCGTGACCTGGACTTCGCCGCGGAACGGATAATCGAATGCGACGATGAGGACGATCACCAGCGCGAGCGATGCCGCGACGGCGCCCGTCATCGCCAGATGCATGGCGAAGCTCTCCATGCCGAAGAGATAGGTCAGGCCGATGATGATCCCGGCGCCGAGGATGACGACCCACCACACCGCCGGTTCGATATGGTCTTGCGCCGCCAGGATACGGTCCTGCCGTGCATCGTAGAGCGAGTTCAGCCGCCGCAGCATTTCCGAGACCATCGCTACCTGCACCGCGTTGACGGTCTCGATACTGCCGAGCGTGCGGTGGAATTTGGCAAGCGGCACCCAGCCGTCGTTGCCGATCGGCGCGCCGATCGCCATCGCCGGCCATTCCTGAGTCAGAACGACATCGACATAATCCGCGAGGTTGCCGATCAATTCGCTCTTGATCGGCTCCGGCATCGCCGCGGAATCGCGATATAGGTCGCCGGTCAGCGACGCCTCGATCGCCGCCGTGTCGCCGGCTTTGCCGAACGATTCCCATGCCGAGACGGCGATGAAGGCGAGCAGCACGGCGAAGACGACGCCGATCAAGGCCGAATTGAAGCCGGTGAACTCGTTGTGCCTCTGCCGCAGCTCGAGATGCAGGAAGCGGTTGGTGACGACGAGACCGAGGAGCGATAGCCCGAGCATGAGCACGATGATGACCAAGGCCATCTCCCAGGTCGGCACGCCGTAAATCCAGTTCACGATCATGAGTCCCCCGTACTGTATCGCGGCACCGATCTTCCCCGTCGATGCGCGCTGCACGCCCGCGAATACTATCATGGCGTTCGCGGCGCGCGCGCGGTTCGCGACGGGCAATGAAAACAACTTGGCCGGAAATGAAGGCGAGTTTTGATGAAGGTTGATCGATGTCGCCGCTGGTGCGGCGGTGGGGCGCACCGTTTCCCGCATGCGCACGGCGGGACTAGTATCGGGTGCCGCTATGATAGAGTTGTCGCTGCCGCCGCCCTATCGCGCCGTCAGCCTCGACGGTGGACGGTCGTCCGCCGCCGAGGCGCGCGCTGCGGCGGTCGCCGGCGAGGACGAGGGCGTCATCTTCTGGGTCAATCGGGCTGACCGGCTCGATTGCGCGCTTGTCCTCAAACCCGAGCGGCCGCGGCGCGAGACGTTGCCGGTAATTTACGTCGCAGCGCTTGCCTTCGCCGACGCGCTCGGGGCGTTCGCGCCGCCGCCGACGCCGATCGGCTTTGGCTGGCCGGGCGCAATCCTGATTGATGGCGGACGCGCCGGCTGCCTGTCGCTCGCGTGCGCGCCAAGCGCGCCGACCGCAATTCCGGCATGGGCGGTGCTTGGGTTCGATCTGGCACTGACGGCCGGCGGCGGCGAACCCGGTCGCGCGCCGACGCAAACCTGCCTCGCCGAGGAAGGGTTCGAAAGCTTTTCGGCGGCGGCGCAGATCGAAGGGTTCAGCCGGCATTTCCTCGCGTGGCTCAACCGCTGGGGCGAGGACGGGTTGGCACCGATTGCCGCGGAATGGTCGCGACGCGCTTTCACACCTTTTGCGCCTACGATCGTGCTGCCCGATGGAGCCGCCACGCCGCTTCGCCTCGACGAGGCAGGCGATCTCCGCGTCCGCCAGAACGGGCGCGAACGCACGCTGTCGCTCGAGACGGCGCTCGCGGGACAGGCCGCACATGGCTGAGCCGCCGGCCGCGGCACTACCCGATTTCTGGCTCAGCTCCGGCTTTCATCGGCTTGAGCGCGACGCCGCCGGGCACCTCACCGTGACCGACGACTTTTTCCGGGCCTATCTCGAACGACCGGAGCTGCGGCCGGCCGAAGAGGCGGAGCCGGGCGAGCGGGCTTTGCACGACAAGCTGCGGGCCGCGCCACGCGCCGACGTGACGGTGGGCGAGCTCGCGGCAATCGCCGATGCCGACACGCGCGACAACTATCGGGTATTTCTTGGCTTGCGCGATCGGCTGATCGCCGACGGCACGCTCGAGAAGACCTATCTGACGCTATTCAAGACGGAGGCCGTGGCGCTGCCGGCGTTGATGCTCGATCACCTGGCGCATGCAATTCTGCGCAACATCCTCGCCGATTGCGACGATCCGTTTGCGCTGCGCGCGGCAGAGCTGTTCTTCCGCACCCAGAAGGTGACGATCGTTGACGGCGCGGTCCTGCTGGCCGACGAGGAAACCGTCGAAGTCACGGCGCGCACCGGTGGACTGGGCTCGCTCGGCCGGTTGCTGATCGATAGCGACACGCCGGCCCACGCGGTGACTCTGGACGTGCTGTCGGTTGAGAACGCCGGGGCTTACTGGCAACGCAGCGATCGTTTCGACACCGTCCTTGATCTGTCGTTCACGCGCCCGGGCCTCGATGCCTTGTGCCGGGTGCTCGAACGTTGGGTTGCCCATTTTCTCGGCGTCGCGCTTCGGATCGAGCCGGTGCAGCAAATCCAGGACGAGCGCTGGTCCTGGCACGTCGGCCTCGACAGCGAGTCATCGGCCATTCTCAATGCGCTTTACCGTGGCGAAGCTGTCGACGAGGCGCGGTTGCGGCGGCTGATCGCGCTGTTCCGCGTCCAATTTGCCGATCCCGGCGACATGCAGTCTGCAGTTGCCGGTAAACCGATCTATTTCGGGCTGGCGACGGACGCCAACCAGCGGCTGCGGCTGAAGCCGCAGAACCTGCTGCGCAATCTGCCGCTGGCACGCGAAATTTGAAGCGCGCCATGCGTTCGGCCGCTTCGCATCTCGATCGGCCCGCCGCACGGGCGGTTGCCGCCGTAATCGCGGCGATCGCGCTCGGTCTCATCGCGTGGCTGATCTATATAGACAACCGTGTGGATCCCGCCGTTGCTGCGTGCATCAAGCAGAAAACCGCTGCCATCGAACAGGCGCGCAACCAAGGCGCCTTGCCGGCCGACGCGGCGCGCCGCTTTCTCGCCAACGTCGCGCAATCGTGCGCGGCTCAGGTCAACGGCGCGCGCTGAACGGCTACGGCTCGCTTTTGTCCGACTTGCGTAGATAGTCTTCGGTGGTGCGCGGTTTCGGGCGCGGCTTGCCGGCAAACGGATCGCCGGAGCGATCCTTGATCTGCACGATGACGCGGCAGTCTTCGCACATCTGGATGAGCCGCGTACGCTGTTCGTCGCGGAACATCGAGTGCTTGCCCGCGAGCTGGGCGATGACGCGTTCGATCGAGCTGCGCGTGCCGAACGGCTTGCCGCAGTTGATGCAATTGAACG
>JAGXBG010000035.1 GCA_018971215.1 Alphaproteobacteria bacterium
CACCGGTGCCGCAGGCCGGCGTCAGGCCGGCGCCGCGTTCCCATACGCGCAGGCGGATCTTGTTGCGCGCCAGGATTTGCGCGACGCCGATATTGGCGCGCTGCGGAAACAGTTTGTCGTGCTCCAGCTTCGGACCGAGTGAGGCGATGTCGACGGCGCCGACATCGCGCACGAAGAAGGTCGCGTGCGGATTGCCCATGCTGGTTGCAATCCCATCCGACAACGGCCCGAGCGCCAATGGCAGGTGATCGGTGTCGCAATCGCGCGCCAGCGGGATGTCGCGCCAGCCCCAGCGCGGCGCGCCCATGTCGACGGCGACGCGATCTGGGCCTGCGGCGCGCGCGGCGATCAGGCCGGCGGCGGTTTCGAGCGTCACGCTGTCGGCGTTGGTCTCGCGCATGATCAGGTCGGCGACGCAGCGCGCGGCGTTGCCGCAGGCTTCGACCTCGCCGCCATCGGCATTGCGGATGCGCATGAAGGCGGCGGCGTCCTGGCGCTGCGGCTTCTCGATGACGATGAGCTGGTCGCAGCCGATGCCGGTATGGCGCGCGGCAATCGCCTCGGCGGCCTTGTCGTCGAGCGCGATCGGCTGGGTGCGCGCGTCCAACACGACGAAATCGTTGCCAAGACCGTGCATTTTGATGAAGGGCGTGCCGCGCATGGCCAGGGATATAGGCGAAACCGACCGGCAAATAAAGCAAGGGCGGGAGCCGAAAGCCGCCGAGACCGCCAATAAGCGCGCCATGCGGCGCGGCCGCCGCGGTTGACAGAACACGGCCACGGGCCTAGGTTTCGGGCCGCTTTCAGGGAGCCCTAGCCCTGTTGCCCCTTACGGGGGGAGGCCAGTCCGCGCGTTGCGCGCACTGGCTATGCACGCATTTGGAGACCGGTTTGTTCGAAAGCCTGAGCGGCCGTCTGGCCGACATCTTCGACCGGCTGAAGCGCAAAGGCGCGCTGTCGGAGGACGACGTCAACGCGGCGCTGCGCGAAATCCGCATTGCGCTGATCGAGGCCGACGTCGCGCTGCCGGTGGTGAAGGATTTCGTCAATGCGGTGCGCGAGAAGGCCGTCGGCCAGGAAGTTCTGCGCTCGGTGACGCCAGGCCAGATGGTGGTGAAGCTGGTGCACGATCATCTGGTGGCGACGCTCGGCGGCGGCCCGGGCGACAACGATGGGGCGCTCAATCTCAACGCCGTGCCGCCAGCCGCCATCCTCATGGTCGGCCTGCAGGGTTCGGGCAAGACCACGACCGCGGCCAAGATCGCGCGCCTGTTGCAGACGCGCGAGAAGAAGAAAGTGCTGCTCGCCTCGCTCGACGTGGCGCGGCCGGCGGCGCAGGAGCAATTGGCGACACTCGCCAAGCAGATCGGCGGCGCGTCGCTGCCCATCGTCGCCGGCGAGAAGCCGCTCGCAATCGCCAGGCGCGCACTCGATACCGGACGGCGCGAAGGCTACGACGCGGTGATTCTCGACACGGCCGGCCGGCTCCATATCGACGAGCCGCTGATGCAGGAAGTCGCCGCGGTGCACGAGGCCGCCCAGCCGACGGAGACGCTACTGGTCGTCGACTCCCTCACCGGCCAGGACGCAGTGAATCTGGGCAAATCGTTCGCAGAGCGCATCGCCTTGACCGGCATCGTCTTGACCCGGATCGACGGCGACGCCCGCGGCGGCGCAGCGCTGTCGATGCGCGCGGTCACCGGCAAGCCGATCAAGTTCCTCGGCACCGGCGAGAAGCTCGACGCGCTCGAACCCTTCCACGCCGAGCGCATCGCCTCGCGCATTCTTGGCATGGGCGACATCGTCAGCTTGGTCGAGAAGGCAGCCGAAACCGCCGACCGCGACGAGGCCGAGAAACTCGCGCGCAAAATCGAAAAGGGCGGCTTCGATCTCGACGATCTGGCGTCGCAGCTCAAGCAGCTCCGCAAGATGGGCGGCATGGGCGGCATCCTCGGCCACCTGCCCGGCATCGCCAAAGTGAAGAAGCAACTCGACCAGGCAAACATCGACGAGACCATGCTCAAGCGGCAGGAGGCGATCCTGTCGTCGATGACAAAGGGCGAGCGCAAAAACCCGAAACTGCTCAACGCCTCACGCCGGCAGCGCATCGCCGCCGGCTCGGGCACGACGGTTCCGGAGATCAATCGCCTGATCAAGCAGTACCAGGACATGGCGCTGATGATGAAGCGCATGGGCAAGCTCGGCCAGAAAGGCCTTGCCCGGCACGGCATCTCGGCGCTCATGCCCGGCAATTCCACGCGACACTGAAACCGAGAGGTCAACGAAAGGAACTCCATGGCACTCAAGATTCGTCTCGCCCGCGGCGGCGCCAAAAAGCGCCCGTTCTATTCGATCGTGGTGGCGGAATCGCGCAGCCCGCGCGACGGCCGCTTCATCGAGAAGCTCGGCACCTACAACCCGATGCTCGACAAGGGGCATAAGGACCGCGTGGTGCTGAAGACCGAACGCATCCAGCACTGGATCAAAATGGGCGCGCTGCCGTCGGAACGGGTGACGCTATTCCTCGCCGATGCCGGCATGATGAAGCGGCCCGAGATCCGGGAGACGCCGCAACGGTCGATGCCGCGCGCCGAGCGCAAGAAGCTCGAAGCCGCCAAGACCGAAGCGGCTCCGGCCGGCGCAGCTCCAGCCGGCGCGACGCCGCCAGCGGCGCCCGCCGAAGCCAAGACCGAGAAGAAGCCGGAAGCCGCTCCGGCGGCCAGCGCCTGAGGAGAAACGCGTGGCGCCATCCGCCACATCGCTGGTCTGTCTCGGCGCGATCGCCGGTGCGCACGGCATCAAGGGCCTGGTGCGGCTGAAGAGCTTCACCGCGCGCGCGCAGGATATCGCCGCCTACGGGCCCCTGCAGGACGTGCAGGGCGCGCGCCGCTTCGAGCTCGCGTTGGTGGGCGCGGCGCGCGGCGCGCTGATCGCGCGCATCGACGGCGTGGACGACCGCAACGCCGCCGAACGGCTCAAAGGCGAGAAGCTCTATGTTGCGCGCGACCGTCTGCCGCCGACCGCTGCCGGCGAGTTTTACCACGCCGATCTGATCGGCCTGGCCGCGGAGCAGCAGGATGGTACGCCGCTCGGCCGGATTGTCGCCGTGCACGATTTCGGCGGCGGACCGAGCCTGGAGATCGAACGCGCGGCGGGTGACAGCGTGATGGTGCCGTTCACCGCCAGCGTGGTGCCGGTGGTCGATATCGCAGCCGGCCGCGTCGTCGTCGTGCCGCCGGCCGGCTTGCTCGAGACCGCCGCGCCGCGGCGCAAGGGAAAGTCGCGATGATCGCGCCGTGGACCGCCACCGTGCTGACGCTCTTCCCCGAGATGTTTCCCGGGCCGCTGGGTCATTCGCTCGCCGGCAAGGCGCTCGAGCGCGGCCTATGGCGGCTGGAAACCGTGGACATCCGCGCCTTTGCGCGCGATAAACATCGGTCGGTCGACGACGCGCCGTTCGGCGGCGGGCCGGGCATGGTTCTGCGGCCCGACGTGGTCGATGCGGCGATTGCCGGCATCGCCGGCCGTCCCGGACCGTTGCTCTATCTTTCGCCGCGCGGCCACCGGCTCGATCAAGAGCGCGTGGCGCGGTTGAGCGAAGGCCCGGGCGTCCGCCTACTGTGCGGCCGCTTCGAGGGCGTCGACGAGCGAGTGATCGAGGCGCATGCGATCGAGGAGCTGAGCCTCGGCGATTTCGTGCTTTCGGGCGGCGAGCCGGCGGCGATCGCGCTGATCGACGCCTGCGTCCGGCTGCTGCCGGGCGTCATCGGCGACGCGGCCGCGGTGGCCGAGGAGAGTTTCACGGGGAACCTGCTCGAGTATCCCCATTACACCCGGCCGCAGGAATGGCGCGGTCGGGCGGTGCCGGAGATCCTGATCTCCGGCCATCACGACAAGGTCCGCCAGTGGCGCCAAGCCCAGGCGGAAGCGGCGACGCAAACGCGTCGCCCGGATTTGTGGCAACGCTATCTCGCCCGCAAGCGGGACAGGCATTAGAAGGCGGAGAAGATCATGGACGTCATGCAATTGCTCGACAAAGAAGCGGTGAAGGCGCTGGCCAAAGCGCGCGCCGTTCCCGATTTCCGCCCGGGCGACACGCTCAGGGTCAGCATCAAGGTGATCGAGGGCGAGCGCGAACGCATTCAGGCGTTCGAAGGCGTGTGCATCGCACGCAAGAACGCCGGCGTAAATTCGAACTTCACGCTGCGCAAGATTTCCTACGGCGAAGGCGTCGAGCGCGTCTTCCCGCTTTATTCGCCGCGCATCGCCGAGATCGAAGTGGTGCGCCGCGGCGCGGTGCGCCGGGCCAAGCTCTATTACCTGCGCGGCCTCGCCGGCAAGGCGGCACGCATCAACGAGGCGGAACGCACCGTGACTGAGACCGCTTCTGCCGAAGGCGCGCCCGCGGCGGCTTCCGTCGAAGCGGCTGCTGGCGCGGCGCCGGACGCCGCAGCTTCGGCGCCCAAGAGCGAGAAGCCGGCGAAGCGCGCCAAGGCCGACCGCGAAGAGGCCCCCAAGAAGAAGTAGGAACCGGAACCGTCATGGCCGCGCCGCGCACGCTTTTCGACAAGATCTGGGAAAGCCACCTCGTCGACACCCAGCCCGACGGGACGTGCCTCCTCTATATCGATCGTCACCTGGTGCACGAGGTGACGAGCCCGCAGGCCTTCGAAGGCCTGCGCGCGGCGGGCCGCCGCGTGCGCCGTCCTGACGCCACGATCGCGGTCGCCGATCACAACGTGCCGACCACCGACCGTTCGCGCGGCATCGAGGAGCCAGAATCGCGCAAGCAGGTCGAAACGCTGGAACGCAACGTCAAGGAATTCGGCATTCCGTATTTCGGCCTCACCGACGTGCGCCAGGGCATCGTCCACATCATCGGTCCCGAACAGGGCATGACCCAGCCGGGCATGACCATCGTCTGCGGCGACAGCCACACCGCGACGCACGGCGCGTTCGGCGCACTCGCCTTCGGCATCGGCACCTCCGAGGTCGAGCACGTGCTGGCGACGCAGACGCTGATCCAGCGCCGCGCCAAGAACATGCTGATCGAGATTGAGGGCGAAGCGCCGCTCGGCATCACCGCCAAAGACCTGGTCCTGGCGGTCATCGGCAAGATCGGCACCGCCGGCGGCACCGGCCATGTCATTGAATACGCCGGCAGCGCGATCCGCGCGCTGTCGATGGAAGGCCGCATGACGGTGTGCAACATGTCGATCGAAGCCGGTGCGCGCGCCGGCCTCATCGCGCCCGACGAGACGACCTTCGAATATCTCAAAGGCCGGCCGCACGCGCCCAAGGGCGGCGCATGGGAACAGGCGCTGGCGTTCTGGCAGACCCTGCCGTCGGATCGCGGTGCGCGCTATGACACCGTCGTCAAGCTTAATGCCGCGCAAGTCGTCCCACAGGTCACCTGGGGCACCAGCCCCGAAGACGTGCTGCCGATCACCGGGTCGGTGCCGAATCCGGCGACCGTCGCCGACGCCAACAAGCGCGCGGCGATGGAACGTTCGCTGCAATATATGGGCCTGACGCCCGGCACGCGCCTCACCGACGTGCCGGTGCAGACAGTGTTCATCGGCTCGTGCACCAATGCGCGGATCGAAGACCTGCGCGCCGCCGCTGCGATCGCCAAGGGCCGCAAGGTTGCCGCCGGCGTCAACGCGCTGGTGGTGCCGGGGTCGGGTCTGGTGAAGCATCAGGCCGAAGAAGAAGGACTCGACCGCGTCTTCATCGAGGCGGGATTCCAATGGCGCGAGGCCGGCTGCTCGATGTGCCTGGCGATGAACGCCGACCGACTCGCGCCGGGCGAAAGATGTGCTTCCACCTCAAACAGAAATTTCGAGGGCCGCCAGGGCCGCGGCGGACGGACGCACCTGATGAGTCCGGCGATGGCGGCGGCCGCGGCGGTGACCGGCAAACTGGCGGATGTCCGCGCTCTCGGTCCGACCCGCGGCTGAGCGTCGGCCCGCTGTCATAAACACGTCACCGGACTGTAACATTTTCGTCTTCCGACGCTTCTAGAGTCCCGGCGTCGCGTGCGTGGCGACGAGGCTGCGCACGGCCGATCACTCACAACCGAGGGGCTTCGTTATGAAAAATCGAATTCTTTGGGGGCTGGCCGGCTTGCTGGCAGGAGCCCTGATCGCCACATCGGCGCAAGCGAAAGATTTGAACGGCGCGGGCGGCACCGCGATCTATCCGGTTCTCGCCAAGTGGGCCGACGCCTATCACACGCAAACCAGCGTCGCCGTGAATTATCAGGCGATCGGCTCCGGCGGTGGCATCAAGCAGATCCAGGCCAAGACCGTCGACTTCGCCAACAGCGACAAGCCGCTCCAGCCTGACGAACTCACCAAGATGGGCGTCGTGCAGTTCCCGGCGGTGATCATCTCGATCACGCCGGTCGTCAACCTGCCGGGGATCAAGCCGGGCGAACTCGTACTCGACGGTCCCGCCCTCGCCGACATCTATCTCGGCAAGATCGCCTATTGGGACAACGCCGCGATCAAGAAGCTGAACCCGCATGTCAAGCTGCCGCACATGGGCATTTCGGTGGTCCATCGCTCGGACGGCTCGGGCACGACGTTCAACTTCACCAACTATCTCGGCAAGGTCAGCCCGGAATGGCAGCAGAAGGTCGGCGCCGACGTGTCGGTTGAGTGGCCGGTCGGCGTGGGCGGCAAGGGCAATGCCGGCGTCGCGTCGA
This sequence comes from Alphaproteobacteria bacterium, assembly GCA_018971215.1. GTDB lineage: Bacteria > Pseudomonadota > Alphaproteobacteria > ATCC43930 > CGMCC-115725 > REEB95. The sequence continues at coordinate 6,710 of JAGXBG010000035.1, forward strand.
ACGTCCAGCAGGTCAAAGGCTCGATCGGTTACGTCGAATATGCCTATGTGATGGAAAACCATCTGATCTACACCCGGATGGTGAACAAGGCGGGCAAGGTCCTGGCGCCGACGATGGACTCGTTCCAGGCCGCAGCCGCCAACGCCGACTTCAGCAAGGTCCAGGACTTCTATCTCATCCTGACCGATCAGCCCGGCGAGAAGAGCTGGCCGATCACCGCCGCGACCTACATGCTGATGCGCAAGGACTACCCGACCGAACAGAACCAGCCGGTGCTCAAGTTCCTCGACTGGTGCCTGAAGAACGGCCAGGACCAGGCCCGCGCGCTCGACTATGTGCCGCTGCCCAACACCGTGGTGCAGCAGATCGAGACGTCGTGGACGCACGACTTCAAGGGCGCCGACGGCAAGCCGATCTGGACGGCGTCGCTGCAGAAGTAGTCGGCGGCGTACCTTTCTAACCGACGCAAACGACGAGGCCGGGACCAAGTCCCGGCCTCTTTCTTTAGCCCTCTGCCGGTGGCCGCCTGCGGCCATAGCAGCCTTGCCATGGCGGCCGGGCTCCGCTAAACCCGGGCGCGCATTTCCGATCGGACGGGCTATGCAGAAGTTCACTACGCTGACCGGCGTCGCCGCGCCGCTGCCGATGATCAATGTCGACACCGACAAGATCATCCCGAAGCAGTACCTCAAGACCATCGAACGGACGGGCTTGGGCAAGGCGCTGTTCGACGAACTGCGCTACAACACCGACGGCTCGGAGAAGCCCGACTTCGTGCTCAACCAGCCGGCCTATCGCAAGGCCGAGATCCTGGTCGCGGGCGAGAATTTCGGCTGCGGCTCGTCGCGCGAGCATGCGCCCTGGGCGTTGCTGGATTTCGGCATCCGCGCCGTCATTGCGCCGAGCTTCGCGGACATCTTCCACAGCAATTGCTTCAAGAACGGTATTCTGCCGATCGTGCTGCCGGCGGACACCGTGGCGCAACTGATGGACGACGCTCGCAAGGGATCGAACGCGCGGCTCACGATCGACCTGGCCAGCCAGACCGTCACCCGGCCCGACGGCCAGACCGTGCATTTCGAAATCGATCAGTTCCGCAAGCATTGCCTGCTCGACGGCGTCGACGATATCGGGCTGACGCTCAAGAAAGAGACGGCAATCGCCAAATTCGAGGATCGGCGCAAGCAGGCGCAGCCCTGGCTCTGACGGCCGTCCGTTTCACGAGAGGACTCATGGCATCCAACCGGAAGATTCTGCTGTTGCCGGGCGACGGCATCGGCCCCGAAGTGACGCGCCAGGCCGCGCGCGTGCTCGAGTATTTCGACAAGCGACGCATCGCCAGCTTCGAGGTCAAAGAGGATCTGGTCGGCGGCGCGGCGATCGACAAGCACGGTACGCCATTGAGCGACGCGGCGATGAAGGCGGCGCTCGAGGCCGACGCCATCCTGCTGGGCGCGGTCGGCGGTCCGAAATGGGACAATCTGCCGTTCGCCCAGAAGCCCGAGCGCGGCCTGCTGCGCCTGCGCAAGGACATGCAGCTCTTCGCCAATCTGCGGCCGGCATTCGTTTTCGCCGCTCTGGCCGACGCCTCGACGCTCAAACGCGAGGTCGTCGAAGGCCTCGACATGATCATCGTCCGCGAACTGACGGGCGGCGTCTATTTCGGCGAGCCGCGCGGCATTACCAACCTGCCGGACGGCAGCCGCAAGGGTATCAACACCCAGGTCTACACCACCGACGAGATCGTGCGCGTCGCGCGCGTCGGCTTCGAACTGGCGCGCAAGCGCGGCAAGCGCGTTTGCTCGGTCGAGAAGGCCAACGTCATGGAAGCGGGCGTGTTGTGGCGCGAGGAAGTCACCAAGCTGCATGCCGCCGAATATTCCGATGTCCAGCTCAGCCACATGTACGCGGACAATTGCGCGATGCAGCTGGTGCGCAATCCGAAGCAGTTCGACGTCATCGTCACCGACAATCTGTTCGGCGACATCCTGTCGGACTGCGCAGCGATGCTGACCGGCTCGCTCGGTATGCTGCCGTCGGCGTCGCTCGGCGCGACCGACCGCAACGGCCGGCGCAAGGCGCTTTACGAGCCGGTGCACGGCAGCGCGCCCGACATCACCGGCAAGAACCTGGCGAACCCGTTGGCTTCGATCCTGTCGCTGGCGATGATGCTGCGCTACTCGTTCGACATGGACAACGAAGCGAAGCTGGTCGAGCAGGCGGTGGCCAAGGCGCTCGCCGGCGGCGCGCGCACCGGCGACATCGCGCAGGCCGGCGCGAGCCGGATCTCGACGAGCGAGATGGGTGACCGCGTCCTCGGCGAACTGCAGAAGCTCGCCTAGGCGGCCTTCCGCCGGAAAGCCGGCGCGACCTGTTCGCTGAAGCGCGCCATCTCGTCCTTTACCTGCTGGTGCGGCTTGAGCCCGACGTTGAAGTAGAGGATCACCTCGCTGAAACCGGCGGCTTCGACCTTCTTCAGCGTATCGATGATCTGCTGCGCGGTGCCGAGCAGAACCGAATTCTCGGTCAAATCCTCGGGCCGCACCTTGCCCAGCCGGTCCACCATGTCGACGAAATAGCGATAGCTCGGCGGCGCGGTCTTGGGATCGCCTGGCAGCGCCGGAATGACGCATTCGCGGTAATAGCGGATCTGGCGCGCGCGCTGCGCCGCTTCCTGCTCCTTGGTGTCGGCGAAGTGGGTGAAATAGCTGCACATCAGGCGGCCCGGCTTGGTGCCGTATTTGGCGCACATTGCATGATAGAGCTCGGCCACCTGCTTCAATCCGCCGAAGGTCATCACCGCGGCGAACGGCGCCACCACCACGCCGCAGCCGAGCCGAGCGGCCAGTTCGATCGACGGCTTGGAGAACGACGCGACAAAGGCCGGGATCGGCTTCTGCACCGGTTGCGGCGTGATGCGCACGTTGTCGAAATGATAGTGCTTGCCGTGATGCGAGATGCGCTCGCCGCCCGCCGACCATAGCCGGCGCACGACTTCCATGCCCTCCTCGAAGATCGCCTGGTTGTCGTCGAAATCGACGCGGAACGGCTCGTACTCGCGCCGGTCGTAGCCGCGGCCCGCGGCCCAATCGACGCGGCCGTTCGACAGCAGATCGAGCGTCGCCCATTGCTCGGCGACGCGGATCGGATGATGCAGCGGCAGGACGGTGACGGCGGGCGCCAGCCGGATGCGCTTCGTCCGCGCCGCCAGATTGGCAAGCACGAGATCGGGACACGACAAGACGCCGAGCGAGTTGAAATGGTGCTCGCCGATCCAGGCCGAATGGAAGCCGACCTGTTCGGCGTGCAGCGCTTCGTCGAGAATGTCCGAGACGAATTGATTGGCCGAGCGCGTGTTGTTTTCGTAGTGATTGTCGCTCAGCGTGAAATAGCCGAATTCCATCGCGCGCCTCCCTGCGTTCGGGCCGCGTCTGTCGGCGGCCGCGTTCGACCGGTTGACCCGAGTTTAATGCGTGTGCAACTATTGTAAACGCAATTTTCAAACGGTACCGCGGTGCGACCGTCTCGCCTGACTCTCGACGACTACCTGCCCTATCTGGTCAACCGCGTCGGCGTCGCGCTGGCGCTGGAATTCGGCAAGGACGCGCTGGCGCGCTACGGCCTCAGCATCGAGATGTGGCGGGTTCTGGTCGTGCTGTCGGCTAATGGCGGCCAGCGTCAGGTGGATCTCGGTGGGCTCACCAGCATCGACGCCTCGACCCTGTCGCGCATGGTGACGCGCCTGGCGCGGCTCGGCTTCGTCGTCCGACGCCGTTCGACCGCCAACAATCGCGAAGTCGAAGTCGCCTTGACCGGCAAAGGGCGCGCCGCCCTGCGCCGTCTGATCCCGATCGCGCGGCGCTATGAGCAGCTGGCTGCCGCCGGCATTGCGCCGGCCGAGCTTGCCGCCGTGAAGCGTGCGTTGTGCGCAATGTACCGCAATCTGACGCCGGCGGCGGACTAACGCCGGTCGGCGTTCCTAACACGCCAGATCGTTGCCCAACCCCTCGTACAGGCAGCGACCGCCGCTTGGCTCGTGGCACACACGCGTCGGGCACATCCGGCTGGATCAGGGGCTATCGGCGGCCTGTTTTTTCTTTACGCGCGACATGCGCGGCGGCGTTGCTGAGTCTTGGCATGCGCTCTGCTTCAAAAGTGCGGCCGCTTGGGTGGGCTGCATCGTCGTCACGACGCATGGCGCCGCTGCGTTTCTCCGACATCGAGATGTTTCGCCGCGGTGTCGTCGTGCTCGGTATCGGCGTGCATGCCTGCGCCATGCCCGAGCGCGCCGGATTTCAAGCCGCGACTCCGACGGCCTGCGCCGGGCGGACGGCTTTTCGAGTCGCGCCGATCGTTTCAACCGGCCGCGCAGCCTCCTGACGCCGGGTCCCATCTTGTGATAAGAGTTGATCGCTTGCAGTCGGGCGCGTCTTGTTATGCGCTCAAGCAACAAAGCTGAACATAACCCGCGCCGCCAATTGCGGGCTTGAGCCGGTGGGACCCGCCCAAACGAACAGGGGGAAACACCACATGTTCACGCAGGTTCTCGACCCTACGGGTAATCTGTTTCTGACTTGGTTGGTGGCGCTGATTCCGCTCGTCGTCCTGCTGTTCCTGCTGGCAGGGCTGCGGTGGTCGGCGTGGTTGGCAGTGCTGATCGGCTCGCTCGTCACCTTGGCTCTCGGCCTTTGGATCTGGGGCATGCCGTTCGGCGACGGCATCAAAGCCTATGTCTACGGATCGCTCACCGGCATCTGGAACGTCGACTGGATCACCTTCTGGGGCGTGATCCTGTTCAACACGCTGGTCACCACCGGCGTCTTCGACAAGTTGCGGCGATGGCTGATCTCGCAAGGCACCGCCGACGTTCGCGTCCAGACCATCCTGTTCGCCTGGGCGTTCGGCGCCCTGCTCGAAGGGTTGGTCGGCTTCGGCTATCCCTGGGCGTTCGTCGCGCCCATCCTGATCGCGATCGGGATTCCCGACCTCGACGCCATCCGCGTTGCGGCGATCGCCAACAATGCGCCGGTTTCATACGGCGCACTCGGCGCGCCGATCATCGCGTTGGCAGCCGTCACCGGCTATCCGCTGCTCGCGTTGTCGGGGTCGGTGAGCAAGATCGTCGCCATCCTGGCGCTGCTGCCGCCATGGGTGCTGCTCTATCTCGTCTCGGGCAAGAAAGGGATGTGGGAGGCATGGCCCCTCGCCGTGGTCGGCTCGCTCGGTTACATCGCCGGGCAATTACCGTGGGGAACCTTCATCAACCCGTATCTGCCTGACGTCATCGGCTCGATCGTCTGCTTCATCTGTATCCTTCTTCTCCTCAAGGTCTGGCGGCCGCCGACAGTGTTGGGTTACGGCGGCAAGCCGATCACCGGCGCGGCGTCGGCGCCGGCCCACGGCCTGTCGGGCAACGAGATCTTCCAAGCGTGGCTGCCGATCCTGGTCTTGATTGTCGTCGTCACGCTGTGGACCGGTCCGTGGTCGAGCCTGCCGAAAATCGTCCTGTTCCACGCGGCGGTTTCGGCGGCGTCGTCGATTGCTCAGGGCGCGACCATCGGTGCGGTGTTCAACTGGACGCCGTTCGTCGGCGGCTCGGCGATCCTCGCGTCGTGGGTCATCGTCGCGCTTCTGCTGCGCGTGAACGGCAAGCAGCTGGGCGAGATCTTCGCCAAGACGTGGGAGCAGATGTGGGGCGCGTGCCTGGTCGGCGTGTTCATCTTCGGCCTGGCCTACGTCTACAACTACTCGGGCATGGCGGCGTCGCTGGCGAAGGCCTTCTCGTCGCTCGGCGCGGCGTTCATCGTGGTGGCGCCGATCCTCGGCTTCATCGGCGTGGCGCTGTCGGGCAGCAACACCTCGACCAATGCCATGTTCGGCAAGTTCCAGGCACTGGTCGGTCAGGTGCTCGGCTTCCCGCCGCTGCTGCTGCCGACGGTGAACTCGGTCGGCGCCGAGATCGGCAAGCCGATTGCACCGCAAACCGCGAGCGTCGGCGTTTCGACCTCGCGCTTCGTCCGCAACGAGGGTGCGGTCATCCGGCACAATTTCGGCTGGACCCTGGTGCTGCTGGCGTATCTGATCGTCATCAGCGTCGCCTGTTACTGGTTCTTCCCCGGCATCGCCAATCTCTGACCGGGGGCAGCTTATCGGCCGAAGGGGCGCGCTTGCGGCGCGCCCCTTTTCTTTGCGCCCCGCCGGACCGCCTTCGTCCGTACATGATTTGACACAGTCGCCGGCTACCGTTCATTGCCGGCGTCGACTAGACTAGCCGGTAACGGCCGCGCTTACCGAGCAATACGCTGCGGGCCACGGGCACGGGAGGATCTATGAAGAAACTGCTGATCGCCATCCTCATCATCGTTGCGCTGGTCGTCGTCGCGGCGGTCGTCACGCCGTTTTTCGTTCCGGTCGACGCGTTCAAGGCAAAACTGATCGCCGCGGTCAAGCAATCGACCGGCCGCGACCTGCGCATCGACGGCCCGGTCAGCTTCCATCTGTTGCCCAACATAGAATTGTCCGCCGACCAGGTCTCGTTCAGCAACGCGCCCGGTGGTGCCGCCAAGAACATGGCGCAGCTCAAATCGCTCGAGGTTCGCCTCCAACTGCTGCCGCTGCTCAGCGGCACGGTTGCGGTCGACACGTTCGTCCTCGTCGATCCCGTGATCGCGCTTGAAGTCGAAAAGGACGGACGGCCGAATTGGGAATTCAGCACGACGACGGCGACGACGGCGCCAGCGCCGGCCGCGACCGCACACGCCCCGGCGGCGAGCGGCGGCGGCGCGATGACCACCCTGGCGCGCCTGCGTCTCGCCAATCTCGCGATCGAGAACGGCACCGTGAGCTACGTCGATACGCGCAGCGGGAAACGTTGGGAGGCGGACGCGATCAATTTGAAAATCGCGATGGCCGGCCTCGACAGTCCGATGTCGGCATCGGGCTCGGTGGCGTGGAACAAGCAAACCGTCAACGTCGATCTGTCGGTCAACCGGCCGGCGGCATTCGAAGGCGGCCAGGCGACACCGATCAAGTTGAAGATCGCGTCGTCGCCGATCAATTTCAGCTTCACCGGCAGCGGCGTCGGCGCGCCGACGTTGAAGCTCGACGGCGACGCCGACCTCAACATTCCTTCGCTGCGCAGCTTGGCCGCTTGGGCCGGCCAGCCGATGCCCGCCGGCAACGGATTCGGCCTGTTGGCGATCAAGGGCAAAGTCGCGATCGCCGGCGCCAAATACGCGTTCAGCAACGCAGTCGTTGCGTTCGACGCGATCAAGGGCAACGGCGGGATCGAATTCGATAACGGCGGCGCCAAGCCCTATATCAAGGGCAGCCTGCAGCTCGACGATCTCAACCTCAATCCTTATCTCGGTGCGACGTCGGGTTCGGGCGCCACGCCGGCACCATCGGGTGCAGCCGGCGGCACGAGTGCGAGTGGCGAACAGGGTTGGAGCACGACGCCGATCGACACCAGCGCGCTCAAGGTCGCCGACGCTGATTTCTTCCTCGGCGCGAACAGCGTCGAGTACCACAACATCAAAGTCGGCAAGAGCGCGCTGATCGTGCATCTCAAGGACGCGCGGCTTGCCGCCGACCTGACGCAGTTGACGCTTTACAAAGGTACCGGCCAGGGCAAGGTGACGGTCGACGGCAGCGGCGCGACGCCCGCGATCGAGGAAAGTTTTGCCCTCAAGGGCGTCGACATGCAGCCGCTTTTGCATGACGCAGCAAACGTCAACCTGTTGTCGGGCAGCGGCAGCCTCGACATGGCGGTCGACGGCCGCGGCCGCAGCCAGCGCGACATCATTTCGTCGCTGGCTGGCAAAGGCTCGCTGCATCTCGACAAGGGCAAGATCGAAGGCGTCAACATCATCGGCATCATGAAGAACGCGGCCAAGGCGCTGAGCATGGGGCTCGTCGGCAGCGGCAACGATACCGATTTCAGCACGTTGTCGGGCACCTACACGATCACCAACGGCGTCCTGAAGAACAACGACCTACAGCTGGTCTCGTCCGAACTGCCGATGACCGGCGCCGGCACGATCGACCTGCCGCAACGCCAGGTCAATTATCGCCTGACGCCGAAGGTCGCCGGCGCGCTGGCGGTGCCGGTGCTGATCAGCGGGCCGTGGGATCACCTGTCGTATCGGCCGGATGTCGGCGCGATGCTGCAGCAATCAGGCCAGCAGCTCCTCCAGCAACCGGGCAAGACGCTGCAACAGGTGGTGCCGAACCAGCTTCAGAACCTGTTCGGCAAATGAGCCGTCGTCGATCCGTGTAGCGGGCGCGGCTAGCGTTTGGCGCTGCGCCACCAGTCGAGGATATGCGCGCCATGCCAAAACGCGACGCCGGCGTGGCGCGCCGCATAGTCGAGGAAGGCTTCGAGATACTTGATCCGATGCGGTACGCCGCTGATGTAGGGGTGGATCGCGAAGCACAGGATTTTGGCGCGCGAGGCGCCCTCGGCATAGAGCCGGTCGAATTGGTCGATCGCGCGCTTCAAGAACACATCGGCGTGGTGATGCTGCACGATCATCATCGGGATGTCGTTGAGCTCGACCGTATAGGGCAACGTCACCAGTGGCCCGTGCGCGGTGGCAATCTCGCTGGGCTCGTCGTCCCACACCCAGTCGCCGATATATTGCACGCCCGCCTCGGCGAGGAGGTCGGGCGTCTCGTAGGTTTCCGTCAGGCCGGGACCGAGCCAGCCGACCGGACGCGTGCCGGTGAACTTGGCGATGGTGTCGAGCGATTTATGGATTGTCGCGCGCTGATCCGGCAGCTTGTGGATCGGCCCCTGCACATAACTGTGGCCCATGAACTCCCAGCCGCGCTCGCGTGCCGCCGCCGAGACGCGCGGATAGCTTTCGACAACATTGGCGTTGATCGCCAAAGTGACCTCGGCCTTGTGCCGGTCGAACGCGTCGAAGAAACGCCAGACGCCGACGCGCATGCCGTATTCGTGCCAGCTCCAGTTGGGGACGTCGGGAATGAGCGGCGCGCCCGTTGGCGCGGGCAAGATTTGGCGCGCCATGGGGTTCTCGATCTCCCAGACCTCGAGATTGACCACCGGCCAGACGACGAGCCGCAAGCCCGCCGGCAGCTTCAACGGCGGCCGGTCGACGATGGCGGAAAACGGCGCCCGTTCGCGCGGCTTCATAGCGTGACTCCCGGTTGGTAGCGCAAGGCCGCTGAGCATAATCCAGCACCCGGCGACGAACAGCAGCGATTAGCCGCCAGCGATCACGTGCGTTTGCGGCACCAGAAGACGTACATGCCGAGAAAGGTCTCCGGATTGGCTTCTTCGAAGCGCGCCCAGCGCCGCAGATCGGCGGCCTTCGGATCGTCCGGATTCGCGGCGCGATAACGCCGCGCCGCGTCGCCTTCGAGATCGAAGCCGAGAAATTCGAGACCGAGCTCGGCGAGCATGTCGGCGAGTTCGTCGAGCGTGAAGCAGCGTTCTGACGCGTGGAAAAGGAGATCGCGGCAGCCGTTGAGATCGTAAATGTCGCGGCCGCGGGCCAATGCCGCGAGCCGTGGCCCCTCTTCGCCCCAAAGAATGCGTCGGCGAAAGGCGCGGATGTCGCGTGCCACCGGCTGCAAGCCGAGTTCGGCGATGCGCGCCCGCGCCGTGGTGACGTCGGCGCGTGCGATCGCGCTGTAGAGCGCGACATACATGAAGCCGCCCGGGCGCAGCAGCGCGATCAAACGCCGCCAGCCGTCGAGCGGCGACGCCATGTGGTGCAGCACGCCGACGGCCTCGACCACGGCGAATTGCCGCGCGAGCTTGTCGAACTCCAAGATATCGGCCTGCAAGAACTCGACATTGGCGACGCCGAGTTCGCGCGCCTTGCGGCTGGCATAGGCGAGGCTCGCGCGCGACAGATCGACCCCGACGACGCGCACGTGCCGAAGCGACCGCGCCGTGCGGATCGGCTCCTGTCCCGTGCCGCAGCCGGCGACCAGGATCTCCAACGGCTGCCAAAGGAAGGTGGGCAGTTCGATTCCGGGGAAGCGGCGCCGCAGGCGCGCGGCGAAGCTTTCGGGCGCCAGGCGGGGCATCGACAGCCAGCGCGGATAAGGATGCTCTTCGTATTGCGCCTGAACCGCCCGGGAGGTGCGATCGCTGACCGGGCTGAGCGCTCGTATCGTCCGCGCAATTTCAATTTCCGTCGCCGGCTGGCGCACGCAGATATTGATCACCGCCCACAACGGCTCCGACCAGCTTTCGGCCGGCAGCCGCAAGAGCGCCGTGACGCCGTTGAGATCGGCGAGCGGCGCATAGAGCGCGTAGCGTAACAATCCGGATTCGAGATCGGCGGTCGGCGCCGTAAACCGCGCGAGCGCGGCTTCGAGCGCAACCGCTTCTGCTGCGACCCGGGCATCCTCCTCGTCGTCGGCCGCGAAAACGTAGGCGTTGTTGAAACCCTGCAGTGCCAACGCGGCCAGGAACGGATGGAACGACAGCGACAGATCGCGTGCGAACAGGAAGCGACGGCGCGCGCCGGTCAGAAAAGCCTCGAGCCGTAGGTCGCGGATTCCCATTCGCGCCAGGATCGACTGAAGCAACGGATCGGCGAAGATGCCGTCGGCGACGCCGGCGTCGAGCGCGGCTTGCGCCGCCGCGGCGCCGGCAGCCTCGATCGCCGGCAGCGTGCCAGCGAAGCCGTATTTGAGGCCGATCTGCGCGGTTGCCGAGCGGCCGAGATCCTCGTAGCGGACATCGTCAGCGGCGAGACATTGCTGGAGGTGGGCGCAGAACGCCGCGTTGTACGTTGCCGGCGCGTTTTGGCCGGCGATGGTCGCGAACGCAGCGCGCGTGCCGGCGGCACCGGGATGACGCTGCAGCGCCTCGCTGGCCGCCGCCAGCGCGTCGGCGGGACGGCCAAGCTGATGCAGCGTGAGTGCGAGGCCGACCCGCGCCGGCGCGAAATTCGCGTCCGCCGCCAACGCGGCCTCGTAATGGCGCACGGCCTCGTCACCGCGCCCGCAATCACGCAGCACGCCGGCGAGATTGAAATGCGCCGCGACCGATTGCGGCCGAAGCGCCAGCAACGCCTCGTAAAGGCGGGCCGCATCGTCGAAGCGGCCAAGGTCGGCAAGCGCGCCTGCCCAACCGAAACGGATCTCCCAGACGCCCGGTGCCGCCGCGGCGGCACGGCGGAGCGAATCCTCGGCGGCAGGCAACCGACCGAGCTCGCGCAGAGCATCGCCGCGACCGACCAGTGCCGGCACATGCGCCGGATCGAGGGCGAGCGCCGCGTCGAAACAGGCCACGGCGTCGGCGAAGCGTCCTTGTTGCGCGCGCAGCATGCCGAGCGCGCTCCGGCATATCGGCGCCGTCGGCCTGAGCAACGCCGCCTTTTCGAGACAGGCCTCGGCCTCGGCGAAGCGTCGGAGATTGCCGCTCAGGATGCCGAGTTGCAGCAAGGCGTCGGCATTGTCGGGCGCGATCGCGACGACTTGGCGATAGACGCGCTCGGCATCCGCCAGCGCGCCGCGGCGATAAAAATCGAGTGCCGTCGCCAGCAACGCGCGCGTCGATCCCGCCGCCGCGTTGCGTCCGGCCGGCGCGCTGCGCTCTTCGTCTTTCGCCGCCATGACAGGGACCGACCTCGCGCAAAATTTGTAAGCGAGTTCGCGGCGTATTGCCCGCGGATTCGAGACCATGACGGCGGCACGACGAATCGCTGACGGCTGCCGATTACGATACGAAATTGATCAAGCGATATACGCGTTCGATCATGCGCCATACGCACGAACAATAATGGAACGCTGTGCGCCGGTGGTACACCACAGACCCTCGGATTTGCACCGTTTTTCAGTCATCTACGACGAAGGTCTGTTGCACATCGGACACAGGCGGGCGCAATCGGCCCGATAGCCGGCGCCCACGCTTGATACCAAAGCGGGCAAAGTCGGACAGTATCCGTAGCGAGGGGTGAGCACTCCCCGCCGTGGGGGTTGCTCCCCCCGCATCCGCGGACTCATTCCTGTGGGGGTATAATGAAACGGAAACTCAATTACACCGCTGCGCTGGCGACGACCGCTGCAGTCGCGCTGCTCGCGGGAGCGGCTCATGCCCAGATGGGTGGAACGCCGCAAGTCTGCACGACCACGCAGAACAGTCCGGCGCATAACGACTGCGTGATGCCGACGGCTTCGGCGCCGGGTGGCGGTTCGTTTCCCGGCTCGTTCCTGGTGCCGGGCACCAACACCTCGTTCGCGGTCCATGGCTACATCCAGTTCGAACTCACACGGGACTTGGGCCCGCACGCCGGCGACGACAGCATCGGCATCGACTCGGTGCCGCTCGAAGGCTCGGGCGTGAGCCAAGCCTCCGGCGCACATTCGGCCAACGGCGGCATCACCATGGGTGTCAAGCCGACGCGTCCGAATATCGAGACGCGGACGCCGACCGCTTATGGCGAGTTGAAGACCTACATCGAATTCGACTTCAACCAGACCGCCGGGTCGCAGCTCGGCGGCAACGCCGACCTGTTCCGTCTGCGCCAAGCCTACGGCACATTGGGACCGTGGCTCATCGGTCAGACCGACACGCTGTGGGAGGACGCGCAGACCTGGGCCGATATCGCCCAAGGCGGTCAGGACGTCGGCATT
>JAGXBG010000194.1 GCA_018971215.1 Alphaproteobacteria bacterium
CTCGGTCCGGTGCCGGCGTCGCAAAAGGCGCTGGCGCGCGCCGGATTGACGCTCAAGGACATGGACGTGATCGAATTGAACGAGGCCTTCGCCAGTCAAGTGCTCGGCTGTCTCAAGCTGATGGGCCTGCCCTTCGATGATAGCCGGGTGAACCCCAACGGCGGCGCAATCGCCATCGGCCATCCGCTCGGCGCATCCGGCGCGCGCATCGCGCTTACCGCGCTGCGCGAACTCGAGCGGCGCGGCGGCCGTTACGCGCTCGTCACCATGTGCATCGGCGTCGGCCAGGGCGTCGCCGCTGTCATCGAACGCTTGAACGGCAAGGCGTGAACGCTCCGGACGGCGCCGCGGCGAGCGAAGAAACCGCGGAGAAGCTATTTTCAGCGCTGCATCGTTTGTGCACCGACGGAAAACTCTTGCTGCGGCTCGACTACAAAAAGCTGACGCATCTCGACAGCCCGGTCGGCTCCGAGGCCGACGGCAACATTTGGGCCTATGGTGGCCTCGCCTTGGTCGTTGCCGCGTGGTGGTTCGGTGGCTGGCAAGTCGCTGTGGGCGTCGCCATTGCGGGCGTGCTGATCTACTTCACGCTTGGCCGTTGGTACATGCATCGCCGCATCCGCCGCCGCGTCGAGGACAAGGCGCTGGCCGATTTAGCGTTGTGGCGCAAGCTGTGGAAGTTCGGCGGCGTCACCCTGGTGTCGGACACCGGCGAGAAATGCGCCGCGCCGCACGGCAACTGGATGGCGCTGGTACGGAATCTCGGCAACGGCTGACGGTTACACCGTCGGCGCCGTCAGCTTTTTCCAGTCGTCCGCGAGTGTGAGCTTGGGCTCCGTCACCTCCTGCAACCCGGCGAGGTCGAGCCCCTCGACCATCTCGCGCACTACCAGCCCATCGCGCGTCACATCGATCAGCGCCAAATTGGTGTAGATGCGCTTGACGCATTCTTTGGCCGTCAATGGATAGCTGCATGTTTGCTTGATGCGCGGCGCGCCGTCCTTCGTGGTGTGCTCGAGCAGGATGCGGACCTCCTTCGCGCCCGCTGCAAGATCCATCGCACCGCCGACGCCGGGCGGCGCGTGCGGATCGTTGGTAATCCAGTTGGCGAGATCGCCGTTCGCCGCCACTTCGAGCGCACCCATCAGCGCCAAGTCGATATGCCCGCCGCGGATCATCAGGAACGCGTCGTTGTGGTGGAAATAGCTGCCGCCAGGCAGCAGCGTGACGAGCTGTTTGCCGGCGTTGATCAGATCCGGGTCTTCCTGCCCTTTCGCCGGCGCCGGACCCATGCCGAGAATACCGTTCTCGCTGTGAAAGACGATCTCGCGATCCTTCGGAATGTAATCGCCGCACAGCGTCGGCAGGCCGATGCCGAGATTGACATAGGCGCCTTCGGGAATGTCCTGTGCGGCGCGCCACGCCATCTGACGGCGGGAGAGAGGCTTCGGCGCGTTCTCGCTCATGCCTTCACCTTACCACCACGACGCGATCGACGAAGATGCCGGGCGTGACAATGGCTTCAGGATCGAGCGCACCGAGTTCGACGATCTCGGAAACCTCGACCACGGTGAGCGCCGCGGCCATCGCCATCACCGGATTGAAGTTCCGCGCCGACTTACGATAGACGAGATTGCCCCAGCGGTCGGCTTTGAGCGCGCGGATCAGCGCGACATCGCCGCGGATCGGCTTTTCCAGCACGTACGGCTTGCCGTCGAATTCGCGCGTCTCCTTGCCTTCGGCGAGGTTGGTGCCGGCGCCGGTCGGCGTGTAGAAGCCGCCGATGCCGGCGCCCGCCGCGCGCAGGCGTTCGCTGAGCGTGCCTTGCGGCACCAGCTCGAGCTCGATCTTACCCGCCTTGTACGCCGCCTCGAATTCGCGCGGATCGGTCGTGCGCGGATAGGAACAGATCACCTTGCGCACGCGGCCTTCCTTGATCAGCCGCGCGATGCCGATTTCGCCGGTGCCGGCGTTGTTGGCGACGATGACCAGATTCTTCACGCCTAAAGGCAGCAGCGCTTCGGTCAAGGCGATCGGCTCGCCGACCGCACCGAAACCGCCACACAAGACAGTCGCGCCGTCTTTGATCCCGGCAACCGCAGCGGCCAGGTCGCGCACGCGTTTGTCGATCATCTAGAAATTGACCCGGTCGCCGCCCTTGAGCGCGAGCATTTCGCGCGCCTCTTTGGGCGTGGCGATTTCGAGCGACAAGTTTTCGAGGATCGCCCGGATGCGCGTCACCTGCTCGGCGTTGGTCTTGGCGAGTTGGCCTTTGCCGATATAAAGCGAATCCTCGAGACCGACGCGCACGTTGCCGCCCATGATCGCGCCCATGGTGATGAGCGGAAGCTGGTGCCGTCCGGCCGCCAGGATCGACCAGTAATAATCGTCGCCGAACAATTTGTCCGCGATCCGCTTCGCATGAGCGACGTTTTCCGGGTCGGCGCCGACGCCGCCGAGAATGCCGAAGATCGTCTGCACGAACAGCGGCGGCTTGACCAGCTTGCGATCGAGGAAATGCGCGAGCGTATAGAGATGGCCGATGTCGTAGCATTCGAACTCGAAGCGCGTGCCGTGCCCCTCGCCGAGATCCCTGAGGATGCGCTCGATGTCCTTGAAGGTGTTCTTGAAGATGAAATCGCGCGTCATCTCCAAGTATTTCGGCTCCCACTCGTATTTGAATTCCTTGTATCGGCTCAGCATCGGATAGAGCCCGAAATTCATCGAGCCCATGTTGAGCGAGCACATTTCGGGCGACGCCTGGAGCGGCGCCGCCAGACGCTCATCTACCGTCATGTTGTGGCCGCCGCCGGTGGTGATGTTCACCACCGCGTCGCAGGCCTGCTTGATGCGCGGTAGGAACTGCATGAACACCGCCGGATCGGGCGTTGGCCGCCCGTCCTTGGGATCGCGCGCATGCAGATGGAGGATTGCCGCGCCGGCCTCGGCGGCGCCGATCGCCTGCTCGGCGACCTGATCCGGCGTCAGCGGCAAATGCGGGCTCATGGTTGGGGTGTGGATCGACCCCGTCACCGCGCAGGTGATGACGACCTTGCCGCGCTTTGCCATCGCGCCTCCCGTTCCGACCGCCGTCTGGGCGGTCACCCGTGGGCGAGAATGAACTCCCGCACCTTGGGGTAAATCTCGGTACGCCAGCGCCGACCGTTGAACACCCCGTAATGGCCGACCTCGGCCTGGACGTGGCGCGCTTTCTTGCCGGTCTCGAGCCCGGTGAGCAGATCGTGCGCAGCCGCCGTCTGGCCGACAGCGCAAATGTCGTCGTTCTCGCCCTCGACGGTCAAGAGCGCGGTGCGTGCAATCGCGGCCGGCTCGACGCGTTGTCCACGCCAGTCGAACGTGCCCAGCGGCAGCGCGTGATCCTGGAAGACACGCTGCACCGTCTCGAGATAGTAGTCCGCCGGCAAATCCATCACCGACATGTACTCGTCGTAGAATTTGCGCGTCGCCGTCGCGCTCTCGCCGTCGCCGCGTACCAGATGGTTGAACAGATCGACGTGCGCGGTGACGTGACGGTCGAGATTCATGGTCATGAATCCGGCGAGCTGCAAGAAGCCGGGATAGACGCGGCGGAATGCGCCGGCATAGCGCGCGGGCACCGCGGCGATGACGTTCTTCTCGAACCAGGACAGCGACCGCGTGGTCGCGAGCTCATTGACGGCGGTCGGATTGACGCGCGTGTCGATCGGCCCGCCCATCAGCGTCATGCTGCTCGGCTGTGCCGGATCGTCGGCAGCCGCGAGCACCGCGACGCCTTTGCGCCCATCCGAATCCTGGCCCAAACCGTCCAGGGCGTGTTGAGCCAGCCCTGGCCGCTGGTCGCGCACCACCCGATGATGCGGGCCGCCGCC
>JAGXBG010000195.1 GCA_018971215.1 Alphaproteobacteria bacterium
GAAAATCCCTCGGGCGTATCCGGGTCGTAGACGTAACCGCCGCCGTAACCGAGATCGCGCATCAGGCGCGTCGGCGCGTTGACGGCGTGCATCGGCGGCATCAACGATCCGGTCTCCTGCGCGGCGCGCGTCGCGTCGCCGAAAGCGACATAGCCCGCGTTCGACTTGGGTGCCGTGGCCAGGAAAATCACCGCCTGCGCCAACGCCAATTCGCCCTCCGGCGAGCCGAGCCGGTCGTACGCCTCCCAGGCGGCGACGGTCTGTGGCAGCGCGTTGGGCTCGGCGAGGCCGATGTCCTCGACCGCCATGCGCACCAGCCGGCGCGCGATATAGATCGGATGCTCGCCGCCGACCAGCATGCGCGCCAACCAGTAGAGCGCCGCGTCGACATCCGAGCCGCGCACCGATTTGTGCAGGGCGCTGATCAGGTTGTAGTGGCCTTCCTGCGCCTTGTCGTAAAGCGGCGCCCGCCGCTGCACTGCGGCCATCAGGCCTTCGGTGTCGAGCGCCGGTCCTTCGGGCAGGGCGGCGAGCTCCTCGGCGACGTTGAGAACGTAACGTCCGTCGCCGTCGGCCATCGCCTTGAGCGCCAGGCGCGCGCCGGCGTCGACGGGCAGCTTGCGGCCGAGCGCGGCTTCGGCGCGGACGAGAAGAGTTTCGAGCGCCATATCGTCGAGGCGCCGTAGTACGAAAACCTGGCAGCGCGACAACAGCGCGCCGTTGAGCTCGAACGACGGATTTTCCGTGGTCGCGCCGATCAGCGTCACCGTGCCGGTCTCGACATAAGGCAGGAAACCGTCCTGCTGCGCGCGGTTGAAGCGGTGGATTTCGTCGACGAACAGCAACGTGCCCTGACCGGCGACGCGGCGTTGCTTTGCCGCATCGAACACTTTGCGCAGATCGGCCACGCCCGAGAACACCGCCGACAGCGGCTCGAAATGCATGTCGGTGGCGTCGGCCAGGATGCGCGCGATCGTCGTCTTGCCGCAACCCGGCGGCCCCCAAAGGATCATCGACGCCAGCCGCCGCGCCGCCATCATGCGGCCGATCGGCGCGTCGGGCGCGAGCAGATGGTCCTGCCCGACGATTTCGGCAAGGGTTCGAGGCCGGAGCCGATCGGCCAGCGGGCGCGGAGCCTGCGGCTCGAAGAGGCTCATCGCACGACGAGCGAGAATTTCTTGTCGCCGCGGACGATGACCAAGGCCCACGGCGGGCCGCTATTGGCAAGCAGGTCACGCAATTGCGCGACGTTGACGATCTCGCGGCGGCCGAGGCTCGCCAGGATGTCGCCGCGCCGCAATCCGAGCTGTGCCGCCGTGCTGCCCGGCGTCACCGACGCGATCACCACGCCGCGGCGGGATTGCGGCAAGCTGAGCTCCTCGGCGAACGCCGGATTGAGATTGCCGACCGACGCGCCGGCGAACGGTTCGCGCCCTTCCAGCAACGTGATGTCGCGCGGCGGTTGTTCGGGCGGCGCGACCAACGCCACGGTCACGCCATGCGAATGGCCGTCGTGCCAGAGCGTAAACTGGGCGGTGCTGCCGACATGATGCGTCGCCAATCGGAAACGCAGTGCTTCGGTGTCTTCGACGTCGTGGCCGTCGACCGCGAGTACGACGTCGCCGGCGGCAATGCCGGCTTTGGCGGCTGGGCCGCCGGCGGCGACATTGTCGACCAGCACGCCGCCGGGCCGCGGCAGGCCGAGCTTGGTTGCTCTGTCGGCGTTGACGCCTTCGCCTTCAAGACCGAGCCACGGCTGCTGCACGACATGTTCGTCGTGCTGCACGGCATAGAGGACGGAGCGGACGAGACCGGTCGGAATGGCGAAACCGATGCCAACCGAGCCGCCCGATTCCGAGAAGATCGCGGTGTTGATGCCGACCAGCTCGCCGTCCATGTCGACCAAGGCGCCGCCCGAATTGCCCGGGTTGATTGCGGCGTCGGTTTGGATGAACGAGCCGAATTCGTTGATGCCGGTACCGGTGCGTGCCAAGCCCGAGACGATGCCCATGGTCACCGTCTGGCCGACGCCGAACGGATTGCCGATCGCCAGCACCAGATCGCCGACCTCGAGCTTGTCGCTGTCGCCGATCGGTAGCACCGGCAGATTCTCGCCCGGCACGTTGATTTTCAGCACCGCAAGGTCGAGATGCTCGTCGGCAAGCAAGACCTTTGCCGGGAATTCGCGGCGGTCGCTCAGCACCACGGAGATCTCCTGCGCGTCCTTGATCACGTGATCGTTGGTCACGATCAATCCCGACGGGTCGAGGATTACGCCGGAGCCGAGCGAGTTGAGCACCCGCTGGCGCGGCACGGCGAGCGGGAAGGTATTGCCGAAAAAGCGCCGCAGCAGCGCGTCGTTGAAGATCGGTGCGCGCGTCTGCACCACGCGGCGCGAATAGACGTTGACCACGGCCGGCGCCGCCTCTTTGACGATGGGCGCGAACGTCAGATGGATCTCGGCGCGCGACGACGGCGGCCGGCTGACAGTGGCTTGTTGCGCCACCGCCGGCGCGACGACGAGGCCGATCAGCACGGCGATCAAAGGCCAGCGTATCATTTCGTCGCGAACTCCATGTCGCCCTTAGTTGCGAGCCAGTGCAGTCCAGCGCTGACGGCGCGGCGCGTGCAAATCATCGGACTCAGCCCCCTCGACGCACAATCATAACTTAGGAAAAAACCGCGGCGAAGCTGGCCCGAAGCGCCGTGTCGACCTCGTCCATCGTCGGATGCAATCCGAGCTTCGCCAGCGAGGTGACGCCGTGTTCGTGCACGCCGCAAGGCACGATGCCGCGATAGTGCGTGAGATCGGGCGCGACATTGAGCGAAACGCCGTGATAGCTCACCCCACGGCGCACGCGCACGCCGATCGCCGCGATCTTGTTTTCAACGCCGGTCTTGCCGGCGATCCAGATGCCGACCCGGCCGCTGCGGCGTTCGCCGGTCACGCCGAACCCGGCGAGCGTCCGGATCAGCCATTCCTCGAGGCCGCGGACGAAGGCGCGCAAATCGCCGCCGCGGCTATTGAGATCGAGCATGACATAGGCGATGCGCTGGCCCGGCCCATGATACGTCCACTGGCCGCCGCGGCCGGTATGGTGCACCGGCAGCACGGGGTCGACCAGGTCGCTGTCGCGGGCGCTGGTGCCGGCGGTATAGAGCGCCGGATGCTCCAGCAGCCAGACCAGTTCGGGCGCCGTGCCGGCGCGGATCTCGCGCACGCGCGCCTCCATGACGCTCACGGCCTCGTCATAGGGTACCGGCTTCGTGTTCTTGCGCCATTCGATGGCTTCCGTCCTGGGGGGCGCGCTTGCTATGCTCATGGGGATTTGGTAATCAGCCGCGCCATCAGCGGCAATTGCCGAATCCTATCGCGGTCGTGGCGGAATTGGTAGACGCGCTAGCTTGAGGTGCTAGTGGGGGAAACCCCTTGGAAGTTCGAGTCTTCTCGACCGCACCATTCCCGTCCTACCGGCGGACTGCGCTCGGCTCGCAAGCCGAGAACTGGTCCGTGCGGCATCCTGAGGAGAGACGATGGCCGACGAATTGCGGGACGGGGCGCTCGAGTATCACCGCCATCCGACGCCCGGCAAGATTGCCATCGTTGCGACCAAACCGCTTTCGACGCAGCACGATCTGTCGCTCGCCTATTCGCCCGGCGTCGCTGCCGCCTGCATGGCGATTGTTGCCGACCCGCAGGAAGCCTCCCGTCTGACGGCGCGCGCCAATCTGGTCGCGGTCGTCAGCAACGGCACGGCGGTTCTCGGCCTCGGGGCTATCGGTCCGCTCGCCGCCAAGCCGGTGATGGAAGGCAAGGCGGTGCTGTTCAAGAAGTTCGCCGGCATCGACGTCTTCGACATCGAG
>JAGXBG010000196.1 GCA_018971215.1 Alphaproteobacteria bacterium
AAGGGCACCACCACGCTCACCCGCCCGCGTCCGCCGCTCTCGGCGGCGACCGCGCGCCGGACGCCGGCAAGCGCCTCTTCCCGCTCGACCACCAGACGCAATCCGGCCGCGGCGCCGGCGGCGACCTTGTCGAGCGCCTCGATGCGCTGCGCCGTCAGGCGGAAGCCGTCGCCGTCGACGCGGAGGTCGACGGTGATCAGCAGCGGCGGGCCAGAATCGAGCAGTGGCCGGCTGTCACGCAGCACCTCGGAAAACGCCATGACCTCGAACGCGCCGCTCATGTCCGAGACCTGGAGGAAGGCGAAGCGATTGCCGCGCGCCGAGGTGCGCTCCTTGCTGCCGATGACGACGCCGGCGAGCCGGACACGGGTCTCGGCGCCGGCGGGCCGCCGTGCCAGGTCGGCGAAGCGCAACACGCCGAGGCGCGCCAGGCTCTTGCCATAGGGATTGAGCGGATGACTCGAGAGATAGAAGCCGATCGCCTCGAACTCCTTCTGCAGCCGCTCGGCCGGCGGCCAATCGGTGACCGCCGGCAGCGGCGGCATCGCCGTCGGCCCGGCGTCGCCACCGAAGAGATTCACCTGCTGGCTGACGCGCTCGTTCGCCGCCGCATTGGCATGGCGCAGCAGCAACTCGATCGCGGCGAAGGCCTGCGCCCGGTTCGGCGCAATGGCGTCGAAGGCGCCGGCTTTCACCAGGCTCTCGAACTGGCGTTTGTTGAAGTGTTTGGGATCGATGCGCGCGGAAAAATCGAACAGATCCTTGAACGAACCGTGCGCCGCGCGCTCGGCGACGACCTGGCGCATCGCTGCCGATCCCACGCCCTTGACTGCGGCGAGCGCGTAGCGGATCGCGCCGCCCTCGCCCGCCGCTTCGACGGCAAATTCGACGTCGGAGCGGTTGATGTCGGGCGGCAGCAGCTTGATGCCGAGCCGGTCGCATTCCTGGCGGAAGACGTTGAGCTTATCGGTGTTGCCGAGGTCGAGCGTCATCGATGCCGCCAGAAACTCGACCGGATAATTCGCCTTCAGATATGCCGTCTGGTAACCGACCAGCGCATAGGCGGCGGCGTGCGACTTGTTGAATCCGTAGCCGGCGAACTTCGCCACCTGCTCGAAGATGTATTCGGCGAGGCGGTCGCCGACGCCGCGCGCCTTGGCGCCGTCGATGAATTGACGGCGCTGCGCCTCCATCTCGGCCTTGATCTTCTTGCCCATGGCGCGGCGCAGCAGATCGGCGCTGCCGAGCGAATAGCCCGACAGTACCTTGGCGATCTCCATCACCTGTTCCTGGTAGATGACGATGCCCTGGGTCTCCTCGAGGATCGGCTCGAGGTCGGGATGCATGTATTCCGGCCGCTCGTTGCCGTGCTTCACCGCGATGTAACGCGGGATGTTCTCCATCGGCCCGGGCCGGTAGAGCGCGTTGACCGCGACAATGTCCTCGAAGCGGTCGGGATCGAGCTTCTTCAGCATGTCGCGCATGCCCGCTCCTTCGAGCTGGAACACGCCGACGGTCTCGCCGCGCGCCAATAGGCGATAGGTCTTGACGTCGTCGAGCGGCAGGTTGCCGAGATCGAGATCGACGCCGCGCGCCGCCAGCAGGTCGCACGCCTTGGCCAGCACGGTCAGCGTCTTGAGCCCGAGAAAGTCGAACTTCACCAGCCCGGCCGCCTCGACGTATTTCATGCTGAATTGCGTCACCGGCATCGACGAACGCGGATCGCGATAGAGCGGCACCAGTTCGTCCAGCGGCCTATCTCCGATCACGACTCCCGCTGCGTGGGTCGAGGCGTGGCGGTAGAGACCTTCGAGCTGCAATGCGATCTCGATCAGCCGCGCCACCTGCGGGTCGTCGTCGCGCATCTGTTGCAGCATCGGCTCGTTGTCGATCGCCTGCTGCAAGCCGACCGGCGCCGCCGGATTGTTCGGCACCAGCTTGCAGATACGGTCGACCTGGCCATAGGGCATGCCGAGCACGCGGCCGACGTCGCGCAGCACGGCGCGCGCCTGGAGCTTGCCGAAGGTGATGATCTGCGCCACGCGGTCAGCGCCGTACCGCTCCTGCACATGGCGAATGACCTCGTCGCGCCGGTCCTGGCAGAAATCAATGTCGAAATCGGGCATCGACACGCGTTCGGGATTGAGGAAGCGCTCGAACACCAGGCCGAAGCGCAGCGGATCGAGGTCGGTGATAGTGAGCGCCCAGGCGACCAGCGAGCCGGCGCCCGAGCCGCGGCCAGGGCCGACCGGAATGCCCTGCGCCTTGGCCCATTGGATGAACTCGGCGACGATCAGGAAATAGCCGGCGAAGCCCATCTTGACGATGACGTCGAGCTCGTAGGCGAGCCGCTCGCGATAAGGCGCCGCTGCGGCGGCGCGTTGCGCCGCGTCGAGATTGGGCGCCACCACCTGCGCCAGGCGGTGCTCCAGGCCCGCCTCTGCCGCTTGGCGCAGTTCCGCCGCTTCGTCGCGGCCTGACGCCCCTTTGAACGGCGGCAGGATCGGCTGGCGCGGCTCCGGCATGAAAGCGCAGCGCCGCGCGATCACCAGCGTGTTGTCGCAGGCCTCGGGCACGTCGGCGAAGGCGATGCGCATCTCGCTCGCCGATTTGAAGTAATGCTCGGGCGTCAGCCGCTTGCGGTTGCCGTCGGCGAGCGTCGTGCCTTGGGCGATGCACAGCAGCACGTCGTGCGCATCGTAATCGTCGCGCTCGGCGAAATGGACGTTGTTCGTAGCGACAAGCGGCAGATTGTGCGCCAGCGCCAGCTCGATCAGCGCCGCGTCGATGCGTTCCTCGGTGGCGGTGTTGTGGCGTTGGAGCTCGATGTAAAGCCGATCGGGGAACAGGCCGGCGAGCCGCGTCAGCACCGCCTCGGCCGCCGGCGCCTGGCCCTCGCCCACCAACCGTCCGACTGGGCCCTTGGGGCCGCCGGAAAGACAGATCAAGCCGTCGGTATGGCCGTCGAGTGCAGCGAGGTCGAGCTGCGGCGCTTCGGCCGGCGCGCTTTCGAGGTGCGACTTGCTGACCAGATTCAGCAGGTTGCGGTAGCCCGCCTCGCTTTGCACCAGCAACACCACTGAGTCGGGCGGCAGCGCCGGACCGACGCGCGCGACGCGGTTGCCGCCCTCGCCTTCGCTGCGACGGATGCCGAGCTCGCAACCGACGATGGGTTGGACGCCGGCTTCGCTCGCCGCCATGGCGAATTCGAGCGCACCGAACAGATTGCCCGAATCGGCGATGGCCACCGCCGGCATGGCGTGGCGGCGGCACAGCGCGGCCAGATCCTTGATCTTGATGGCGCCGGACGACAGCGAATAGGCCGAATGGACCCGCAGATGGACGAAATCGGCATGCGCCATGGCGTCAGCTTCGCACAACCGTCGCGGCGGTCAAAGCAGGGCCGTGCATTTATCCCGGCGATTCAGATCACCGCTCATTCTCCCTCGTCCCGCTTGCGGCGAGAGGGTTGGGGTGAGGGGCAAGACTCGTTCTCTCAACGTCAATCGTCGCCAACACCGACTCGGAAATTGGCTTTGTTTCGCAAATTTTAATTTTTTCGCCGCGGCTATCCCCGAGTTCGCCCGCCACGGTCACGGCGATCGGCGCCGCGACATCCTCGCCGCGGCGTCGCGCTTGTCGCCGTTCAAGCTGCATTTCAGCTTGGCGCAAGGCCCGATCGAGCGTCGACTCGTAGCGCGCCAGGATCGCCAACTCCAGGGCGGCCCGGCAAAATCCGACGCCGAGCTCGGTGCCATGCGCCGCGCTTGTCCCGA
>JAGXBG010000036.1 GCA_018971215.1 Alphaproteobacteria bacterium
ACGCATCCATGAGTACCTTGCAGTGCAGAACCGCATGCGCAAGGTCAAGGGTCCGATCATGTGCCTTGTCGGTCCGCCCGGCGTCGGCAAGACGTCGCTCGGCAAGTCGGTGGCGCGCGCGACCGGCCGCAACTTCGTGCGCATGTCGCTCGGCGGCGTGCGCGACGAGGCCGAGATCCGCGGCCACCGCCGGACCTATATCGGCTCGATGCCCGGCAAGATCATCCAGGGCATGAAGAAGGCCAAGACCTCGAACCCGCTGTTCCTGCTCGACGAGGTGGATAAGCTCGGCGCCGACTGGCGCGGCGATCCGTCGTCGGCGCTGCTCGAAGTGCTCGATCCCGAGCAGAACACGACGTTCCAGGACCACTATCTCGAGGTCGATTACGACCTGTCGGACGTGATGTTCGTCACCACGGCCAACACGCTGCGCATGCCGCAGCCGCTGATGGACCGCATGGAGATCATCCGCATCCCCGGCTACACCGAGGACGAGAAGATCCAGATCGCGCGCCGCCACCTGATCCCCAAGCAGATCAAGGCGCACGGCCTCAAGGAAGGCGAGTGGTCGCTCAACGACGAAGCGCTGCAGGATCTCATCCGCTACTACACGCGCGAGGCCGGCGTGCGTAATCTCGAACGCGAGATTGCCAATCTCGCGCGCAAGGCGATCAAGGAGATCATGATGCGCAAGCTGAAGCGCGTCGCGATCACCCGTCGCAATCTCGAGAAATACGCCGGCGTCCGCCGCTTCCGGTACGGCGAGGTCGAGGAGACGGATCTCGTCGGCGTGACGACGGGCCTCGCCTGGACGGAAGTTGGCGGCGAACTGCTGTCAATCGAGGCGGTGACCGTGCCCGGCAAGGGCAAGGTGACCGCGACCGGCAAGCTCGGCGACGTGATGAAGGAGTCGGTGCAGGCGGCGGAGAGTTACGTCAAGTCGCGTAGCACCGCCTTCGGCATCGTGCCCACCATCTTCGAGAAGAAGGACATCCACGTCCACGTTCCCGAAGGTGCTACGCCCAAGGACGGTCCGTCGGCCGGCGTCGCCATGCTGACCTCGATCGTCTCGGTGCTGACCGGCATTCCGGTGCGCAAGGACATCGCCATGACCGGCGAGATCACCCTGCGCGGCCGCGTGCTGCCGATTGGCGGCTTGAAGGAGAAGTTGCTGGCGGCGTTGCGCGGCGGGCTCAAGACGGTGCTGATCCCGAAGGACAACGAGAAGGACCTCGCCGAGATCCCGGACAACGTGAAAGACGAGATCGCGGTGGTTCCGGTGTCGTCGGTCGACGACCTCTTGAAGCACGCACTGGTCAAGCCGCTGACGCCGATCACCTGGAGCGAGGACGGCGAGACTCCGGCGGTCATTGCGCCGAAAACCGACGAGCGGCCCGGAGTCGTGACGCACTGAACGCGTCGCGCCCTGCGGACACACGCCGAGTCGATGCGAAAAATGCCGCGAATCGGGCAGAAAAAGCCGGATTCGCGGCCTTCCGCGGATTGACCTTTCGGAAAAGGCCGATTTAGACTTTGCGCCGCCAAGCGCGAAGTCATCTCGACGCTCGCTGCGTGGCGCATGGAGGGCTCGCTCGTGAACAAGAATGAACTCGTAGACGCCGTCGCTACCGTCGCCACCATCAAGAAGTCCGAGGCGGAGACCGTGATCGACGCGGTCTTCGATTCAATCACCAAGGAGTTGAAGAAGGGCGGCGAAGTGCGCCTCACCGGCTTCGGCACCTTCGTGGTTTCGAACCGCGCGGCGACCGAAGGCCGCAATCCGCGTACCGGCGAGACCATCAAGATCGCGGCCCGCAAGGTGCCGCGTTTCCGCGCCGGCAAAGGCCTCAAAGACGCCATCGCCTGAGCGATTGCGCGCCCTTGCGGCGCGCACGGAATTGCCCCAGGCTGCGCGCACCAACGCGGCGCGCAGCCGCTTTCCGCTGGCCGGGCGATTAGCTCAGCGGTAGAGCACCTCGTTTACACCGAGGGGGTCGGAGGTTCGAAACCTTCATCGCCCACCACAGCCGGCCGGCGTGCCTCTCGCAGCGCAGCATCGTTTTAATGTTGGCGGTCTTGAAGCTGTCACGAGCGCGGGCGTATCGTCGACTCACTACCAGACACATGGGCCGAAGAGCCCAGGCATTGATCTTGATCGATGCCACAGGCGGCGAACGCCGCCGCAATGGCCTTTGAAGTTCCGAAGTGAAGGCATGCCGTCGGGTGGAGGCAGCTATGGACGAATTCAGTCGTGGGCCGGCGCGCCGTGACCTCGACATTTGCGACATCTTGAAGGAAGGCAGACGCCTCGTCGCTGCGGGCTGGTGTCAGGGCGCGATGGCCAAGGACGCGCAAGGCCACGCCATCGAGGCGTCGTCGCCGGAAGCCGTCGCCTTCGATCCGGTCGGCGCCATCGAGCGCGCCGTGCTTAATCTGCTGGGCGGTGATCGCGGCACGTTGATCCAGAATTACTACAAGGGCTTCTACGCGCTCGCCTGGGGGCTGCACACGCATTCGAAGCTGTCGGCGTGGAACGACGACGCGGCGCGCCTTCAGGTTGAAGTGCTCGAGCGGTTCGACTTGGCGCTGGCGCAGGCGACGCGGCCGTTGCCGCACGCGCCGCGCGCCGCCGCCTGACCGGCGATCAATCACCGGCGAGCGGTTTAGCCGCCGGGTGCGGCAATGTCGCGCCGATGAAGTGATCGCGGTAGCGCGCCAGGAACGCGCGCAGGGCGCGCCGGCCGGGTCGCTCGACGAGCCGGTTCATGGCGTAGGGAATTGCGACCGCGACGGCGAACGTCAATAGCAGCGTGAGCCGCGTGTCCACGCCCCATTTCAGCAGCCGGTTCATCATCACGAGGCCGATATCGTCGTGCAGCAGGTAGAAGCTGTACGAGATGTCGCCGAGGAAGATCAGCGACCATAGCAGCCGTTCCGGCAGACGATTGGTGCCGCCGAGCCAGACGAGCAGCGCGGCGCCGGCCGATCGTCAAATCTGCCAACGGTTAATTCGTGCCGTATTATGCTGCGCACGGTTAACGCGGCCGGCTGAATCGCGGCTGGACGAATGTCGTCGGGACCGACGGGGCAGGGAATGACCGAGAAAAATAACATCATTGCCGCGGCAATCCTCGGCATTTTGGTCGCCGTTGGCTTGGCAGCGGCGGGCCAATTCGTCAGCAATACGGTTTACAAAGGCCGCCTGGCGTCCAACGCGGTCACCGTCAAAGGCTTCGACGAACGCGACGTCAAAGCCGATCTGGCGCTGTGGCAGATCGGCTACTCGGTCACCGGCGGCAATCTCGGCGACGTCTATACGCGAGCGCGCGCCGACGAGGCTGCGCTCGTCGGCTTCCTGACGCAAAGCGGGTTCAGGCCGGCGGACATCAAATCCGACAACCTCGCCGTCACCGACCTGATGGCGAATCCCTATCGGCCGAAGGATATGTCGGAGAGCGCGCGCTACATCGTCAAGAACACGATCCTGGTGCGCTCGAACGACGTCGATCTGGCCGTGCGCACCACGCGCGGGGTGAGCGATCTCATCAAACAGGGCATCGTGCTGACGACCAACGACGTCGATTACGAGTTCACCAAGCTCAACGACATCAAGGCGGCGATGCTGCGGGCAGCGACGCAAAATGCCCGCGACGCCGCGCAGCAATTCGCCAACGATGCCGGCAGCAAAGTGGGTTCGATCCAATCGGCCAGTCAGGGATTCTTCTCGATCGTCTCGCGCGATGCCGCCGCCGCGGCGGGCGGCGAAAACGCGTCGTTCCGCCAAGGCATGGGGCCGATCAGCACGATCGACAAGCAGGTCCGTGTCGTTGTGACGCTGACCTATTACCTCGAGCGGTGACCGGCCGGTGCGGTTGAACCAAGCGCCAACGCACGCCACATGCTAGGGCGGCGTCGCAATCGGTTTTCGCTCTGGACAGGACCGATATTGCGATGCGATACCGCGCTGCCGAAATGGGCGCAAAGGCCAGGGAAAACTTGGGAAAATCCGGCCTCCTGCGCTTGACACTCCGGGGGCGCGGGGGTAGGACTGGCCGCCGCGGTGTCGGTGCTGCGGGGGTGTAGCTCAGTTGGTTAGAGCGCCGGCCTGTCACGCCGGAGGTCGCGGGTTCGAGCCCCGTCACTCCCGCCATTTGCGTGACGGCGTCAGCTTCGCCTTTCGCAGGCCACCATCGCGCTCGTTGAGGAGCGTTGTCGATGGATAGTCTGCTGCGTGAATATCTGCCGATCCTGATCTTCATCGGGGTCGCCGTGGCGCTGTCCGTCGTCATCGTCCTGGCGTCGTTCATCCTGGTGCGGCAGCGGCCCGATTCGGAGAAAGTGTCGCCCTATGAGTGCGGCTTCCCGCCGTTCTCCGACGCGCGCATGAAATTCGACGTGCGCTTCTATCTGGTGTCGCTGTTGTTCATCATCTTCGATCTCGAAGTCGCCTTCCTGTTTCCGTGGGCGGTGGCGCTCGGCAAGATCGGCGTCTTCGGATTCTGGTCGATGATGGTCTTCCTCGGCGTCCTCACCGTCGGCTTCATCTACGAATGGAAGACGGGAGCGCTCGAATGGGAGTGATCGCGCCCGCCGATACGTTTTCCGAAGCGCGCCGCCAGGGATTCATGCTGTCGACGGTCGACCAGCTGGTGAAATGGGCTCAGACCGGCTCGCTCTGGCCGATGACCTTCGGTCTCGCCTGCTGCGCCGTCGAGATGATGCACACGGCCGCGTCGCGCTATGACCTCGACCGCTTCGGCGTCGTGTTCCGGCCGAGCCCGCGCCAATCCGACGTGATGATCGTCGCCGGCACGCTGTGCAACAAGATGGCGCCGGCGCTGCGCAAGGTTTACGACCAGATGGCCGAGCCGCGCTGGGTGATCTCGATGGGCTCGTGCGCCAACGGCGGCGGCTATTACCATTATTCCTACTCGGTGGTGCGCGGCTGCGACCGCATCGTGCCGGTGGACATTTACGTTCCCGGCTGTCCGCCCACCGCCGAGGCATTGCTTTACGGCGTGTTGCAACTACAGAAAAAGATCCATCGCGAGCGGCGTTTCGCACGCTGATCGGTGAGGCTCGACAGGACGAAGAATGACCCAGCCGCTTGAGGCCCTCGGCGAAAAGGTGGCCGCCGCCTTTCCGCAGGACGTGTTGCGCCGCGAGATTTCGCACGACGAGCTGATGGTCGGCGTGCGGCGCGAGGCAATCGTGCGCGTGCTGCAATTCCTGCGCGACGATCCGGATTGCCGGTTCGGCATACTCGTCGATATCTGCGGCGTCGATTATCCCGAACGCGCCGAGCGGCTCGAGGTCGTCTACAACCTCCTGAGCCTGACGTACAATCGCCGCATCCGCCTCAAGGTCACGACCGACGAGCAGACGCCGGTGCCGTCGGCGACGCCGGTCTATAGCACCGCCGGCTGGCTCGAGCGCGAGTGCTGGGACCTGCTCGGCGTCTATTTCGCCGATCATCCCGATCTGCGCCGCATCCTCACCGACTACGGCTTTGAAGGCCACCCGTTGCGCAAGGATTTCCCGCTCACCGGTTACGTCGAAGTGCGCTACGACGAAGAGCAGAAGCGCGTCATCTACGAGCCGGTGAAGCTCAAGCAGGAATTCCGCAGCTTCGACTTCCTGTCGCCGTGGGAAGGCATGAACGCGATCCTGCCGGGCGACGAGAAGGCGGCGGGCGAGGACAAGCCGACATGAGCGCCGACCTCGGTTCAGCGAACGAAGCTACCATCAAGAGCTTCACGATGAATTTCGGGCCGCAACATCCGGCGGCGCACGGCGTGTTGCGCCTGGTGCTGGAGATGAACGGCGAGGTGATCGAACGCGCCGATCCGCATATCGGGCTGCTGCACCGCGGCACCGAAAAGCTGATCGAATACAAGACCTACATCCAGGCGACGCCGTATTTCGACCGCCTCGATTACGTTTCGCCGATGTGCCAGGAGCACGCCTTCGCGCTCGCGATCGAGAAGCTGATGGGCATTACGCCGCCGCCGCGCGCGCAATACATCCGCGTGATGTTCGCCGAAATCACCCGCATCCTGAACCATCTGCTCAACCTCACGGCGTTCGCGCTCGACGTCGGCGCCATCACGCCGCTGCTCTGGGGCTTCGAAGAGCGCGAGAAGCTGATGGAATTCTACGAGCGGGCCTCGGGTGCGCGGCTGCACGCCAACTATTTCCGGCCCGGCGGCGTACATCAGGATTTGTCGCCCGGCCTGCTTGAAGACATCGCCGCCTTCTGCGATCAGTTCCCCAAGCGCATCGACGATCTCGAGCAACTCCTGACCGAGAACCGCATCTTCAAGCAGCGCACCGTCGATATCGGCCGCATGACGCGCGAGCAGGCGATCGACTGGGGTTTCTCCGGGCCGATGCTGCGCGCCTCGGGCGTGCCGTGGGATTTGCGCAAGGCACAGCCTTATGACGTCTACGGCGACATGGATTTCGACATCCCGATCGGCAAGAACGGCGATTGCTGGGACCGCTATCTGGTGCGGATGGAGGAGATGCGCCAGAGCCTGCGCATCATCAAGCAATGCATCGACCAGATGCCGTCGGGTCCGCACATGGTCGACGACCGCAAGATCGCGCCGCCGCCGCGCGCCGAGATGAAGACCTCGATGGAGGCTCTGATCCATCACTTCAAGCTCTATACCGAGGGCTATCACGTGCCGGCGGGCGAAACCTATACCGCCGTCGAAGCACCCAAAGGCGAGTTCGGCGTCTACCTGGTCGCCGACGGCAGCAACCGGCCCTATCGCTGCAAAATCCGCGCGCCCGGCTTCGCGTTCCTGCAAAGCACCGATTTCGTGTCGCGCGGCCATATGCTGGCCGACGTGGTCGCGATCATCGGCTCGATGGATATCGTCTTCGGCGAGATCGACCGATGAGCGCGCACGACAATTCCGCGCCGGTGACGCAGCCGGCCAGCTTTGCCTTCACGCCTGAAAACCTGAAGAAGGCGCAGGCGCATATCGCCAAGTATCCGCCCGGCCGCCAGGCGAGCGCGGTTCTGCCGCTGCTGGATCTGGCGCAGCGCCAGCACGACAACTGGCTGCCGCGCGCCGCGATGGACACGGTCGCCGACATGCTCGGCATGGCGCGCATCCGTGTCTACGAAGTCGCGACCTTCTACACCATGTTCAACCTGAAGCCGGTCGGGACGCATTTCTTCCAGATCTGCACCACGACGCCGTGCTGGCTCCGCGGTTCGGACGAGGTGGTCGCGGCCTGCAAGAAGAAGCTCGGCATCGGCATCGGCGAAACCACCGCCGACGGCAAGTTCACGCTGCGCGAGGTCGAATGCCTCGGCGCTTGCGTCAACGCGCCGATCATCCAGGTCAACGACGATTTCTACGAGGATCTCGATGGGCGCTCGACCGAAGCGCTGATCGACGCGTTGGCGCGCGGCCAGACGCCGCCGATGGGTTCGGTGACGAAGCGCCAGACCTCGGCGCCGGAAGGCGGCGCCACCACGCTCAAGGATTTGTCGTTCGCCGGAGGCAAGCGCTGATGCTCGCCGACAAGGACCGCATTTTCACCAATCTCTACGGCCAGTTTGACTGGCGCCTCGACGGCGCCCAGGGCGCGCGCAAGCGCGGCGACTGGGACAATACCAAGGACCTGATCGCCAAAGGCCGCGACTGGATCGTCAACGAGGTCAAGGCGTCGGGCCTGCGCGGCCGCGGCGGCGCCGGTTTTCCGACGGGCCTCAAATGGTCGTTCATGCCCAAGCAGAGCGACCGGCCGACTTATCTCATCGTCAACGCCGACGAGAGCGAGCCCGGCACCTGTAAGGACCGCGACATCATCCGCCACGATCCGCACAAGCTGATCGAAGGGTGCTTGCTGGCCTCGGTCGGGATGGGCGCGCATCACTGCTACATCTATATCCGCGGCGAGTTCGTCAACGAGGCCAAGGTTCTGCAGGCGGCGATCGACGAAGCCTATGCCGCCGGCGTCGTCGGCAAGAATGCCTGCGGCTCGGGTTACGATTTCGACCTTTATCTCCATCGCGGGGCCGGCGCCTATATCTGCGGCGAGGAAACCGCGCTCCTCGAATCGCTCGAAGGCAAGAAGGGCCAGCCGCGCCTCAAGCCACCGTTCCCGGCCGGCGTAGGCCTCTATGGCTGTCCGTCGACCGTGAACAACGTCGAGACCATCGCCGTGGTGCCGACCATCCTGCGCCGCGGCGGCGCGTGGTTCGCCGGCATCGGCCGGCCGAAGAACGAAGGCACCAAGGTGTTCTGCATCTCGGGCCATGTCGAGAAGCCGTGCAACGTCGAAGAGGCGATGGGCATCCCGCTCAGGGAGCTGATCGACAAGCACGCCGGCGGCGTCCGCGGCGGCTGGGACAATCTGCTGGCCGTGATTCCCGGCGGCTCGTCGGTGCCGGTGATCCCGAAATCGATCTGCGACACCGTGCTGATGGATTTCGACGCGCTGCGCGACGTCAAAACCGGCCTCGGCACCGCCGCTGTCATCGTCATGGACAAATCGACCGACATCATCAAGGCGATTGCCCGCCTGTCGCAGTTCTACAAGCACGAAAGCTGCGGTCAATGCACGCCGTGCCGCGAAGGCGCCGGCTGGATGTGGCGGGTGATGGAACGCATGGTCCAGGGCAAGGCCGAGCCGCGCGAGATCGACATGCTCTTGGAGGTTTCGTTCGAGATCGAAGGCCACACCATCTGCGCGCTCGGCGACGCGGCGGCGTGGCCGGTGCAAGGCCTGATCCGGCATTTCCGGCCGGAAATGGAGCGCCGCATGCACGACTATCGCATCCAGACGGCGCGGGCGGCGGAGTAGGCGATGCCCAAGCTCACGATCAACGGCAACGCGGTCGAGGTGCCGGCAGGCACGACGGTGCTGCAGGCGTGCCAACTGGCCGGCTTCGAGGTCGCGCATTTCTGTTTCCATCAGCGGCTCAGCATCGCCGGCAACTGCCGCATGTGCCTGGTCGAGCAGGAAAAGGCGCCGAAGCCGATCGCCTCCTGCGCCATGCCCGCCGCCGACGGCATGGTGATCCACACCGACAGCGAGAAGGCCAAGAAGGCGCGCCACGGCGTCATGGAATTCCTGCTGATCAACCATCCGCTCGACTGCCCGATCTGCGACCAGGGCGGCGAGTGCGATCTGCAGGACCAGGCGATGGCCTACGGTTTCGACCGCGGCCGCTACATCGAAAACAAGCGCGCGGTGAAGGACAAGGATTTCGGGCCGCTGGTCGCCACGTCGATGAATCGCTGCATCCACTGCACGCGTTGCGTCCGCTTCGCCACCGAAATCGCCGGCGTCGAGGATCTCGGCGCCACAGGCCGCGGCGAGGACATGGAGATCGGCACCTACGTCGAGCGCACGCTGTCGTCGGAGCTGTCGGCCAACATCGTCGATCTCTGCCCGGTTGGCGCGCTGACGGCGAAGCCCTACGCCTTCATCGCCCGGCCGTGGGAGCTGACCAAGACCGAAAGCGTCGACGTGCTCGACGCCGTCGGCTCGAACATCCGGGTCGACGCGCGCAGCGGCCAGGTGCTGCGCGTGCTGCCGCGGCTCAACGAGGCGATCAACGAGGAATGGATCGCCGACAAGACGCGTTTCGCGCTTGATGGCCTCACCAAGCGCCGGCTCGATACGCCCTATGTGCGCAAGGACGGCAAGCTCGTCGAAGCGTCGTGGGCCGACGCCTTCACCGCCATCGCCGCGCGGCTCAAGGGCGTCGCCGGCGGCCGTATGGCGGCACTCGCCGGCGATCTCGCCGATTGTGAATCGATGCTGGCGCTGAAAGAGCTGATGGCGGCGCTCGGCTCGCCCCATCTCGATTGCCGCCAGGACGGGGCATCTCTCGATCCGTCGTGCCGCGCCGGCTATCTCTTCAATACGACGATCGCCGGCATCGAAGAGGCCGATGCCTGTCTGCTGATCGGCACACATCCGCGCTGGGAAGCGCCGATCGTCAATGCGCGGCTCAGGAAGCGCTGGCTCCAGGGCGGCTTCAAGGTTGCCGGCATCGGGGCGCCGCGCGAGCTGACTTATTCCGTCGAGTGGGTCGGCGCCGGACCCGAGACGCTGGCCGATCTGGTCGCCGGCAAACACAAATTCGTCGAGACGCTCAAGGCGGCGAAGAAACCGATGCTGATCCTGGGGCAGGGCGCGCTGCGTCGCCGCGACGGTGCGGCAATCCTGCATCTGGCGCGGACGCTGGCCGAGAGCGCCGGCTTGGTACGCGAGGACTGGAACGGCTTCAACGTGCTGCATACGGCGGCGGCGCGCGTCGGCGGCCTCGATTTGGGATTTGTGCCGCAGGCCGGTGGCCGCGATACCGCCGGCATCCTCTCGGGCTGCGAGAAGGGCGAGATCGAGTTCGTCTATCTGCTTGGCGCCGACGAAATCGACATGAAGCGGTTGGGCAAGGCGTTCGTCGTCTATCAGGGCCATCACGGCGACGCCGGCGCGCATCGTGCCGACGTGGTGCTGCCGGGCGCCGCCTACACCGAGAAGGACGGCACCTACGTCAACACTGAAGGCCGCGTGCAGTACGGCCGCCGCGCGATTTTCCCGCTGGGCGAAGCGCGCGACGACTGGACGATCCTGCGCGCGCTGTCCGAGGTGCTGGGCCACAAGCTGCCGTACGACAATTTGCGCGCCGTGCGCCGCCGCCTGGCCGAGGTCAACGGCGTCTTCGGCCGGGTCGACGAGGCGCCGCGCGCCGCTTGGGGCAAGTTCGGCCAAGACGGCCGCGTCGAGCGCGAACCCTTCGCCTATCCGATCGCCGATTACTATCGCACCGATCCGATCAGCCGCGCCTCGCCGACCATGGCGGAGTGCGCGGCGCAGTTCGGCGGCGCCGCGAGGACCGGCACGCATGGTTGAGCTCTGGCACAGCTATGGCCTGCCGACCGCGATCACCGTCGCCGAGATCCTGGCGATCATCGTGCCGTTGTTGCTGGCCGTCGCCTATTTGACCTACGCCGAGCGCAAGGTGCTGGCGGCGGCGCAGCTCAGGAAAGGCCCCAACGTCGTCGGCCCGTTCGGTCTGTTCCAGCCGCTGGCTGACGGCCTCAAACTGCTGATGAAGGAGACGGTGATCCCGGCCGGCGCCAACCGCGTCGTCTTCATCGCCGCGCCGATCATCACCTTCGTGCTCAGCCTGGTCGCCTGGGCCGTAATCCCGTTCGACGCCGGCATGGTGCTGGCCAACATCAACGTCGGCATCCTTTACCTGTTCGCGATCTCGTCGCTCGGCGTCTACGGCATCATCATGGCCGGCTGGTCGTCCAACTCGCGCTACGCCTTCCTCGGCGGCTTGCGCTCGGCGGCGCAGATGGTGTCGTACGAGGTCTCGATCGGCTTCGTCATCGTCTCGGTGCTGCTGTGCGTCGGCTCGCTCAATCTGAGCGACATCGTCGAGGCGCAGAAGACGGTGTGGTACTGCCTGCCGCTGTTCCCGATGTTCATCGTGTTCTTCATCTCGGGCCTGGCGGAGACCAACCGCTCGCCGTTCGACCTGCCAGAAGGCGAGTCCGAGCTGGTCGCGGGTTTCTTCGTCGAATATTCTTCGATGACCTTCGCGCTCTTCTATCTCGGCGAATACGCCAACATGATCCTGATGAGCGCGATGACCAGCATCCTGTTCCTCGGCGGTTGGCTGCCGCCGTTTGGCGTCGCGCCATTCACCTGGATCCCGGGTCCGATCTGGTTCTTCGCCAAGATCGCTTTCGTGCTGTTCTGCTTTCTGTGGGTGCGCGCTACCATGCCGCGCTACCGTTACGATCAGCTGATGCGGCTTGGCTGGAAAGTGTTCCTGCCGCTGTCGCTCGCCTGGCTCGCCGCCACCGCGGCGTTCCTGGTGTTCACCGGCAGGCTTCCGGCTTAGGAGATGGCCATGGGACGCATCGACCGCCATGCCTACAGCCTTCTGCTAACCGAGCTCGTCTCGGGCCTGTGGCTGACTCTGACCTATATGTTCAAGCGCCCGGTGACGGTGAACTATCCCTACGAGAAAGGGCCGCTCAGCCCGCGCTTCCGCGGCGAACATGCGCTGCGCCGCTATCCCAACGGCGAAGAGCGCTGTATCGCCTGCAAGCTGTGCGAGGCGGTGTGTCCGGCGCTCGCCATCACCATCGAGGCCGAGCCGCGCGAAGACGGCAGCCGGCGCACGACGCGCTACGACATCGACATGACCAAGTGCATCTATTGCGGCCTGTGCCAGGAGGCCTGCCCGGTCGACGCTATCGTCGAGGGGCCGAACTTCGAATTCGCCACCGAGACGCGCGAAGAACTGTTCTACGACAAGGCCAAATTGCTGGCCAACGGCGACCGCTGGGAAGCGGAGATCGCCGAGAACCTCGCGCTCGACGCGCCGTACCGCTGAGCCGCCGCGCATGATCATTCAGGCGCTCGCCTTCTACGCCTTTGCTGCTGTCGCCGTCGCTTCGGGCGTGATGGTGATTTCGGCGCGCAATCCGGTGCACTCGGTGCTGTTCCTCATCCTGGCGTTCTTCAACGCCGCCGGCCTGTTCGTGCTGCTGGGTGCGGAGTTCCTGGCGATGATCCTGGTCATCGTCTATGTCGGCGCGGTCGCGGTGCTGTTCCTGTTCGTGGTGATGATGCTCGACATCAACTTCGTCGAGCTGCGCCAGGGCTTCCTGCAATATTTGCCGGTCGGTGCCTTGATAGGTCTTATCCTGCTGGCCGAGCTGATCCTGATGTTCGGCGCCTGGGTGGCCGCGCCGGGCGCGCTGCAGGCGGCGGTCGCGCCGACGCCGAGCGCGCTCAGCAATACCGCTGCGCTCGGCGCGCTGCTCTACACGCACTATGTCTACGCTTTCCAGACCGCCGGCGCGGTGCTGCTGGTGGCGATGATCGGCGCGATCGTGCTGACCCACCGTTCGCGGCCCGACACCCGCCGCCAACGGATCGCGCGCCAGGTCGCGCGCCGCCGCGAGGACACGCTCGAGATCGTCAAGGTACGACCGGGGGAGGGCGCGTGATGCTGCAAATCGGCCTCGCGCATTACCTGACCGTGGCATCCATCCTGTTCACGCTCGGCGTCTTCGGCATCTTTCTCAACCGCAAGAATGTCATCATCATCCTGATGTCGGTCGAGCTGATGCTGCTGGCGGTGAACATCAATTTCGTCGCCTTTTCGTCGTTCCTGCACGATCTCGTCGGTCAGGTCTTCGCCATGTTCGTGCTGACCGTGGCGGCGGCCGAAGCGGCGATCGGCCTCGCCATCCTGGTGGTGTATTTCCGCAACCGCGGCACCATCGCGGTCGAAGACATCAATCAGATGAAGGGCTGAACGCTCGATGCACGTCGCCGCCGTTTTTCTGCCGCTGATCGCGGCCTTCATCGCTGGTTTCTTCGGCCGCTGGATCGGCGACCGCGGCGCGCAGCTGGTCACCTGCCTGGCGCTCGTCGTCTCGGCGGTGTTCGGCGCCATCGTCTTCTGGAGCGTCGCCTTCGGCGGCCATGGGCACACCGTCGAGCTGTTCACCTGGATCAACGCCGGCGACCTCGAAGTCCATTGGGCGCTGCGCTACGACACGCTGTCGGCGGTGATGGTGGCGATGGTCACCCTGGTTTCGGCCATGATCCACATCTATTCCGTCGGCTACATGGCGCACGACAAGTCGGTGCCGCGCTTCATGGCGTACCTGTCGCTGTTCACCTTCTTCATGTTGATGCTGGTGACCAGCGACAATTTCGTTCAGCTGTTCTTCGGCTGGGAGGGCGTCGGCCTCGTTTCGTACCTGCTGATCGGCTTCTGGTACGACCGGCCGACCGCCAACGCGGCGGCGATCAAGGCCTTCGTCGTCAACCGCGTCGGCGATTTCGGCTTCGCCCTCGGCATCTTCGCAGTCTATCTGATCTTCGGCTCGCTGCAGTTCGACACCGTTTTCGCCGCCGCGCCCGACGCCGCGCACCACACGATCGGCTTCCTCGGTCACCAGTTCGACGCCCTCACCATCACGTGCATCCTGCTGTTCGTTGGCGCGATGGGCAAATCGGCGCAGCTCGGCCTGCACACCTGGCTGCCGGACGCGATGGAAGGTCCGACGCCGGTCTCGGCCTTGATCCATGCGGCGACCATGGTCACCGCCGGCGTCTTCATGTTGGCGCGGCTGTCGCCGCTGTTCGAATATTCGCCGACCGCGCTCGCCGTCGTGGTGGTGATCGGCGGCTCGACCGCGATGTTCGCCGCCACCATCGGCATGGCGCAGAACGACATCAAGCGTGTCATCGCCTATTCGACCTGCAGCCAGCTCGGTTACATGTTTTTCGCCGCCGGCGTCTCGGCCTATGGCGCGGCAATGTTCCATCTGCTGACCCACGCCTTCTTCAAGGCGCTGCTGTTCCTCGGCGCCGGTTCGGTGATCCACGCCGTGTCGGGCGAGCAGGACATGCGCAAGATGGGCGGGTTGGCCAAATTGATTCCGGCGACCTATGTCCTGATGTGGATCGGCAGCTTGGCGCTCGGCGGCATCTGGCCGTTCGCCGGCTATTATTCCAAGGACACGATCCTCGAAGCCTCGTGGGCGGCCGGCACCGATGTCGGCCATTACGCCTACTGGCTCGGCACTTTCGCCGCGTTCCTCACCGCCTTCTATTCGTGGCGGCTGATCTTCCTCACGTTCCACGGCAAGCCGCGCGCCAGCCGCGAGGTCATGGCGCATGTCCATGAATCACCGCCGGTGATGATCCTGCCGCTGGTCGTGCTGGCGGCGGGCGCGTTGTTCGCAGGCATGATCGGCTATCACTGGCTGGTCGGCGAAGGCCGCGAGGCATTCTGGGGCGATTCGATCCTGGTGCTGCCCGGCCACGACACCGTCGGTGGCGCCGAACACGTGCCGTTCTGGGTGTCGAAGCTGCCACTGGCGATGGGCGTCACCGGTATCGTCTTCGCCTGGGTAGCCTATATCGTCCAGACCGGCATTCCGGCGTGGTTCGCGCACTATTTCCGGCCGATCTACCTTTTCCTGCTTAACAAGTGGTACGTCGACGAACTCTATGACGCGGTCATCGTCCGGCCGGCGATGTGGTTCGGCGTCCGGCTGTGGAAGGACGGCGACGGCGCGGTGATCGACGGCTTCGGTCCCGACGGCTTCGCCAAGATGACGCGCGGCATGGCGGCGGTGCTGAGCCGTTTCCAGACCGGCTACCTTTATCATTACGTCTTCGCCATGTTCGTCGGCGCGGTGGTGCTGGTGTCGTGGTACGTGCTGCGGCAGGTGGGATGACGACGATGGCGCACTGGCCCCTTCTGTCCCTCACCACGTTCCTGCCGCTGGCCGGCGCCGCCGCCATCCTGGTGCTGCGCGGCGACGAACAGGCCGTCGCGCGCAACGCGCGCTGGATCGCGCTGTGGACATCGCTGATCGTCTTCGCCGTGTCGCTCGCCGTCTGGGCGAATTTCGATCCGACGCGCTCCGACTTCCAGCTCGTCGAGCAGGCCGATTGGCTGCCCGATTTCAACATCGGCTATCACATGGGCGTCGACGGCATCTCGCTGTTCTTCGTCCTGTTGTCGACCTTCCTGACGCCGATTTGTGTCATCGCCAGCTGGACCGCGATCCAGCGGCGCGTGAAGGAATACATGATCGCGTTCCTCGCGCTCGAGACGATGATGGTCGGCATCTTTTGCGCGCTCGACTTCATCCTGTTCTACGTCTTCTTCGAGGGCGTGCTGGTGCCGATGTTCCTGATCATCGGCGTGTGGGGCGGGCCGCGCCGCGTCTATTCCGCGTTCAAGTTCTTCCTCTACACGCTGTTGGGCTCGGTGTTGTCGCTGTTGGCGATCCTCGCCATCTATTTCATCACCGGCACCGCCGACATTCCCGAGGCGCTGGCGTTCAACTTCCCAACGTCGCTCCAGCCCTGGCTGTGGCTTGCGTTCTTCGCCTCGTTCGCGGTCAAGGTGCCGATGTGGCCGTTCCACACCTGGCTGCCTGACGCGCATGTCGAGGCGCCGACCGCGGGCTCGGTGATCCTGGCCGGCGTGCTGCTGAAACTGGGCGGCTACGGCTTCATCCGTTTCTCGTTGCCAATGTTCCCGGCGGCCTCGGCGACGTTCACGCCGTTCGTCTTCACGCTGTCGGTCGTCGCCATCATCTACACCTCGCTGGTGGCGCTGGCGCAGCAGGACATGAAGAAGCTCATCGCCTATTCGTCGGTGGCGCATATGGGCTTCGTCACCATCGGCATCTTCACCGTGACGCCCGAAGGGCTGCAGGGTGCGATGATCCAGATGTTGAGCCACGGCGTCGTCTCGGCCGCGCTCTTCCTGTGCGTCGGCGTGGTCTACGACCGGCTGCATACGCGCGAGATTGCACGCTACGGCGGCCTCGCCGAGAACATGCCGAAATACGCCGCCGCCTTCATGATCTTCATGCTGGCTTCGGTCGGCCTGCCGGGCACCAGCGGCTTCGTCGGCGAATTCCTGTCGATGATCGGCGCCTTCCAGGTCAACACCTGGGTGGCGTTCCTCGGCATGACCGGCGTCATCCTAGGTGCCGCCTACATGCTGTGGCTCTATCGCCGCATCATCTTCGAGAAGATCACGCACGCCGACGTGCGCGCCATGGCCGATCTCAATCCGCGCGAGATCCTGGTGTTCGCGCCGATGATCGCGGTGGTGTTGTGGATGGGGGTTTATCCGGCCTCGTTCCTGAAGCCGATGCAGCCGTCGATCGCCAATCTGATCGAGCGCGTTCAGGTGTCGCAGCGCGCCGCGGCGACCGCGCTGGCGCAACGGTGACGCGATGACCGCCGCACCCGATTTCCTCATCGTCCTGCCCGAGATGTTCCTCGGCGGCGCGGCCATGCTGTTGTTGCTGGTCGGCGTCTATGCCGGCACGCGCGCCACCCGTTTCGTCAGCTGGCTCAGCGTCCTCGCGCTCGTCGCAACGCTCGCCATCCTGCTGCAGCCGGTGTGGAGCGGCGGCGCGGCAAGCCGGCAGGTTGGCCTCTTCGGCATGTTCATCAGCGACAGCCTCGGTGTCTTCACCCAGACGCTGGTGATCATCGGCTCGATCCTGTCGCTGCTCATTGCCATCCGCTTCAACGAGAATGAGGGCATCGCGCGCATCGAGTTCCCCGTCCTCATGCTGATCTCGACCGCTGGCATGATGATGATGATCGCGGCCAACGACCTGATCTCGCTCTATCTCAGTCTCGAGCTGCAAAGCCTGGCGCTTTACGTGCTCGCGGCGTTCGCGCGCGACGACGTGCGCTCGACCGAGGCCGGCCTCAAATATTTCGTCCTCGGCGCCGTCGCCTCGGGCATGCTGTTGTTCGGCGCCTCGATGGTCTATGGCTTCGCCGGCACCACCAGCTTCGACGGCCTGGCCAAGTTGTTCGCCGGCGGCGCCGGCAACGGCGTCGGCTTGATCACCGGTATCGTCTTTATTTCCGTCGGCCTGGCCTTCAAGGTGTCGGCGGTGCCGTTCCATATGTGGACGCCCGACGTCTACGAGGGCGCGCCGACGCCGGTGACGGCGTTCTTCTCGGTCGCACCCAAGATCGCGGCGCTGACCCTGTTCCTGCGCGTCATGCTGCAGCCGTTCGGTAGCTTGTCGGCCGATTGGCTGCAGATCATCTGGGCGATCTCGTTCGCCTCGATGGCGTGGGGCGCATTCGCCGCCATCGCGCAAAGCAACATCAAGCGGCTGATGGCCTATTCGTCGATCGGGCACGTTGGCTATGCCCTCATTGGGCTCGCGGCAGGGAGCGCCGCCGGGGTCCGCGGCGTGCTGGTCTATCTGGCGATCTACCTGTTCATGAACGCCGGCACCTTCGCCGTGATCCTGTGCATGCGGCGCGACGGCAAGATGGTCGAAGGCATCGATGATCTCGCCGGCCTGTCGCGCACCCATCCGGCGCTGGCGCTGGCCCTCGCGATCTTCATGTTCTCGCTCGCCGGCATCCCGCCGCTCGCCGGCTTCTTCGCCAAGCTCTACGTGTTCATAGCGGCGATCGACGCCGGCCTGCCGGTCCTGGCCGTGCTCGGCGTGCTCACCAGCGTGGTCGGCGCCTACTACTATCTGCGCATCGTCAAGGTGATGTATTTCGACGAGGCGCGCGGCGCGTTCGACCGGCCGTTCGGCGGCGAAGTGACGGTGGTGGTGCTGGTCTGTGCGGTGATCATCATGTTCTTCATCGTCTGGCCGGGACCGTTGCTCAACGGCGCCGACGCCGTCGCCGCCACGCTCTTCCCGGGATGACGGCTTCCGGGATGACCGGCGCGCTGCCGCCGTTCTTCCGGCTTGCCGCGTTCGACACGCTTGCCAGTACCAGCGACGAAGCCAGACGCCTGGCGCGCGACGGTGCGCCCGAAGGCACGCTGATCACCGCGCGCGTCCAGTCCGCCGGCCGCGGCCGGCAGGGCCGGCGCTGGGTGTCGCAGCCGGGCAATCTCTACGTTTCGCTGCTGCTGCGGCCCGAAGCGCCGATGGCGCGTGTCGCGCAGCTCGGTTTTGCCGCCGCGCTTTCGGTCGCCGACGCGATCCGTACCTTGACGCCCAAGGCTCCGGTCACGCTC
>JAGXBG010000197.1 GCA_018971215.1 Alphaproteobacteria bacterium
CGAGCCGGCCGGACATCTCAGCGACCTCGTCGGCGTTGCGCTCCTCGATTGGAATCGCGCGCCCGTCGGTCAACGTCCAGTCGATGGTCGGCGACGGCAGCGCGACATAGAACGGCACGCCGTTGTCGTGCGCCGCCAGCGCCTTGAGATAGGTGCCGATCTTGTTGGCGACGTCGCCGGTCGCGGTGGTGCGGTCGGTGCCGACGATGCACAGATCGACCCTGCCGTGCTGCATCAGGTGGCCGCCCGCGTTGTCGGC
Source organism: Alphaproteobacteria bacterium (assembly GCA_018971215.1). Lineage (GTDB taxonomy): Bacteria > Pseudomonadota > Alphaproteobacteria > ATCC43930 > CGMCC-115725 > REEB95. The sequence continues at coordinate 260 of JAGXBG010000197.1, forward strand.
AATGACGGTGTGCGGCACGCCGTGCTGGCCGAGCTCCCAGGCGGTGAGGCTGGCGCCCTGGTTGCGCGGCCGCGTCTCGTCCACCCAGACATGCAACTGCACGCCCGCGTCGTGCGCGAGATAGATCGGCGCCAGCGCGGTGCCCCAATCGACAGTGGCGAGCCAGCCGGCGTTGCAATGAGTGAGGATCTCGACCGGCGTCTTGCCGCCTTTGCGCGCCAGCGCCTGGCGGATCAGCGGCAGGCCGTGGCCGGCGATGGCGCGGTTCATGGCGACGTCGGCCTCGGCGATCTCGCCGGCGCGACGATAGGCGGCTTCGGCGCGGCGCTCGGCCGGCAGCTGCTGAAGAAGCGTGCGCAGATCCTCTACCGCCCAGCGCAGATTGACCGCGGTCGGCCGCGTCGCCAGCAGCATGTCGGCCGCCTGCGTGATCGACACGTCTCTCGGATCGGCGCGCATCGCGAGCGCCATGCCGTAGGCCGCCGTCGCGCCGATGAGCGGCGCGCCGCGCACCAGCATGGCCCGGATGGCATGCGCCGCCTCGTCGACGGTGATGAGCCGCACGGTGCGCAACTCGAACGGCAAACGGGTCTGGTCGATGATGCCGACGCCGGCGCCGTCGGCCTCGAGCCAGATGCTGCGCATGGCCTGGCCGGCGACTTTCATCGGCTCACGCCTTGCGTTTCTTGCCCTTGCCCGCCGGGCGCAGCACGCGGCCGGCGACGGCATCGAGCTTCTTCAGCAGTTTGAGATCGCGTTGCTGCGGCGCGGTGATCAGCGCGTTGTCGAGTGCGTGGTCGCAGCCCTGCGAACAACCCGCGGCGGCGCGCGCGATCAGCGGCACCGCCGCCTTGACCAGCGCCTTGGCCTTGTCGGCGTTGGCCAGCAGCGTCGCGACGATCATATCGACGCTGACGTGATCGTGGTCGGGATGCCAGCAGTCGAAATCGGTCACCATCGCCACGGTGGCATAGCAAATCTCGGCTTCGCGGGCGAGCTTGGCCTCTGGCATGTTGGTCATGCCGATGACGTCACAGCCCCATTGGCGATAGAGCCGGCTTTCGGCCAGGGTCGAGAATTGTGGGCCTTGCATCGCCAGATAGGTGCCGCCGCGAACCAACTTGATCGCGGCGGCGCTGCCCGCCGCGGCGAGGTGCCCGCCGAGCCGGCCGCACACCGGATGCGCCATCGAGATATGCGCGACGCAGCCGGTGCCGAAAAAGCTGCTGTTGCGCCCGTGCGTACGGTCGATGAATTGATCGGCGAGGACGAAGGTGCCAGGCGGCAGGTTTTCGCGGAACGAGCCGGCCGCCGACAGCGAGATCAGATCGGTCACGCCCGCGCGCTTCAGCACGTCGATATTGGCGCGGTAGTTGATTTCGCCCGGCGGAATCGGATGGCCGCGACCGTGGCGCGGCAGGAAGACCAGTTCGACATCGCCGAGCCGGCCGAAGCACAACGCGTCGGACGGCTGGCCGAACGGCGACTTCATCCGCCGCCAGGCGACGCCGGTCATGCCCTCGATCTGGTAAAGGCCGCTGCCGCCGATAATGCCGATGACGCGCGCGGTCATCGCAACTCCCCCGAAGATCGAGGCGCAGTCAACCCGGTTCGCCACGACCGCGCAACGGAAATCGCGCCTTCAACAGTGCCGTCGAATGAAGGCGTCGAACTCCTCGGGCTTGGCGAAAATAACAAAGGCGCGATCGCCCGCCATGCCGGCACCGAGCATGACGGGTGCGCCTGGGTGCGGACCGAGATCGCTCGAATCGGTCTTGAAACGCAGATTCGACTCCCAGATTGCCCGTGTCTTGCCGTCGGCCGTGGTTACGTAATACGTGTCGCGGCAATAACGGATGGAAGTGACGGTGTCCTCGGCTTTGAGTTGTTTCAGATCGGGGCGCTGTGGCGTGCTGCCCATCATTCCGCCCATTCCGCCTTGCGCCGTTGGCGGAAGTGTTTTGCCCTCGCCGAGCGCCTTGAGGTAGGCGATGAGATCGGCGCGCGTGGCCGCATCTTGGAGTCCCGGGAAGGTCATCGCGTTGTGCGGGATGAACGCAGCAGGATTCTTGATCCAGGCGTCGAGCGACGCCGTATCCCAGACCACGCCGGAGCGTTGAAGCGCCGGCGAATAACGGTCGAAGCTCGCAAGGCTGCCGGCTTTCCGGCCCCATACATGGGCAAGACTGGGGCCGGTCATGTTGCGGTCCGGCACGACGGAGTGGCACGCAGCGCAAATCCGAAACGCTTGGGCGCCCCGCGCGGCATCGCCTGCAGCGCGCGCGACCGGCATCAGCAACAGCAGCGAAAACAAACATGCGAAGACACGCCGACCATACATGTTCTCTCTCCTCTCCCGATGAGATTCGCCTCGCCCGGTCGAGCGGGCTGTCGATCGCTCAACGGGTGTAGATCGGCGGCGAGAGTTCGGGTTCGAGGGCAATTCCGTGTAACGCCGCCATTGCGAGCAGTGCCGGTGGCGCGCGACGATAACTTGCGGCGACGGGCGCTTGCGACGGCGGCAATAGCGCCGATACGCAACATAGGCCGTCGGCGCAGCAAGGTGCGGGTGCCATACAGGGGGCGTCTGGCGCCACGGGCGCCTGATACGCTTCGAATAAAATGTGCGACGAGGGCGTCGGTACGGCCGCAGACAACGGCCGCGTGCCCAGGACCAGAGCCACGGCGAACAAAATCGCGGCAAGTCGCTTCAACTTCATGCGCTGGGAAGCCTACCGCCCCCAGCGCGCGCGCAGCAACCGTCAGGTCGCGGTGTCAGTGCTCGACGTCGGACCAGACGCGGCGCTTGGCGCCGTAGAGCACGCCGGTCATCGCCAGCAGGAACAGGATCACCTTGGCGCCGGTGCGCTTGCGCTGTTCCAGCGTCGGATCCGAAGCCCAGGTCAGGAAGGTGACGACGTCGTGCGCCTCTTGGTGCAGCGTCGCCTTGGTGCCGTCGGCGTATTGCACCGAATCGTCCTGCAGCGGCTGCGGCATCGCGATCACGTGGCCGGGGAAATAGAGGTTGTAGTTGCCGCCGCTGGGCGGCATCGGGAACCCCTTCGGCGCTTCGCCGAAGCCGGTCAGGATACCGTAGACGTAACGCGCACCGCCGGCGCGCGCCTTGATGATGTCCGACAGATCGGGCGGCGCCTTGCCGAGCGACGCGGCTGCCGCCAACTCGTTCGGGAAGGGCGCGGCGAAATGATCCGACGGCCGCGCCGGACGCTGGATCGGCTTGCCGCTCTTGTCGATGTCCGGCACTTGCTTTTGTGCGGCGATCGCCTTGACCTGTTCCTCGGTGTAGCCGAGGCCGTTGGACCCGACGAGATCGTCGTACGTCAGCAGGTTCATGGAATGGCAGGTCGAGCAGACCTGCGTGTAGATCTGGAAGCCGCGCTGCAAGGCGG
>JAGXBG010000037.1 GCA_018971215.1 Alphaproteobacteria bacterium
TCAAGACGATGTGCGGCGAGAGCGAGCAGGCGCCGGGCGAGTAATAAAGCTTCATGGAATCCCTCCGTGGGTTGGTGGCCGGCACGCTAGCGCGGCACCTGGCGTCTGGCCATCCCGCTCAAAGCAAAGCGGCTTTGCGCCGGGCGCGCGGGCCGGCCGTTCACGCTTCCTCAATTAAGAAACCCTATACCGAAGCGGGATTCCCGCCATGGTTTCCGCCGCACCAACCCAATTCGCCGACCGGCGCGCCGACGTGCTGTCGTTATTCCTATGGCAGCCGGCCGTGGCCGCGGCGGCCGCGTCATCGTCTTCGCGGCGCTCGATCCGACCAACTGGAACGCGCCGTGGATGCTGCTGACCCGCGACGGCATGCCCAAGGCCAAGTTCACCGGCTTCTTCGACAGAAGCTACACGGTCGTGCCGCAAGACGAAATCGCCGGCATGAAGGCTTGGCGCCTGCTGCCGCGCCTGGCGCACTGACGTCAGCGCATAAAAGAAGGGGCCCGCGAACGGGCCCCTTCGGTCTTCGGCTCGGGTCGCGTCTAGCTGCGGCGCTGGCCCATGAGCTGCATCAGCATGACGAACAGGTTGATGAAGTCGAGATAGAGCGCCAGCGCACCCATGATCGCTTTCTTGCCGGCGACGACGTCGCCGTCACCTTCCCAGTACATCTCTTTGATGCGCTGGGTGTCGTAAGCGGTGAGGCCGGTGAACACCAGCACGCCGATCACCGAGACGGCGAAGTAGAGACCCGGCGAATGCAGGAACAGATTGACCAGCGACGCGATGATGACGCCGATCAGGCCCATGATCAGGAAATGGCCGAAGCTGGTCAGATCCCGCTTGGTGGTGTAGCCCCACAGGCTCATCGCCAGGAAGGTCGCGGCGGTGATGAAGAACACCTGCGCGATGCTGGCGCCGGTGTAGACCAGGAACAGGCCGGCGAGCGACAGGCCGACGAGCGCGGCATAGCCCCAGAAGGTCGCCTGCGCGGCGCCAAGACTCATGCGCTGGATACGGAAGCTGAGCAGCAGCACCAGGCCGAGCGGCGCGAAGACGACGATCCAGAACAGGACCGGCGTCTGCATCAGCGCCAGGTAGAGACCGCTCGCCGCGGCGAAATAGGCCACCACGCCGGTGATGGCGAGTCCGCCGGCCATGTAGTTGTAAACCCGCAGCATGTAGCTGCGCAGACCCTGGTCGATGCCGACCTGCGGGATTGCCGTCCGCGCGGCAAAACGGTTGCCGGTATCGAATGACATGGTTTGGAACCTCTCTAAGCCGAAGTGGCTTCGGCCGTGATATTGGCACAGGTCGCCGGCAATTCAATGACCGAGTAAGCCGTTGGCGCCGGACCTAAATTTCCTGTTATCGAGCGTCTGCTCAGCAACGCCGGTTGACCGCGCGCGCCGCGGCCGCCAAATTCGCGCCCTACTCGGCCGACAGAATTGAAACGCATGGGCTCGCGCGCACGATCGTCCTTCAAACGCATCGCATCGGGTGCTGCGCGGCGTCGCCTTGCCGGTTGCGTCGCCTTCGTCGCGGCCGTGCTCGGCCTGGCTGGTTTCGGCGGTTCCGCCCTGGCCGACCAGCCGGTGCGTATCCTCGCTTTTGGCGACAGCCTGACGGCCGGCACCGGCCTCAACCCGGACGAAATCTTCCCGGCCAGGCTCCAGGCGCGGCTCAAGGCGGACGGCATCGACGCCGTGGTGCTGAACGGCGGATTTTTCGGCGACACGACAGGCGGCGGCCGGGCGCGTCTCAAATGGTCGCTCAAGGATAAGCCGCAATATGCGATCGTCGAACTCGGCGCCAACGACGCGTTGCGCGGCGTCGCACCTTCGGTCGCCGAAGCCAATCTCGACACGATCCTGGCGCGGTTGCGCGACGCGCACGTCAAGGTGTTGCTCGCCGGCATGCGCGCGCCGGCGAGCTGGGGCCGCGAGTACCAGGCCGCGTTCGAGGCGATCTATCCGCGCCTCGCGGCGAAATACGACGTGCCGCTTTATCCGTTTTTCCCCGACGACGTGGCGGCCGGTTCGGCGCTCACCTCGGGCGGCGGCTTGCACCCGACGGCCTACGGCGTCGAAACCGTCGTTGCCCGCATTGCGCCGGTGGTCGAACGCCTGATCGGCCCGCGCCAGCCCGGAGGCTGAGGTGTTGCGGCTGTTCGTCGGCATCGCGTTGCCGCCGGAACTCAAGTTGGCGCTGTCGCGGCTTGCCGGCGGCCTGCCGGGCGCGCGCTGGGTCGATCCCGGTAACTATCACGTGACGCTGCGCTTCATCGGCGAGCTTGACGAAGGCGCCGCCAGCGACGTCGACGCGGCCTTGTCGAGCGTCCGCGCCAGGCGCTTCGCGCTGACGCTCGCCGGCGTCGGCTCGTTCAACGCGCGCAACCTGTTCGTCGGCGTCGAACGCAACCCCGATCTCGTCCATCTCCAGGAAAAAGTCGAACACGCGGTCGCGCGCAGCGGCATCGAACCGGAAAACCGCCGCTTCGCGCCGCACGTGACGTTGGCGCGGCTCAAGGGCAAGCCGGACGCGAAGCTCGGCCGCTATCTCGCCGAGCACGCGCTGTTCCGCGCCGCGCCGTTCGACGTCGCGCAGTTCCAACTCGTGGCGAGCTATCTCACCAAAAGCGGCTCGATCTACGAGGATCAGGCGGAATACGCGTTGGGCGGATGAAAGACCGGTCGCGGCCGGGGCGACTGAGGGGGAATCGCCGCCGGCCGCGACCTCGCGCGCGACAACCGGCAAATACCGAAATTCATGAGCGGGCTCTTGGGCCGCCACCGGCGGATTTAACCCGCGTTACGACGATGTTAGACGGCGGCGCTTAATCAACCGTGAAACGACGGCACAACGGCCGCCAAATTGCCGCCAATTTGAGGCAATTCCGCTGCGCCTATTCGGCGGCGGTCTGCCAGCTGCGCAAACGCTGACGCAGGATGGTTTCCCGGCGATCGGCGGCGGGTTGGTAGAACTGTTCGAATTCGCGGAAGGCCTGTGGCCAGTTCTCGGCGCGGGCGCGTTCGGCATCGACCTCGAAACTGTCGAAGCCGCAGCGCGCCATGAACATGAGCTGGTCGCGCAGCACGTTGCCGCCCGCGCGCAACTCGCCTTTGAAGCCGAAGCGTCCGCGCAGCAGCCGGGCCTGCGAATAGGCGCGGCCGTCGATGAAACGCGGGAAGTTGAGGACGATGAGCGCGAAGCGCGTCGCGGCCGGGCCGAACGCCGCCGGCGGCACGTCGTTGGACAGCCGCAGGCCGAGCGGCCTGGTGCGGTCCGACCAGCGCTCAGGCTCCGCTTGCCAGCGCTTGAACGAGATGGTGACCGCTTCGCCGTCGGCGGGTGCCTCGTCGTCGGCCAGGTGGCGCCACGAATCGGGCCGGAAGCCGCCGTTCCTATCGAGCAACAACGAGTGCCTCCTTGAATGGCGCCAAACCGACGCGGCGATAGGTGTCAGGGAACTGCTCGCCGTCGCGCCGCAGCCGGAGATAGACGTCGATCAGCCGGTCGACCGTGGCCGTAACCTCGTGCGCCGCGACCGCAGGACCCACGATGCCGCCCAACGCCGCCTGGGCATTGTCGCTGCCGCCGACGGTGATCTGATAGGACTCGGCGCCGTTCTTTTCGAGGCCGAGGATGCCGATGTGGCCGACGTGATGATGGCCGCAGGCGTTGATGCAGCCGGAGATCTTGATCTGCAACGGGCCGATCTCCTGCTCGCGCTGGGCGAGATTGGTCGCCAGCGCCTGCGCGATCGGAATCGAGCGCGCGGTGGCGAGGCTGCAATAGTCCATGCCGGGGCAGCAGATGATGTCGCTGGCGAGGCCGATATTGGGCGTCGCGAGGCCGGCGGCGCCGAGCTGCAGCCACAGATCGTAGAGCGCCGCCTTGCGCACGTGCGGCAGGACCATGTTCTGGTCGTGCGTTATGCGGATCTCGCCGAAACTCAATCTGTCGGCGAGCTCGGCCAGCAGTTCCATCTGGCTGGCGCTGCAATCGCCGGTCACTTTGCCGGGCTGCTTGAGCGACACCACGACGATGGCGTGGCCCGCCGCCTTGTGCGGCTTGACGTTGTATTTCACCCAGCGCGCGAAATCGGGCTCGGCGGCGAGCGCCTGGTTCAGCTCGGCCTCGTCGCCGCTGGCGTCGGGATAGGACGGCGCCGCGAACTGCGCCTGCATCGCCGCGACCACCGCGTCCGGTAGGTCGAGCTCTTCGCGCTCGACGCCCATGGCGGCATACTCGGCCTCGACTTCCTGGCGGTACTTCTCGATGCCGAGTGACTGCACCAGGATCTTGACGCGCGATTTGAACAGGTTGTCGCGCCGTCCGTACTGGTTGTAGACGCGCAGGCAGGCGGTGATATAGGCGAGCACGTCGCGCCGCGGCACGAAGTCGCGTACCGTCTGCGCCAAGATCGGCGTGCGGCCGAGCCCACCGCCCACCAGCACTTCGAAGCCCAGCTCGCCCTTCTCGTTGCGGCGCAGATTGAGACCGAGGTCGTGGATCTTCACCGCCGCGCGGTCATCGGGCGCGGCGTTGAGGACGATCTTGAACTTGCGCGGCAGGAACGAGAATTCGGGATGCAGCGCCGACCATTGCCGCACGATCTCGCCGTACGGGCGCGGGTCCTCGATCTCGTCGGCTGCCGCGCCGGCGAACGGATCGGTCGTGATGTTGCGGAACGAATTGCCGCTGGTCTGGATGCCGTGGAGCTGCACGGTGGCGAGATGCGCCAGGATGTCCGGCGTGTCTTCGAGCCGGATCCAGTGATACTGGATGTTCTGGCGCGTGGTGAAATGGCCGTAGCCCTTGTCCCACCGCCGCGCGACGTGCGCCAAACCGCGCAGCTGTGCACTCGACAACGTGCCGTACGGAATCGAGATGCGCAGCATATAGGCATGCAGCTGGAGATAGAGGCCGTTCATCAGCCGCAGGCTGCGGAACTCGTCCTCGCTCAGTTGGCCGGCGAGCCGCCGGCGCACCTGATCGCGATATTGCGCGACGCGCTCCTCGAGGAATTTCCGGTCGAATTCGTCGTAACGATACAAGGCCAATACCCTTCCGCTGCTGTTCCAGTCCCGGCGCCGTCAACCGCCTGCATAGGCGATCGTCGGGCCGCCGGCGCGGATGCGATCGCGCAAGGTCACCGGCACGACGCGTTCGCCGTCGCGCGTCGCTTCGATCAAGGTCGGCGCGATCGCCGGATGGGGCGGCGGCCCGGCTTGCGCTTCCGCCAGCAGGGCCGCGCCGTCCCATTCCTCGACCAGCCGCGCCTCGGCGATTAACGGTGTCCAGACGCCGGCGCCGACGAAATAAATCACCTTGCCGTCGCGAAGACGGTTGCCGGTCACAAGCCTGAACACCGGATCGCCCACTGTGCCTCCTAGCCGCGCGGCTGCGCCGTGGTGCGCAAATAGGGCTTCACCTTCTTGAAGCCCGGGAAGATCTTCGCCGCCTCGTCGTCGGAAACCGCCGACGTGATGATCACGTCCCCGCCCTGTTTCCAATTGGCCGGGGTTGCGACCCGGTGCTTGGCGGTGAGCTGCAGCGAATCGATCACGCGCACGACCTCGTCGAAATTGCGGCCGGTCGCCATCGGATAGACCAGGATCAGCTTGATCTTCTTGTCGGGGCCGATGACGAAGACGTTGCGCACCGTCTGATTGTCCGCCGGCGTGCGTTTGCTGGCTTCGCCCGACGCTTCGGCTGGCAGCATGCTGTAGAGCTTCGCCACCTTGAAATCGGAATCGCCGATGATCGGATAGTTCGGCGCCTGGCCTTGCGTCTCCTTGATGTCGTCGGCCCAGCGGCGATGGTCGTCGACCGAGTCCACCGACAGGCCGAGGATCTTGACGTTGCGCTTGTCGAACTCGGGCTTGAGCCGGGCCATGGTGCCGAGCTCGGTGGTGCAGACCGGCGTGAAGTCCTTGGGATGCGAGAACAGCACGGCCCACGAATTGCCGATCCAATCATGGAACTTGAGCCTGCCCTCGGTGGTCTGGGCTTCGAAGTCTGGCGCGGTATCGCCAATTTTCAACGACATAGATGCCTCCTTGCGGGTGCTTTTCAGCGTTGGTGGACGCGGCGGCCGGCCAATTCGTTGACGGCGCCGCTCGGATAGTGTGACTCGAAATCGGTGTCGAACGCGAGCCAGCCGCAGGCCGCGAGCCAGTCCGCGGTCCATTGCCGCACCGCGGCCGAATCAAGGCCGGCCGCGCGCCAGCGTTCGCGCTGCGCGCTGATTTCATTCAACCGCGCCGACCATTCGGACCCGATGATGCGATCGAGCGCGCGTTTGATCTCGGCGGCAAGACCGGGCGACCGGCCGGCCGTCGATACCGCGATCGTCAAGTCGCCGCGACGGAGCACCGCCGGCATCTGTGCGTCGCATTGTTCCGGCACATCCTCGACATGGACGATGGCGCCGGCGGCGCGGGCTTGCGCCGCAATCAAAGCGGCCGCCGCACGTGGGAGGCCGGCGATAAAGACGATCTGAATGCCGACGAACTCATCGGCGTGTGGCAGGCGCGGGACGAGCCGCCGTCCGGCCAAGGTCGCGAGGGCGATACTTGCTGCCGGCGCATAGACCGTCAGCGCCGCCGCGCCGGCCATATCCAGCCGTTCGAGCCGCTGGGACGCGGCCGGACCGGCGCCAATCAGCGCCAACCGAAGGCGGGATAGATCGAGCGTCATCGGCAGCATGCGGCAAAAACCTCGCATAGCGATACATCCAGCGCGTCGCGCCAGACTTAAACCACGAATGCAAGTGTATTTATAGCCTATTTCACTATCAGTGATAAGAGAATATGTATAATAAACACCATATAGAGTGTTATTTAGACAAAGCCAAGCGGTGGCTGGGTTTGCGAGCGCTTGCTCAATGGGTCGGAGGTGGTGTCGTCGGGGGATGCAGCGCGATGTGTTGCCGTGCCAGATCGTCGACAACCTGTTTGGCGGCCGCGTTGCCGTTCTGCGCCAGAGCGGCAGTATCGTTCGCCAGCGCGTTGATCTGGTCGCGCAATTTGAGCGTGCTTTGAAGCGGCGCCTGCTGGTTCAGCAGGATGGTCGAATAATTGACGCGCTCGCGCACCAGCTGCACCGTCTGGAAGAGCACCGCCGCGAAAAAGCTCAACGCCAGCAGCGCCAAGCCGAACTCGATGGGCGGTTTGCGAACGCCCGAGGGCGTCTGGTCGCTCATCGTGTCCGCCTTGCCGGCGTGGCGCCAGCCGGGCTCAGCCCATGCCGCTGCATCATGGCGATCAGGGTCTGATCGTTGGTTGCGGCGGCAGCGGCGTCCAGGCTGTGGACCAGCGCCTCGCCGACAGCGGTGTATTGCGGGCCGTCGGCGATGAATTGCTGGCGCGCCGCGACCTCGACCTGAGTGCGCGCATTGACCATTGCCAGCACGATATTGGCCGCCACCAGCAGCCCGCTCAGTCCGGCCAGCGCGGTCCCGCTCCAGGCGATCCAGCGCGTCTGTCGTTCCGTCATCGTGCGGCACCCATTCATTCATAGGCAGCCCGGAAGTCCAGGCGGCAAAACGGCCGCCAACTTAATGCAAAGCCGCAATCGGGACAAACGGCCCGATTCCCGCTAGCCTCGACGGCGATGGGCCACTGGCTGCTGAAATCCGAACCGTCCGCCTATTCATGGACTGATCTGACACGCGACCGGCGCGCGGCGTGGACCGGCGTACGCAATCACCAGGCGGCGAACAATCTGCGGGCGATGCGGACCGGCGATCGCGCCTTCTTCTATCATTCGAACGAAGGGCTCGCGATCGTCGGCGCGGTTGAGATCGTGCGCGAAGCCTATCCGGATCCGGACGACAAAAGCGGCCGGTTCGTCGCGGTCGACGTGGCACCGGTCGCCGTCGCCAAAACGCCGGTCACGCTGGCGCAGATCAAAGCCGAGCCACGACTCAAATCGCTTGCCCTCGTGCGTCAGGGACGGCTGTCGGTATCGCCGGTGTCGACAGCGGAATGGACGCTGCTCTGCCGTATGGCCGGGCTGAAGGCCTGATGACGCGGCCGTTGTGCCGGGCCGCATCCCTCGCCGACGGGACGGCGCGCGGCTTCGTCTTCGGTGCAGGATCGACGCGGCAGGCGGTATTCGTCTTGCGCCACGCCGGCGAGATCCGCGCCTATCGCAACGCCTGTCCGCACCGGGGGACGCCACTCGAAATCATGCCCGACGCCTTCTTCGACGCCGAATGCCGGTTCCTCGTCTGTCGCACCCACGGCGCGCAATTCCGCCCGGCGGATGGATTCTGCGTCGCCGGGCCGTGCGCCGGACGCAGCCTGACGCCCGCGCCAGTACGTGTCGAAAACGGCGTGCTGGTGCTGGACGAAGTGGGTTAAGTAACCCGGAAGTTCTTGAACTGCCAGGGATCGCGCTTGTCGATGTCTTCCTGGAACAGGCGATTGCGATCGTGCAGCGGCGTCCAGTCGCTGAACTCGCCGACCATGTCGCCGAGATACGGCCGGCAGATCTCGAGGATGCGCTCGAAATCCATCTCGTCGGGCTCGACCACGAAGGCTTCCGGGTTCTCCATCGCCCAGATCGCGCCGGCGAGGCACGCGGCCGTGACTTGGAGCGAGGTGGCGTTGTTATAAGGCACGACGCGCCGCGCCTCGTCGATCGACAGACGCGAGCCGTACCAATAAGCGCCCTTGTCATGCCCCATCAGCAGCACGCCGAGTTCGTCGATGCCGCCCGGCGCGATGTCGTCCATGATCAGGCGGTACGATTCCTGGACGTGCCAGTTCTTGCCGGCCATCTCATGCAATGACAGCACCGCGGCGTCGCAAGGGTGATAGACGTAATGCACCGTCGGGCGATAGGCCGGCTTGCCGTTGGCGGCTAGCGTCAAATAGTCGGCAATCGAAATCGATTCGCTGTGCGTCACCAGGAAGCCGTGATACGGACCCTCGAGCGGCGTCCATGACCGCATACGCGTGCCGGCGCCCGGGCGCGTCAGATAGATCGCCGCGCCGCAGCCGAAATCGTGCCGGCCGCCGTCGTCCGGGAAATTCCGTTCGTGGCTGCCCCAGCCGAGTTCGGCCGGCTGCATGCCTTCCGAAACGAAGCCCTCGATCGACCAGGTGTTGACGAACTCGCCGACCTTTTTCGGTACGGTCGAGACCTGAGTGTCGCGTTCCGCGATGTGGATGACCTTGACGCCGAGGCTGCGCGCGAGCTCGGCCCAATCGGTGCGGCTCTTCGGCTTGTCGGTGTTGTGCTTCACCGCCTTGGCGATGTTGATCAGCGCTTCCTTGACGAAATGCGACACCAGGCCGGGATTGGCGCCGTGGGTGAGCACGGCCGTCGGGCCGTCGCTGTATTTGTTGCGCAGCGCCAGCGCGTCTTCGCGCAGCTTGTAGTTCGAGCGCGCCGACGGCGACAGCTTGGGATCGGTGTAAGCACCGGGCCACGGCTCGATGCAGGTGTCGAGATAGAGCGCGCCCTTTTCACGGCACAGCTCGACCAAGTCGATGCTCGCGACGTTGACCGAGACGTTCATCAGGAAGTCGCCCTTGCCGAGCATCGGTTCGAGAACCTTGCGATAGTTCTCGCGGGTCAGCGGCTTCTTGATGAATTTCACGCCGAGGGATTCCGCTTCCTTGCGGCCCATGTCGTGCGCGGTGACGATGACGATCTGTTCCGGCTTCAGCGCGATGTGACGAAGCACCAGCGGTAACACGCCTTGACCGATGCTGCCGAAACCGACAATCACCATGCGGCCGGAGAATGCAAAATGCTTTTGATCGCGCGCCATGAAAAATCATTAAGCGGACGATCAATATTTTTCAAGTAAATCAGCGACTGTACGCGCCGCCATCCTTGACTTTTTTCGGATTCCGCGAGTCGAAGAGCGAGTCGCGACCCGAACGAGTCGTGACCCGCTTCGAAGACTCAGGCGATCGATTCAGATCGCGGTGAACGCGCCCCGTCGCATGGCGACGAGAGCGAGTGCCGCAATACCGAACAGCGACAGAGTCGTGGGCTCGGGAACGCTGGTGTTCGACACCGGCGAGTCCGACCACAACGCCGCGAAGCTGAACGTGCTCGGATTGGCCGCGCCGGTGAAATTAATGTCGAGCGTGTATTGATCGCCGGCGTTGAGCTGCGTGCCGGTCGGCGCGCTCAACGTCACGCGCTGCGCGGCCAGTGAAATCGCCGTGTTCCAGTCTGGCTGGTGGTCAAATCCATCAGCTGGGCCGAGCCGATTCCGGCGACGCCCGAGTTGATCGTGAACTGGAACGCAGTGGCGAAGGGACCGAAGCTGTTGCTGAACACGGTCGAGTCAAAAGTCGACGGCGCCGGACTGATCGCCCAGACCATATTGCTGCCGGTCAGCTGCCAGGTGTCACCTAGGTTGGTGGTTGGGGCGCCGTCAACGCCACTCGATCCGGCACCGGACCAAGGCACGGCGATGGCGTGGGCTGGCGTCGCTGCAACGCCGACGATCAGGGCCGCCGCGACGGCCGTAATGGACAGAAAGCGGGCGGAAAAGGCTCGTAAAAATCCGGTCATCTCCGCAGAGACGCCAGCCCGTCTTCTGGTTATCCCCAGATGTCGCCGCAGTATTCGCGCAACATAATCCAAGTTCGTGGTAAATATATCGGAATAATATGTAAACAGTACCGAAGTAATGTAAATCAGCCGCAAAATAGCGTTAAACTTGTCGTCTGAGCTGATCCTGCCCACCCGGCCGACCCGGTATCGGCGAGGTGTGTCGAATGGGACAGTGCGGGATTCTCTTTGACCAATGGTGGCATACCAGATACCATGAGCGTTAAAGAGGGGCCGGACTAAATGGCACCCCACGGGAGGTCTGCCTATATGACGGCCACGCGTCTCGTTATCAAACCGATCGACTCACCGGCGAGCTTCCGCCTGCAAGCCTATCGGAAGCTCAAAGAGGCGATTACGGCAATGAACGTATACGGCCAGGCGGAAGAAATCCGGCTGGATGAACGTCGCCTATCGCAAGAGCTCGGCGTTTCACGCACCCCGATCCGCGAAGCGCTCACCATGCTGCAGCGCGAGGGTTTTGTGCGCACCGTGCCGCGCCGTGGCGTCATCGTCGTGCGCAAGAGCAAGCAGGAAATCGTGCGCATGATCCAGGTTTGGGCGGCGCTCGAAAGCCTGGCGGCGCGCCTGGCGACGCAACATGCTTCCGATCGCGAGATTGCGTCCTTGCGCCACTTGTTCGACGACTTCCGCGACGGCTCGCCCGAAGGCCATCTCGACGAATATTCGGACGCCAACATCCGCTTCCATCAGGCGATCATCCAGCTGTCGGGCAATCCGGTGCTGGTCGAGATGACGCGCGACCTGTTCATTCACATGCGCGCCATCCGGCAGGCGACGATCGGTCAGGAGGATCGCGCCAAGCGTTCGATTGTTGATCACATGAACATCATCGAGGCCTTGCAGCGGCGCGACACCGACCGCGCCGCCGCGTTGGTGCTCAAGCACGCACTCGATCTTGCCGGCCATGTGGAGCGGCATTGCGATTATCTCGATTAACTAGGGGATCCGTCAGAGGCGTTTATGACAGACGAGTTTACGACAGCGGCAAGACCGCGGACCACCGACAGATCGGCGGTCGTCGAAATCTGGGTCAACCCGCGTGAATCCGCGCCCGGGACCGATGCCCAGACGATGGGCAAGTAGAAACGGCGCGCGAAGGAGGACAAGACAATGAGCAAGGCACTCGAAGGCGTTCGCATTCTGGATTTCACGCATGTGCAGTCGGGCCCGACCTGCACGCAGCTGTTGGCGTGGTTCGGCGCCGACGTGGTGAAGGTCGAACGGCCCGGCGTTGGCGATATTACGCGCGGTCAGCTGCGCGACGTGCCCAACGTCGACAGCCTCTATTTCACCATGCTGAATAGCAACAAGCGGTCGATCACGATCGACACCAAGAATCCCAAGGGCAAGGAGTTGCTCGAGGGTCTGATCAAGGTGTGCGACGTGCTGGTCGAGAATTTCGGTCCGGGCGTGCTCGATCGCATGGGGTTCAGCTGGGAACGCGTGCACCAGATCAATCCCAAGATCATCATGGCGTCGATCAAGGGCTTCGGCCCGGGTCCCTACGAGGATTGCAAGGTGTACGAGAACGTCGCGCAATGCACCGGCGGCTCGGCGTCCACCACTGGCTTCCGCGAGGGTCCGCCGCTGGTCACTGGCGCGCAGATCGGCGACTCCGGCAACGGCCTCCATCTCGCGCTCGGCATCGTGACGGCGCTCTATCACCGCACCCATTCCGGCAAGGGTCAGCGCGTCACCGTGGCGATGCAGGACGGCGTGCTCAATCTCTGCCGCGTCAAGCTGCGCGACCAACAGCGTCTCAAGCACGGACCGCTCAAGGAATACAGCCAGTACGGCGAAGGCGCTCCGTTCGGCGATGCGGTGCCGCGCGCCGGCAACGATTCCGGCGGCGGTCAGCCGGGCTGGATCCTCAAGTGCAAGGGCTGGGAAAACGATCCCGACGCCTACATCTATTTCATCACCCAGGCGCCGGTTTGGGACAAGGTCTGCAAGGTGATCGGCGAGGAGGGCTGGATCACCGATCCCGGCTACGCCACGCCCGAGGCGCGGCTGCCGAAGCTCAAGGCGATCTTCGCCCGCATCGAGCAATGGACCACGACCAAGACCAAGTTCGAGGCCATGGATATCCTCAACGAGTACGACATCCCCTGCGGCCCGATCCTGTCGATGAAGGAGTTGGCCGAGGACCAATCGCTCCGCAAGACCGGAACGGTGGTCGAGGTCGAGCACCCCAAGCGCGGCAAGTATCTGACCGTCGGCAATCCGATCAAGCTCAGCGACAGCCCGAGCGACGTCAAGCGTTCGCCGCTGTTGGGCGAGCACACCGACGAGATTCTGACCAAGGTGCTCGGCTACGACGACAAGAAGGTGCGCGAGTTCAAGGACTCGGGCGCGCTCGGCGGCGCGAAGCCGATGGCCGCAGAATAGCACGAACCCGTTACCGGGGGCGGATGTCAACCATCCGCCCCCTTTCCATTCAGCGCGGCGAGGGGCTTGCCGCGCCCAAGGCATGAAGGAGAGTTTCGATATGAGTGCGAAGAACGCCAAAGCCGCCGTGCGCAAAGTTCTCGATCGCGCCAAGGCGGAAAAACGCAGCGCGCTGACGGCGCCCGAAGGCAAGCTGGTTTGCGACGCCTATGGTATCGCAGTGCCGAAGGAAGGCATCGCCAAGAGCGCCGCGGAGGCGGCCAAGCTCGGCAAGAAGGTCGGTTTTCCGGTCGTGCTCAAGATCGTGTCGCCCGACATCCTGCACAAGACCGAAGCCGGCGGCGTCGTCGTCGGCGTCAAGACGCCGCAAGAGGCGCAGAAGGCCTATGCGACCATCATCGCCAATGCCAAGAAATACAATCGCAAGGCGAAGATCGACGGCGTCCAGGTTCAGCAGATGGTCGGCGGCGGCCAAGAGGTCATCATCGGTGCCGTCACCGATCCGAGCTTCGGCAAGCTCGTCGCATTCGGCATGGGCGGCGTGCTGGTCGAAGTGCTCAAGGACGTCACTTTTCGCCTCGCGCCGGTGACGCGCGGCGAGGCGTTGGGCATGCTCGACGGCATCAAGGCGGCCGAAATTCTCAAGGGCGTGCGCGGCGCCAAAGGCGTCAATCGCGCGTCGCTCGCCGGCTTGATCGAGAACGTCTCGAAGCTGATCGCCGATTTCCCGGAGATCGCCGAGATGGACCTCAACCCGGTCTTCGCGTCGGAAAAATCGGCGATCGCGGCCGACGTCCGCATCATTCTCGACTGGAAGCCGCAGGTGCAGCGCTACCGGCCGGGCAAGGACGAGATCGTCCGCGCGATGAACCCCATCATGCGGCCGAAATCGGTCGCGGTGATCGGCGCTTCGGCCGAGGACGGCAAGATCGGCAACTCGGTGATGAAGAACCTCATCAACGGCGGTTATGAGGGCAACATCTACCCGATCCACCCGTCCGCCTCCGAAATCCTGGGCCGCAAGGTTTATAAGTCTGTGCTGGACGTGCCGGGCGACATCGACGTCGCCGTGTTCTGCATTCCGGCGAAGTTCGTGGCCGGTGCGCTGACTGAAGTCGGCGAGAAGAAGATTCCTGGCGCCGTGCTGATTCCCTCGGGCTTCGCCGAAACCGGCAACGTCGCCGGCCAGAAGGAGATCCAGGAAATCGGGCGCAAGTACAACGTCCGGCTCATGGGTCCGAACATCTACGGGTACTACTACACGCCGCAGAATCTGTGCGCGACGTTCTGCACGCCCTATGACTACAAGGGTGGCGCGGCGCTGTCGTCGCAATCGGGCGGCATCGGCATGGCAATCATCGGCTTCTCGCGTTCGGCCAAGATGGGCGTGTCGGCGATCGTCGGCCTTGGCAACAAGTCGGACCTCGACGAAGACGATTTGCTCACCTTCTTCGAGCAGGACGATAACACCAAGGTCATCGCGATGCATCTCGAGGACCTGAAGGACGGCCGTTCCTTCGCCGAGGTGGCGAAGCGCGTTTCGAAGAAAAAACCGATCGTCGTGCTCAAGGCGGGCCGCACCGACGCGGGCGCCAAGGCCGCGGGCTCGCACACCGGCGCGCTCGCCGGCAACGACAAGATCTACGACGACGTGCTGCGTCAGTCGGGCGTCATTCGCGCCCCAGGCTTGCGTGACATGCTCGACTATGCGCGCGGGTTACAGAAGCTGCCGGCGCCCAAAGGCGAGAACGTCGTCATCATCACCGGCGCCGGCGGTTCGGGCGTGTTGCTGTCCGACGCCTGCGTCGACAACGGCCTCCATCTGATGAAGATGCCGGCCGATCTCGACGCCGCGTTCCGTAAGTTCATTCCGCCTTTTGGCGCTGCCGGAAATCCTGTCGATATCACCGGCGGCGAGCCGCCGACGACGTACAAAAACACCATCCGGCTAGGCCTCGAGGACCCGCGCATCCACGCGCTGATCCTCGGCTATTGGCACACGATCATCACGCCGCCGATGGTGTTCGGCAAACTCGTCGTCGAGGTCGTCAACGAGATGAAGGCCAAGGGCATCGAGAAGCCGATCGTCGCGTCGCTCGCCGGCGACGTGCAGGTCGAAGAGGCGGCCGAATATCTCTATGACAACGGCATCCCATCCTATGCCTATTCGACTGAGATTCCGGTCGCGGTGCTGGGTGCGAAGTTCCGCTGGGCGCGCGGCGCCGGCCTTGTGAAGTGAGCGATCGATGAACATCCATGAATATCAGGCGAAGAGCCTGCTGACGAAGTTCGGCGTTGCCGTTCCCAAGGGCGGCGTCGCCTACACGCCGCAAGAGGCCGAAACAGTGGCGAAATCGCTCGCCGGACCGGTCTATGTGGTGAAGTCGCAGATCCATGCTGGCGGCCGCGGAGCCGGCCGGTTCAAGGGCGACGAGAAGGGCAAAGGCGGCGTGCGGCTGGTGAAATCGCCGGCCGACGCGGCGAAAGAGGCGCAAGCCATGCTCGGCCACGTCCTCGTGACCAAGCAGACCGGGCCGAAAGGTCGCGAGGTCAAGCGCATCTATGTCGAGGAAGGCTGCGACATCAAACGCGAGCTGTATCTCGGCATGCTGATCGATCGCAAAACCTCGCGCATCACCGTGATGGCCTCGACCGAAGGCGGCATGGAGATCGAAGAGGTCGCGGCGAAGACGCCGGAAAAGATCATCAAGGTCGCGATCGATCCGGTGACCGGCATGGAGGCATTCCACGCCCGCCGTCTGGCCTACGGCCTCAAGCTCGAAGGCAAGCAGGTCGGCTCGGCCGTCAAGTTCATGCTCGGCATGTACAAGGCGTTCATCGCGCTCGACGCCTCGATCGTCGAGATCAACCCGCTGGTCGTGACCGGCGCGGGCGACGTGATCGCGCTCGATGCCAAGATGAACTTCGACGACAACGCACTCTTCCGCCATCCAGACGTCGAGGCGATGCGTGACGAGGGCGAAGAGGATCCGATCGAACTCGAAGCCGGCAAGCATCAGCTCAACTACGTGAAGCTCGACGGCAACATCGGCTGCATGGTCAACGGCGCCGGCCTCGCCATGGCGACCATGGACATCATCAAGCTCTACGGCGGCGAGCCGGCGAACTTCCTCGATGTCGGCGGCGGTGCCACGAAGGAGCGCGTCGCCACGGCGTTCAAGCTGATCCTGTCGGACAAGAACGTCGAAGGCATCCTGGTCAACATTTTCGGCGGCATCATGCGCTGCGACGTCATCGCCGAAGGCGTCGTCGCCGCGGCGCGCGAAGTCAGCCTCGAAGTGCCGTTGGTGGTTCGTCTCGAAGGCACCAACGTCAAACTGGGTAAGGAAATTCTCGCCAAATCGGGCCTGCCTATTCTCGCCGCCGACGACCTCGGCGACGCAGCCCAGAAGGTGGTCAAAGCGGTGAAGGAAGCGGCCTGATGTCTATTTTCGTCGACAGCAATACCAAGGTCATCTGCCAGGGCTTCACCGGCGCGCAGGGCACCTTCCATTCCGAACAGGCGATCGCCTACGGCACCAAGATGGTCGGTGGCGTCACGCCGGGCAAGGGCGGCAGCAAGCATCTCGACCTGCCGGTCTTCGACACCGTCGCAGACGCCGTGAAGGCGACCGGCGCCACGGCCAGCGTGATCTACGTGCCGCCGCCGTTCGCGGCCGACGCCATTCTCGAGGCGGTCGACGCCGAGGTGCCCCTCGTCGTCTGTATCACCGAGGGCATCCCGGTCCTCGACATGGTCCGGGTCAAGCGCGTCCTCGCCGGTTCGAAGACGCGCCTCGTCGGGCCGAACTGTCCGGGCGTGATCACGCCGGGCCAGTGCAAGATCGGCATCATGCCGGGCCACATCCACAAGGCGGGTTCGGTGGGCATTGTGTCGCGCTCCGGTACGCTCACCTACGAAGCGGTGGCGCAGACCACGGCGGTCGGATTGGGCCAGTCGACCTGCGTCGGCATCGGCGGCGATCCGGTCAACGGCACCAATTTCATCGACTGCCTCGACAAGTTCC
The DNA here is from genome assembly GCA_018971215.1 of Alphaproteobacteria bacterium. Taxonomy (GTDB): domain Bacteria; phylum Pseudomonadota; class Alphaproteobacteria; order ATCC43930; family CGMCC-115725; genus REEB95. Next base: position 17,028 of record JAGXBG010000037.1, read on the forward strand.
TGGCGGATCCGGCGACCAAGTCGATCATCATGATCGGCGAGATCGGCGGCTCGGCCGAGGAAGAGGCGGCGGATTTCATCAAACGCAACAAGGTCAAGAAGCCGATGGTTGGCTTCATCGCCGGCGCCACGGCCCCGCCGGGCCGTCGCATGGGTCATGCAGGCGCGATCATCTCCGGCGGCACGGGAACCGCCGCTGACAAATTTGAGGCAATGAAGAGCGCCGGTATCGCGGTATCGGATTCGCCCGCCGCACTTGGCAAAACCATGCTCGGTCTCCTAAATAAGTAGCAAGAGCTAACCAATGCCCGATTCAGGACGCACACCGCCACGTTCCATCCCGCCGGGTTCCGGCCGGCGCGGCGGCCGCGACCTGCCGAAGGGCCGTCAGGTCGATCCGGTCGCACGCGACGAGGTGGTGACGCTCCTCGGCGACCGGCCGCGCCAGCGTGATCTGCTGATCGAGCATCTCCACCTCTTGCAGGATCATTTCGGCTGCTTGCACGCGCGGCATTTGGCGGCGCTGGCCGAGGCGATGAAGCTCGCTCTCGTGGAGGTCTACGAAGTCGCCAGCTTCTACGCCCATTTCGACATCGTGCTCGATGGCGAAAGCCCGCCGCCGGCCCTGACCGTGCGGGTTTGCGATTCGCTGAGTTGCGAGTTGTTCGGTGCCCAGAAGCTGCTGGCCGAATTGCCCGCCAAGCTTCCGGGCGTGCGCATCGTGCGCGCGCCGTGCATGGGCGGCTGTCACAACGCGCCGGTCGCCGCCATTGGTCACGCGTTGCACGAGCATGCGACCGTCGACAGCATCGTCAAGGCGGCCAAAGCGAAAGAAACCCATCCGCACGTGCCGGCCTATCCCGATCTCGCCGCCTATCGCAAGGCTGGCGGCTATGCGGTGCTTGAAGCCTGTCTTTCGGGAAAAAAGACGCTCGAAGAGATTCTGAAGACGCTCGAGGATTCAAATCTGCGCGGCCTCGGCGGCGCCGGCTTCCCGACCGGCCGCAAGTGGCGGCTGGTGCGCGCCGAAAAGGCGCCGCGCTTGATGGCGGTCAACGCCGACGAAGGCGAGCCCGGTACGTTCAAAGATCGCCACTATATGGAGGTCGATCCGCACCGCTTTCTCGAAGGCATGCTGATCGGCGCCTGGGCGGTCGAAGCGCCTGACACCTACCTCTATTTGCGCGACGAATATCCGCAGTGCCACGAGATCCTGCTGCGCGAGATCGCCGCGCTTGAGAAGGCGGGCC
>JAGXBG010000198.1 GCA_018971215.1 Alphaproteobacteria bacterium
GGCTGCCGACGTCGCCCTCTTCGTGATCGATGCGCGCGAAGGCGTGACGGCGCTCGATCGCGACGTTGCCCGCTGGCTGCGCCGGCAAGGCAAGCCGGTGATCCTGGTCGCCAACAAGACCGAGGGCCGCACGCCGCCCGGCGTGGCCGAGGCATTCGAACTCGGCCTGGGCACGCCGGTGCCGGTTTCCGCCGAGCACGGCGAGGGTCTGTCGGCACTCTACGATGCGTTGCTGCCGTTTGCGCCGCCCAAACGCAGCGACGCGACGGCGGCGGATGCGCCGAAAGGGACGCCCGCGCTTCAGCTTGCAGTGGTAGGCCGTCCCAATGTCGGCAAATCGACGCTGGTCAATCGCCTGCTCGGCGAGGACCGTGTGCTCACCGGACCCGAGCCCGGCGTCACGCGCGATGCCATCGCGATCGAATGGCAATGGCGCGGGCAGCCGATCAAGCTGATCGACACAGCCGGACTGCGTCGCAAGGCGAAGGTCGCCAAGGGCGCCGAAACGCTCGCGGTCGGCGACACGCTCAAGGCGATCCGGTTCGCCGAGGTCGTCGTGCTGGTGATTGACGCAACTGCCGGCGTGCAACGCCAGGACTTGGCAATCGCGCGGCTGATCGCGGACGAGGGGCGTGCGGTCGTGCTCGCGGCCAACAAATGGGATCTCGTTGCCGCGCCAAAGAAGTCGCTGGCCGATATCGTCGAGCGGGTTTCCGAATCGCTACCGCAACTGGCCGGTTTGAAGCCGCTGACGCTGTCGGCTGCGACGGGCACTGGCGTCGCCAAGTTGCTGCCGGCCGTACTCGAAGCCCATGCGGCCTGGAACCACCGCGTGCCGACGGGCGCGCTCAATCGCCTGCTGGCACGGGCGCAGGAACGGCACCCACTGCCGCTGGTTGGCGGCCGACGGCTCAAGCTCCGCTATATGACCCAGGTCAATATCCGGCCGCCGACCTTCGCGCTGTTCGCCTCCAAGCCGGGCGAGCTGCCGGACAGCTGGCGGCGGTATCTGGCGAACCTGTTGCGCGACCAGTTCGACCTGCCCGGTGTGCCGCTACGGCTCATGCTGCGCAAGGGCCAGAATCCCTATGCGGTCGATTCTTAGCGGTGCTCGTTTGTTAAACAAAGAAATCTTCATAACTATTTGATTTTAAAAATATAATTTCGGATCTCGAACGCGAAGTCTCGACAGGCAAGCGCCTCTTATGCGAACGTGACGCGCGCCATCGGGGCTCCGGCGCGGTGGAGGATAATGGCCAAGCCACTGAAATCGCCGGCTAAAATTGGGCCGGCCGGGCGTGCGGGCGCCAAAGGCGCGCGCGTCGACGGCTTGCGCAGCGTCGACCTCGGTGTGACCGACCTCAAGTCGCGGGCGCGTTTTTATACCGATATTTGGCGCCTGGCGCCGGTGGTCGAGCATCCCGGCTCGGTGTATCTCCGCGGCACCGGCCCATACCATCACGTTCTCGGCCTGCACGCGCGTCCGCGCGCCGAATTGCTGCGCATCGACCTGACCGCGCCGGGCAAGGCCGAAGTCAACGCCATCCACGCCAGTCTGAAGAAAGCGGGCCTGGCCGAGCTCGAAAAACCGGGACCGATCAACGAGCCGGGCGGCGGCTACGGCTTTGCATTCAAGGATCCCGAGGGCCGGACCATGCGCGTGATCGCCGGCGACAAGCGGCATGCCGATGCCGGTACGCGAGCGGATCGGCCGCTGGGGCTCACGCATGTCGTGCTGAACTCGCCCGACGTTGACGCGATCAGCGCTTTCTATGTCGACCATCTCGGATTCCGCATCATCGATCAGACGCGGGCGATGACCTTTCTCTGCTGCAGCGAGCAGCATCATGTCCTGGCGTTCGCGCGGGGCACGGCGCCGACGCTCAACCACATTGCCTTCGAGATGCCCGATATCGACAACGTCATGCGCGGCGCCGGCCGTCTGCGCGAAAGCGGCTTTGCCATCGAATGGGGCGTCGGTCGGCACGGACCCGGCAACAACGTATTCGCGTATTTCGTCGGGCCGGACGAAGTGGTCATCGAATACACAGCCGAGATCGCGCGTATCGGCAAAAGCTACAAGCCGCGCGGTCCGGAAGACTGGACTTGGCCGCCGGGCCGGATGGATCAATGGGGCATCGCCATCGGTCCGACCGACCGGATGAAGCAGGCGCAGCAGCGCATCGCCTTTGCGCCGGGAATTTTTCACCCAGCCGGCTGAGCCCGGCGCGGGTGGGCCGGTCGCCACCAACCTGTTGGTGACGCTGATCGCGATCGGCGTGCTGTCGCTCGGTTTCGATACGCCGATCTTCCTCGGCGGGGGTGTGTCGATCGTCGGTATCTGCGTCATCGTGTTGTGGCGCCTATATCACCGGCACCGGCACGACGACGATTTCGAGCCGCAGCAATGGATCCGCCGGGTCACCTATTTCGCCGCCGCGACGGGTTGCCAATGGGGCAGCTTGGCGATGGCGGTCGCGATCCGCTCGAACGCGGCCAACCGACAGTTTCGTGCCGATCATCATCGCCGGGCTCGCCGGCGGCATCGCCTCGGGTTACACCGCGCACGTTCCGGTGGTCGACGCGTTTGTCTGGCCGGTCGTGGCGCCGCTCGTCCGCAGCAAGGCGGAAAAAGAGAAGCTCGTCAGCCGCCTGTTCGAGGCCAGTCGCCGGGCCGAAAGCGCCTTGCGCGCCAAATCGGAATTCCTCGCTAATATGAGCCACGAGTTGCGCACGCCGCTCAATACGGTGATCGGCTTCTCCGAGATCATTAGCGGCGAAGTGCTTGGACCGATTGGCAACGAGAAATACCTCGAATATGCGCGCGACCTGAACGCCAGCGGCCGGCATCTGCTCGATCTGATCAACGATATTCTCGACCTGACCAAGATCGCCGCCGAGCGTCTCGACCTGACCGAGGAGGTCGTCGACATCGGCGAGTTTATCGATTCCTGCGTCCGCATGGTCGCGCGTCGCGCCTCGGCGCAGAACATCAACCTCGTCCGCGTCGTCGCGCCCGAAGTCAGCGGCGTACGCTGCAACAAGCGGCGGTTGCGCCAGGTGGTGCTCAACCTGTTGACCAACAGCGTGAAGTTCACGCCGTCGGGTGGCTCGGTCGCGGTGCGCGCCTCGATCGAATTCGACCGGCTGGTCATCGAGGTGCGCGACACCGGCGCCGGCATCTCGGAAGCCGACCTGCCGATGGTGTTGGAACCGTTCAGTCAGGTCGGCAACGCCTTCAACCGCACCGGCGGCGGCACCGGCCTCGGCTTGCCGCTGACCAAGAAGCTCGTTGAGATGCACGGCGGCGTCTTCGTGATCGAGAGCGTCTCGGACCAGGGTACGGTGGTCCGGGTGATCCTGTCGCCGGACCGTGTCGTGTCGCTGCCCGCCACACCGCGGTCTGCTAACGCCGCGGCCTAGGTGTTTAAGACCTTGCCGTGGTGCGGACAACCCGCCGTGGCGAGCTGCACGAAAATCCCGGTCACATCCTCGGGCGTCTTGAGCGTCGCGCGATCCTCACCGGGAAAGGCCTCGGCACGCAGACGCGTCCCTACCGGACCGGGATCGACCAAATTGACCCGGATCGCCGTCCGTGCAACTTCGGCCGCATAGATGCGGACCAGCGCCTCGAGCGC
>JAGXBG010000199.1 GCA_018971215.1 Alphaproteobacteria bacterium
CGAAATGACCGCCGCGCTGTGGCAGCGCGTCGGCGCCATCGAACGTTTCGCCGCCGACGTCGCGCACGAGATCAAGAATCCGCTGACGTCGCTCAAAAGCGCGATCGAAACCGCCAGCCGGCTCAACGACCGTGAGAAGGAGCGCAAGCTGCTCGCGCTCGTGCTCGAAGACGTGATGCGCCTCGACCGTCTGATCAGCGACATATCCGACGCATCGCGGCTCGATGCCGACTTGGCGCGCGACGAGTTCGTGCCGGTGCCGCTCGGCAAGCTGCTGGCGACCCTGGTACAGGTGAACGAAGCGGCGGCCAAGGAGGAATCGCCGCGACTGCTGCTGTCGCTGCCGGGCGAGCCGGGCACGCCAGTTGGCGATCTGCCGGTGCCCGGCATCGAGGGCCGGCTCGTCCAAGTCTTCCGCAACCTCATCGCCAACGCCGTCTCGTTCAGTCCGCCGGGCAGTGCGATCCGGATCGCGGCGCGGCGCGACAGCCGCGACGTGGTCGTAACCATCGATGACCAGGGGCCAGGCATTCCGGAGGGTAAATTCGCGGCGATCTTCGAGCGCTTCTATTCCGAGCGGCCGCGCGGCGAAAAATTCGGCACCCATTCGGGTCTCGGCCTGTCGATCTCCAAGCAGATCGTCGACAACCACCGCGGCAAGATTTGGGCCGAGAACCGCACCGACGATCGCGGCCAGGTGCTCGGCGCCCGGTTCGTCGTGCGGCTGCCGGCGGCCTAGCTCGCCGGCGATATTGCCGTGCAACATCGTCGGCTTCCGGCAGACCGCCTTAACCATTGGAATCCGTAAATATCGCTTTCTTTTCAATAGCTAGAGTTCTGTCAACGGCCTGGTGCAGTGCCACACCATTGACATTGAAAGCGCCCCGGCGCACCTAAAGCGCCCAATGCAATTGGTCCACGGCACGGCAGTGCGGTTGGGGCAGGCAGGCGTGCTCCTGCGTGGCCCCTCCGGCAGCGGCAAGTCCGATTTGGCGCTTCGCCTGATCGAGGCGGGCGCGTGCCTGGTCGCCGACGATCAGGTAGCGCTTGCGCTCGGTGACGGCGACGTCTGGCTGAGCGCGCCGGCGGCGATCGCCGGCATGATCGAAGCGCGCGGCGTCGGCATCCTGCGTCTGCCGCGCGCCCAGCGTGCCGCGCTGCGCCTGGTGTGCGACCTGGTGCCGCGCGAAGAGGTCGAACGCCTGCCCGAGCGCGGCGACTGCATGCTGCTCGGCGTCACGGTGCCGCGCCTGGTGCTTTGCGCCTTCGACGCGTCAACGCCGGCCAAGCTGCGCTTCGCGCTGCGCGCGGTGACCGGCGACGCGATCGCGTCCGAGCCACTTTCGGTTCAGCCGTGACGCCCGGTTCCGCCCGTACGCGCCTTCTGGTGGTGACCGGCCTGTCGGGCGCGGGACGTTCGACCGCGCTCAAGGCGCTCGAGGACATGGGTTACGAGGCGGTCGACAATCTGCCGCTGTCGCTGTTGCCGAGCCTGATCGGCCCGCGCGCGGCGACCGTGCCGCTGGCGATCGGCGTCGACGTGCGCACGCGCGACTTCGCGGTGCCGTCGCTCGTCAAGACGCTGGACGAGTTGACCACCGGCCGCGCGATCGATCTCAAGCTGCTGTTTCTCGACTGCGACGACGATCATCTCGAACGGCGCTTCACCGAGACCCGGCGGCGGCATCCGCTGGCGCTCGAACGCCCGGTGGCCGACGGCATCCGGCTCGAGCGCCAGCGCGTTTGGCCGCTCCGCGATCGCGCCGACCTGGTGATCGATACCAGCAATCTGGCGCCGGCCGACCTCAAGCGTCTGCTGCAAGGCCATTTCGCTTTGACGTCGCAGCCCGGCGTCACCGTCGTGGTGACGTCGTTTTCATATCGTCACGGCCTGCCGCGCGACGCTGATCTGGTCTTCGACATGCGCTTCCTGCGCAATCCGCATTACGTGCCGGCGTTGCAGCCGCTGTCGGGCCGCGATCGCGCCGTCGGCGCTTTCATCGAGGCCGATTCCGACTTCGCTCCTCGCTTCGCTGAGATGGCCGCCTGGCTGGACCGTCTGCTGCCGCGCTACGAAGCCGAGGGCAAAAGCTATCTCACCATCGCCATCGGCTGCACCGGTGGCCGTCATCGCTCGGTCTATGTCGCCGAGCGGCTGGCGGCGCGGCTCGCGGCCGACGGGCGGCGCGTCGCCCTGATGCATCGCGACCTCGACCGGCCGGGTGAGGCCGGTCCGCATCCCGCCGAGCCGCCGGCGTCTCCCGTGAAGGATATTGCATGATTGGTATGGTTCTCGTGACGCACGGCCGTTTGGCGGCCGAGTTCATCGCCGCGCTCGAACACGTGGTAGGGCCGCAACGCAACATCGCCGCCATCTGCATCGGTCCGGAAGACGACATGGAGAAGCGGCGCCAGGACATTCTCCGGTCGGTCGAGGAGGTCGGCGACGGCGACGGCGTCGTGTTGTTGACCGACATGTTCGGCGGCACGCCGTCGAATCTGGCGATCTCGATCATGGACAAGGCCAAGGTCGAGGTCATCGCCGGCGTCAACCTGCCGATGCTGATCAAGCTCGCCAGCCTGCGCCAGACCGAATCGCTGGCCGATGCCGTGCGCGGCGCGCAGGAAGCCGGCCGCAAATACATCAACGTCGCGTCACAGCTCTTGGCCGACGTTCGCTGATGGCGGAATCGCCCGCCAGCGCCGCCGCGCCAGCCCACGTCAACCGCACCGTCACCATCCGCAATCAGCGCGGCCTGCACGCGCGCGCCGCCGCCCGCTTCGTCAAGCTCGCCTTCGAATACGACGCCGAGATCACCGTCACGAAAGCCGGCGCATCGGTCTCCGGCCGGTCTATCATGGGCCTGATGATGCTCGCCGCGGGTCCCGGCAGCACCGTCGACCTGAGCGCAACCGGGCCCGACGCCGCGTGCGCGATTGACGCGCTCGTGGCGCTGATCACCGGCGGCTTCAATGAGGACTGACGGCGGACACGGCGAACGACGGTTGCAGGGTCTCGGGATCGCGCCGGGGGTCGCCGTCGGCCGCGCTTTCATCACCGACAGCGGCGCGATCACCGTCCCCGAGCGCCGCCTCGAGCCGGCGGAGGTCGAAGGCGAGCAGAAGCGCTTCGCCCAGGCGGTCGAGACTGCGATCAAGCAGCTCAAAAAACTCAAGACCAAGGCGGTGGCGCTACCCGGCACGGCGGCCGAAGAGATGGGCTATCTGCTCGATGCGCATCTCGCGATGCTATCGCGCTCGCGCTTCGTCCGTGGCGTCGAGCGCCGGATCGTCGACGATCGGGCCAATGCCGAGCGCGCCGTGGCGCTTGAGATCGAGGGGATGGGCGAAAGCTTCGCCGCCATGGGCGACGCCTATTTCGCGGCGCGCATCGAAGACGTGCGCGTCGTCGGCCAACGGCTGTTGCGCAACCTGACCAAGACGCCCTACGCCACATTCAAGACGCTGGCCGAAGGCACCGTCGTCCTCGCCGAGGAACTGAGCCCGGCCGACATCGCCTTGATGGATCCGCGGCAGGTCAAAGGCTTTGCCAGCGTGCTCGGCGGTGCCGAAGGCCATACCGCGATCATGGCGCGCGCCCTCGGTATTCCGGC
>JAGXBG010000200.1 GCA_018971215.1 Alphaproteobacteria bacterium
GATGGCCCGCCGCGCCGCCATTCGCGCGGACATCGCGCTCGCTGCCCGCTTCGCCGCCCTTCACCGCGCCGCCTAAACAGGCCAAACTGGCTGCCAGTCGCTGCCAGAGGGAGAGCGCATGCGCGACATATTGCGGCGGTTGGAAGAGAAGCGGGAAGCCGCGCGCCGAGGCGGCGGCGAGAAGCGCATCGCCCAGCAGCACGAAAAAGGCAAGCTGACCGCGCGCGAGCGCCTCGATCTGTTGTTCGACCGCGGCACGTTCGAGGAATGGGACATGTTCGTCGAGCACCGCTCGACCGACTTCGGCATGGAGCAACAGAAAGTTCCCGGTGACGGCGTCGTCACCGGCCACGGCCTGGTCGGCGGTCGACGCGTCTTCGCGTTCAGCCAGGACTTCACCGTTTTTGGCGGCTCACTCTCCGAGGCGCACGCCGAGAAGATCTGCAAGATCATGGACCAGGCGCTCCGCGTCGGCGCACCAGTTGTCGGCCTCAACGACTCCGGCGGCGCGCGAATTCAAGAAGGGGTGGAGTCCCTCGCCGGCTACGCCGAAGTGTTCCAGCGCAACGTGCTGGCTTCCGGCGTCGTGCCACAGGTTTCGGTGGTCATGGGCCCGTGCGCCGGCGGCGCCGTCTATTCACCGGCGATGACCGATTTCATCTTCATGGTGCAGGACAGCTCCTACATGTTCGTCACCGGTCCCGACGTCGTGAAAGCCGTGACGCACGAGACGGTGACGCACGAGGAGCTTGGCGGTGCGCACACGCACACGACCAAGTCGGGCGTCGCCGACTTGGCGTTCGCCACCGACGCCGAGGCGCTTCTGCAAGTGCGCCGTTTCCTCGATTTTCTTCCCGCCTCCAACCGCGAAGCACCACTGGTCCGACCGACCAAAGATTCCGCCGACCGTATCGAGAATTCGCTGGATACGCTGGTGCCGGCCAATCCGAACAAGCCGTACGACATGAAGGAGCTGATCGAGAAAGTTGCCGATGAAGGTGAGTTCTTTGAGCTGCAGCCCGATTTCGCCAAGAACATCGTCATCGGCTTTGCGCGCTTCGAAGGCCATCCGGTCGGCATCGTCGCCAACCAGCCGATGGTGTTGGCCGGCTGCCTCGACATCGATTCCTCGCGCAAGGCGGCGCGCTTCGTCCGCTTCTGCGACTGCTTCAACCTGCCAATCGTCACCTTCGTCGACGTGCCCGGTTTTCTGCCGGGAACCGCACAGGAATATGGCGGCATCATCAAGCACGGCGCCAAGCTGCTCTTCGCCTTCGCCCAGGCGACGGTACCCAAGGTGACGCTGATTACGCGCAAGGCCTATGGCGGCGCCTATGACGTGATGAGTTCGAAGCATTTGCGTGGCGACGTCAATTACGCGTGGCCGTCGGCCGAGATCGCGGTGATGGGACCGAAAGGCGCGGTCGAAATCATCTTCCGCAGCGACCTCAAGGACCCGAAGAAGATCGAGCGTCGGGCCGAAGAGTACCGCGCGAAATTCGCCAACCCCTTCGTCGCCGGATCGCGCGGCTTCATCGACGACGTCATCATGCCGCATTCGACGCGACGGCGGCTGTGCCGCTCGCTCGCCATGCTGCGCGGCAAGCGCCTCGAGAATCCGTGGAAAAAGCACGACAACATCCCGCTCTGACGTGCCGTTATTCAAGAAAATCCTGATCGCCAACCGCGGCGAGATCGCCTGCCGCATCATGCGCACGGCGAAGCGGCTCGGGATCGCCACCGTCGCGGTCTACAGCGAGGCCGACGCCGACGCGCGGCACGTGCGCGAGGCCGACGAGGCGATTGCCATCGGACCAGCGCCCTCAGCGCAGAGCTATCTCGACGTCCGAAAGATTGTCGCCGCTTGCCGCACCAGCGGCGCACAGGCCGTGCATCCGGGCTACGGTTTCCTGTCGGAGAATCCGGCTCTGCCGCGTGCCCTGGCGAAGGCCGGAATCACCTTCATCGGCCCCGATCCCGCCGCGATGGCGGCCATGGGCGACAAGATCGCGGCCAAGCAGATCGCGGTCAAAGCCGGCGTGCCGACCGTGCCGGGCGACCTCGGCGTGATCAAGGACGCCAAGGGCGCCATCGCCGTCGCCCGTCGCATCCAATATCCGGTGATGCTGAAAGCGGCGGCCGGCGGCGGCGGCAAAGGCATGCGTATCGCCACTTCGGACGCCGAGTTGGTCGAGGCGTTTCAGCGCGCCAGCGGCGAAGCCAAGACGGCGTTTGGCGACGCGCGGTTGTTTCTGGAAAAGTTCATTGAAGAGCCGCGGCACATCGAGATTCAGGTGCTGGGCGACCGGCGCGGCAATGTCGTCCACTTGTTCGAGCGCGAATGCTCGATCCAGCGTCGGCACCAGAAGGTGATCGAAGAGGCGCCGAGCCCGTTCCTCGACGCCAAGACGCGCGCGCGCATGGGTGCCGCGGCCGTGGCGCTTGCCAAGGCAGCGAAATACAGCTCGGCCGGAACCGTCGAATTCATCGTCGACAAGCAGCGCAACTTCTATTTCCTTGAGATGAACACGCGGCTCCAGGTCGAGCATCCGGTAACCGAATTGGTGACCGACCTCGACCTGGTCGAACTGATGATCCGTATCGCCGCCGGCGAGAAACTACCGTTCACGCAAAAGGACCTGAAACTGTCTGGCTCGGCGATCGAGGCGCGGGTCTATGCCGAAGACCCACGGCACGGCTTTCTGCCCTCCGCCGGACGGTTGGTGCGCTACGCGGAACCCGCGGGCGACGGCGTGCGCGTCGACGGCGGTGTCTATGAAGGCGCTGAAATTCCGATCTTCTATGACCCGATGATTGCCAAGGTGGCGGCATACGGAAAACGGCGCGACGCCGCGGCGACACGACTGACGCAGGCACTCGATGGCTTTGTCGTCGCTGGCATCGCGCACAATGTCGATTTCCTCGCCGCGATCCTGCGCAATCCGCGTTTTCGCGCCGGTAAACTGTCGACCAATTTTATCGCCCGCGAATTTCCCGCCGGCTTCGACGGCGTCAAACCGGATCGCGACGAGACAGAACTGGCGGTGCTTGCCGCGGCGGCGGCCCAGACCCTCGCGACGCCCGGTTCGGCTGCGCAATCGCTCTGCGTTATGATCGGCCGCGACGATTATCCGGTCGTCGCCAGGCGCCTGCCGGATGGCGTTGCGGTCACGCGCAACCGGCGTCAACAGGTTCTGCGCACCGCCTGGCAGCCGGGACAACCAGCGATAACCGTACAGACCGGCAAAAGGGCGGCGACTTTCCGCGTCGAGCGGCGGGGATTGTTTTGGCGACTGGCCCGCGGCGGCGCCTCGTTCGAGGCGATGGTAGTGCCGTGTTACGCGACCGCGCTGCTGCGCCGCTTGAAACCAAAGCCGCCGCCGGCGCGCTCGCGCCACCTGCTGTCGCCGATGTCGGGCCTGCTGGTATCGATTGCCATTGACGCCGGCCAGGAGGTCAAGGCCGGCGAGCCGCTCGCCGTCGTCGAGGCGATGAAGATGGAGAACGTCCTGCGCGCCGAGCGCGACGGCCGTATCGCACGCATCGTCGCCAAGCCAGGCGACAGCCTCGCAGTCGATCAGCTCATCCTGGAATTTGAATGATTTT